>JAGQJE010000069.1 GCA_020430775.1 Myxococcales bacterium
CCGCCCCTTCCGCGCGCCGCACCACACCGCGAGCGCGGCCGCGCTGATCGGCGGCGGCGATCCCGTGCGGCCAGGCGAGGTCACCCTCGCGCACGGGGGCGTCCTCTTCCTCGACGAGCTGCCGGAGCTCCGGCGCGACGTCATCGAGACGCTCCGGACGACGATGGAGCAGGGGCGCGTGACGATCGCGAGGGCGCGCTACCGCGTCGACATGCCCGCGCAGCCGCTCATCGTCGCCGCGATGAACCCCTGCCCCTGCGGCTACGCGGGGGACCCGCACCGCACGTGCGCGTGCGGGCCGGAGCGCATCGCGCGCTACCAGTCGAGGGTCTCGGGCCCGCTCCTCGACCGCTTCGATCTGCACGTCAGCGTCCCGCGCGTGAAGGCGCGCGCCCTGCGGTCCACGCAGGCCGGCGAGACCTCGGCCGAGGTGAGGTCGCGGGTCGAGCGCGTCCGCGCGGACCTCGGCCCCACCCCGCCGCTCGACGCCCTGCTCGCGCAGACCGAGCCGGAGGCCGTCACGCTGCTCGAGACCGCGGTCGAGCGGATGCAGCTCAGCGCCCGCGCGTACGGCAAGGCGCTGCGGGTCGCGCGGACGATCGCGGCGCTCGACGCCCGCGCAAAGATCGCCCGGCCGCACGTCGCCGAGGCCCTGCAGTACCGGAGCACCCGCGTCGCCGCTTGAGCGCGTCGAGAGTTCGCGACGCCCAGTCTTCACGGATCCCTTCGACCCCCTCACCCCACGACAGCATAGGAGCCCCCCATGAAACAAAAGCTCAAAGCCCTCGACGCGGCGATGCGCAGCCTCGAGAAGAGCTACGGCAAAGGCGCGATCATGCGCCTCGGCGATCGCGAGGTCGTACGCGAGCCGACCGTCAGCACCGGCTCGCCGTCACTCGACGCGGCGCTCGGCTGCGGCGGGCTGCCGCGCGGACGCGTCGTCGAGATCTTCGGCCCCGAGTCGAGCGGCAAGACCACGCTCACGCTGCACGCGATCGCCGAGTGCCAGCGCGCGGGCGGCATCGCCGCGTTCATCGACGCCGAGCACGCGCTCGACGTGCAGTACGCCAGCGCGCTCGGCGTCGACACGAAGGGGCTGCTCGTGAGCCAGCCCGACACCGGCGAGCAGGCGCTGGAGATCACGGAGACGCTCGTTCGGAGCGAGGCGGTCGACCTCATCGTCATCGACTCGGTCGCCGCGCTCGTCCCGCGCGCCGAGATCGAGGGCGAGATGGGCGACGCGCACGTCGGCTTGCAGGCTCGGCTCATGAGCCAGGCGCTCCGCAAGCTCACCGGCGCGGCGCATCGCACGCACACGACGCTCATCTTCATCAACCAGCTCCGCATGAAGATCGGCGTCGTGTTCGGCTCGCCGGAGACGACGACCGGCGGCAACGCGCTCAAGTTCTACGCCTCGGTGCGACTCGACGTGCGCCGCATCGGCAGCGTCAAGGCCGGCGACGCCGCGGTCGGCAACCGCACCCGGGTCAAGGTGGTCAAGAACAAGCTCGCGCCGCCGTTCCGCCAGGTGGAGTTCGACATCCGCTACGGCATCGGCATCGACACGGCGGCGGACCTGCTCGACAAGGCGGTCGAGGCGGGCGTCATCGACAAGAACGGCGCGTACTACGCGCTCGACGGCGTCACGATCGGCCAAGGACGAGAGCGCGCGCGTGCCGCCGTGCACGAAGACCCGGCGCTCGCGAGCCGACTGCGCGCCGCCCTCGGGATCGGCGCCGAGGCCGACCCGAGCGAGACCGCGGCCGTCGACACCGGGACCACCGGGACCGCGAAGGCCGCCCCGGACGCCGAGCGCAAGGCGCGAGAGCCGGCGGAGGCCGCCTGAGGACCCCGCGTCGACGGCGCTCCGGGAGCCTGCGCGCTCGGGCTGCCGCGCGGAGCCCCCGCGCGGAGCCCGGCGCCGTGCTCCTCACCGCGAGCGCTGCTACTCGAACGCCATGCGCGTCATCGTCACCGGTGCGACCGGTTGCGTAGGCCAAGCAGCGGTCCGCGCCCTGCGCGCGGCCGGCCACGCGGTCCACGCGTACGTCCGGGACGCCGAGGCTGCCGGGTCCCTCGGCGACCTCGGCGCGACCCTCTTCGAAGGCACCCTCGCCGACCCGAACCCGCTCGCGGACGCCGCGAAGGGCTGCGACGTGATGGTGCACGCCGCGGGCGTATCGAGCCACCGCGCCTCGCGCGCCGCGCTCGAGTGGACGCACGTCGCCGGCACGGAGAACGCCCTGAACGCCGCGCGCCACGCCGGCTGCCGGAAGCTGGTCCACGTCTCCTGCGCCGACGTCTCGCTCTGCAACGCGAACCGCCGCCACTGGAGCGAAGACCAGGCGGCGATCGGCGCGCCCGTCGACGACTTCGTGCGGACGAAGCAAGAGGCCGAGGAGCTCGTGGTGACCTCCGGGCGGCCCGGCTTCTCGACCATCGCGCTCCGCCCCGCGCTCGTCTGGGGACCGGGCGACACCTCGTTCCTGCCCGCGGTGTGCGCCGAGGGGCTTCGGGGCGGCGTGCGCCTCGTCGGGCGCGGCGACAACCTCGTCGCGACGACCTACGCCGGCAACCTCGCGCACGCCATCGTCCTCGCGAGCGCCCTCGGGCGGGGCGACGGCGGCGCGTACCACATCGTCGACGAGGAGCTGACGCTCGCGCGCGACTTCTTCGCGGAGCTCTGCCGCGCCGTGGGGCTCCCGCCGCCTCGGCGCGGGGCCGCGTACCCGGTGGCCTACGCCGCCGCGAGCGTCCGCCAGCGGAGGCGCGCGAAGGGCGCCTGGCGAGCCGACGTCATCCGTCGCGGTCGCACCAGCGCCTTCGACGCGAGCCGGGCCCGGACTACGCTCGGCTACCGAGCGCCGATCGACCTCGCCACTGGGATGGCGGCCCTCGCGCGCTGGGCGGCGCAGGTGGGCGGCGCCGAAGCGATCGCGAACATGGCGCGGCCCGCCGCGTCCGACGCGGACGTCGCCGAGCAGCTCGCCTACGCGGGCGCCGAGGGCGAAGGCCGCGCGCGCCGGCACGATTGACACGTACCATGCACGCGGCTACAACGCGCGCCCTACGGGCTCGCTGCCCGTGCGCTCGCTGCCGCGGGCTTGAAAACAGTCTCGGAGAGGTGGCCGAGTGGTCGAAGGCAACCGCTTGCTAAGCGGTCGTGCGGTGTAGAGCTGTACCGGGGGTTCGAATCCCCCCCTCTCCGCTGAGCGTGAGCCCCACGGGGCTCTCGCGAGCGGGCCGCATCCTTGACGCCGACCGATGGGCGGCTAGGGTTGCGCACCGCGCGTCGCGCGCTGGAGCCATAGCTCAACGGATAGAGCACTGGTCTACGGAACCAGGGGTTGGAGGTTCGAATCCTCCTGGCTCCGCCCTTTCACCCCTCGGCGGTCACCGCGCGCAGGCTGGCCTCCCTGGCGGCCGACCGCCTCGGGAGCGCTCCCGAGCGACCGTGACGACCCCACCCTCCCACGACGACGCGTCGCCGCGCCTCTCGGACGACGAACGCTTCATGCGCGCAGCGCTCGCCGAGGCGGCGGCGGCCGCGCGCCTCGGTGAGGTGCCCGTCGGGGCGGTCGTCGTGATGAACGGCCGCGTCGTCGGACGGGGCCGCAACCTGCGCGAGCGCAGCCAGGACCCGAGCGCCCACGCCGAGCTGATCGCCGTGCGCGCCGCCGCCGCTCGGCTCGGGACGTGGCGCCTGTCCGGAGCGACCGTCTACGTCACCCTCGAGCCCTGCCCCATGTGCGCCGGCGCGCTCGTCAACGCGCGGGTCGACCGCGTCGTGTGGGGCTGCGACGACCCGAAGGCCGGCGCGACGCGGACGCTCTTCGCGATCGGCTCGGACCCTCGCCTGAACCACCGCTTCGAGTGCACGCCGGGCGTGCTGGCCGACGAGTGTGCCGCGGAGCTGTCGGCGTTTTTCGCCGCGGTCCGCGGACGCCGCGGCCGCGCGCCGGGTGCTCGTTGACAGGTCGGATCGATTTGCTAGCTTCGGCCGCGGAGAGCTGACCGAGCGGTCGAAGGTGCTTGATTCGAAATCAAGTGTACTGGCAACGGTACCAAGGGTTCGAATCCCTTGCTCTCCGCCACTACCGGCTCTTTGATTGACTGACAGCACTGCAACGACAAGCGAAGCCGGACCGCCGTCCGGTGTCGCTGGAGAGGTGACCGAGCGGTCGAAGGTGCACGACTGGAAATCGTGTGTGCCAGCAATGGCACCGGGGGTTCGAATCCCTTCCTCTCCGCTGGCCCTCACCGGCGTACGCTCGGCTCGAGGACTACGATAGCGTAGGATACACAGTTCCCCGCGCCGAGAGCCGCGCGCTCATGGTCCTGCCAACGCTGGCCCGTCAACCCCGTCAGGCCCGGAAGGGAGCAGCGGTCGCGGTACCCAGCGTGTGGCGGGGCCTTTCTTTTTGTGCGGCGCGACCCGTCAGTCGGCCCCGCGGGCCGCGCGGCATGGCGTGACCGCGCAGCGAAAGGCGAAAAACCTCGCCGCGTGGGCTTGCCCCGACCCGATCGGCTGCTTAATAGTCGCCGTCGCGTCCGTCCGGGCGCGCCACCGACCCGACAGCCGAAGACGCGAGGTACACACCGATGAAATTCCGCCCGCTGCACGACCGCGTGCTGGTCAAGCGAGTCGCCGAAGAGACCAAGACCGCAGGGGGGATCATCATCCCCGACACCGCGACCGAGAAGCCCCTCGAGGGCAAGGTCGTCGCGGTCGGAGCGGGCCGGGTGACCGACTCCGGGGATGTCCTCGCGCTCTCCGTCAAGAAGGGCAACCGCGTGCTCTTCGGTCGCTACAGCGGCACCGAGATCAAGCTCGACGGTCAGGAGCACCTCATCTTGCGCGAGGACGAGATCCTCGCCGTCATCGACTGAACCATCCGGCCTCGGCCTTGGTGCTCACATTGGAGGCCAGGCTCCGCGCGCGGAGACCGCCTCGAGCGCCGGGAGAGGCCTTCACACTCGCCCCGCGAAGAAAAGAGACCCCACCATGGCAGCCAAGCAGATCCTATTCGACGCCAAGGCGCAAAAGCGCATCCTCGACGGCATCGACAAGCTCGCGAACGCGGTGAAAGTCACCCTCGGGCCGAAGGGACACAACGTCCTGCTCGACAAGTCGTTCGGCGCGCCGCGCGTCACCAAGGACGGCGTCACCGTCGCCAAAGAGATCGAGCTCGCGGACAAGTTCGAGAACATGGGCGCCCAGATGGTCCGCGAGGTCGCCTCGCAGACCAACGACGACGCCGGTGACGGCACGACGACCGCGACCGTGCTCGCCCAGGCGATCTACCGCGAAGGCGCGCGCATGGTCGCCGCGAACCACAACCCGATGGACCTCAAGCGCGGCATCGACGCCGGCTGCGAAGCGGTCGTCGCGGCGCTCGCCAAGCTGTCGAAGAAGGTCAAGGGCAGCGAGGAGATCATCCAGGTCGGCACCGTCTCGGCGAACGGCAACGCCGAGGTCGGCGAGATGCTCGCCGCCGCGATGGAGAAGGTCACCAACGAGGGCGTCATCACCGTCGAAGAGGCCAAGGGCCTCACGTCGGAGCTCGAGATCGTAGAGGGGATGCAGTTCGATCGCGGCTACCTCTCGCCCTACTTCGTGACCGATCAGGAGAAGATGCAGGTCGTCCTCGAGGATCCCTACATCCTGCTGTACGAGAAGAAGATCTCGAACATGAAGGATCTGATCCCCGTGCTCGAGGGGATCGCGCGCCAGCAGAAGCCGCTCCTCATCGTCTCGGAGGACGTCGAGGGCGAGGCGCTCGCCGCGCTCGTCGTCAACAAGCTCCGCGGCACCCTGCAGGTGGCCGCCGTGAAGGCGCCCGGCTTCGGCGATCGGCGAAAGGCGATGCTCGAAGACCTCGCGGTGCTGACCGGCGGTGAGGTGGTCAGCGAGGACCGCGGCATGAAGCTCGACCAGGTCACGCTCAGCTCGCTCGGTCGCGCCAAGAGCGTCACGGTCGACAAAGACAAGACCGTGGTCGTCGACGGCAAGGGCAAGAAGGCCGCCATCAACGGCCGCATCGGCACGATCCGCGCCGAGATCGAGCGCACGACCAGCGACTACGACCGAGAGAAGCTGCAGGAGCGCCTGGCCAAGCTCTCGGGCGGCGTCGCCGTCATCAAGGTGGGCGCGGCCAGCGAGACCGAGGTCAAGGAGAAGAAGGACCTCGTCGACGACGCCCTGCACGCCACCCGAGCCGCCGTCGAGGAGGGCGTCGTCCCGGGCGGTGGGGTCGCGCTCGTCCGTGCGCAGGCTGCGCTCGACAGCCTCGCGCTCGAGGGCACGCGCGCCGTCGGCGTGCGCATCCTGCGGCGCGCGCTCGAGGAGCCGCTCCGTCAGATCGCCGCCAACGCCGGGCACGAGGCGTCGGTGGTCGCCGACAAGGTCCGCAGCTCGAAGGGCGGCTTCGGGTTCAACGCTCGCACGGAGGAGTACGAGGACCTGCTGAAGGCGGGCGTCATCGACCCGACGAAGGTCGTGCGCACCGCGCTGCAGAACGCGTGCTCGGTCGCCGGGCTGATGCTCACGACGCACGCCCTCATCGCCGAGGAGCCCCAGGACGAGCCGGCCGGCCCGCCCCCCGGCATGGGCGGCGGCATGGGCGGCATGGGCGGCATGGGCGGCATGGGCGGCATGGGCTTCTGAGCCGCTGCTCAGCGCTAGCAACGAAAGACGCCGGGCCTCGAGAGGGCTCGGCGTCTTTCGTTTGGCGCATGCGCGACGTCACATGACCGCGCTACGGCCGTCGCTCGCCCGATGAGCCGCGGTCAGCTCGGCAGGGACGCAGGCTCGTAGGTGCAGAGCGGGTCTTCGCCCATGATGTCGCCGGTCGTCGCGTACGCGCGCGCGCGGCTGCCGCCGCACGCGTACCGAAACGCGCAGCGCCCGCATCGGCCGGCGAGCTGCTCCGCGTCACGCAGGCGAAGCATCGCCGGCGACTCACGGTAGATGGTCTCGAGCGGGGTCTTCTTCACGTTGCCGAGGAGCGGGTGCGGCAGGAACCCCGCCGGATAGACCTCCCCGCGGTGCGACACGAAGACGATGCCGTTTCCGTCCCGGATGCCGAACCCCATCCGCCCGGCCATCTTGGCGATGTCGTCGTCGGTCACTCCCTCGGCCTTCTTGCGCTCGATCCAGTAGCGCCGGTAGTGCGGCGCCTCGACCGTGCCCACGTGAAAGGGCGCGGCGTCGGCGTGCTCGTAGACCCAGGCGAAGAGCTCGTCGATCTGGGCGGGCGACGGGAGCCCGAGCCGGGCGCCGCGCCCGACGGGGACGAGCTGAAAGAGCTTCCAGCGGCGCACGGGCGGGGAGTGCTCCTCGCTGAGCAGCCGGAACATCTCGGGGATGTGCGGCAGCGTGAAGGTCGTGACCGTCGTGTTGACCTGGACGCGGAGGTCGCGCTCGCGCGCCCACCGCAGCGCCTGCGCCGAGCGCTCGAAGGTGCCCTCGACCTTACGGAAGGCGTCGTGCACCTCGGCGTTCGGGCCGTCGAGGCTGATGCCCATCGCGGTGACCCCGATCTCGGCGAAGCGATCGACGACCTCCTCGGTGAGCGTGGGTGTCGTCGAGGGTGTGATCGCGACGGGCACGTGCTGGCTCCGCGCATACGCCATCAGCTCGAAGAGATCCGGGCGCTTCATCGGGTCGCCGCCCGTCAGGATGAGCAGGCTGCCGAGCGCCTTGACGCTGTCGATCAGCGCCTTTGCCTGATCGGTGTCCAGCTCGAGTGGGTGGCGCATCGGGTGCGCGCTCGCCCGGCAGTGCTGGCACTGCAGGTCGCAGGCTTGCGTCATCTCCCAGTACACGTTCCGCGGGGCGTGCTCGTAGACGAACCCCGGGTACTGAGCGTCGATACGTGTCGCGTGAATCGCCATCGTGTTGCCTCAGAAGGCCTTCGGCAGGCCCAGCTCGCGCTCGGCGAGGTAGCTCCAGAGCATGTTGTTGAAGACGAAGACCATGGTCTCTCGGATCTTGCGCTCGACGGCGAGCTCCGAAGCGAGGCCCCACCCGCCAAAGGTGGTGAGCGCCGCGCGCGCCATCTCCCACCCGGCCTCCGACGCCAGCAGCTTCGCGAGCGCGGACCGAGCGCCGGCGTCTTCACCCGCGACGAGCAAGCGGAGCGCGTCCGAGCGCATCAGATCCGCGGCCTCGATGCGCGCGTACGCCTGCGCGAGCGGGTACTGCACGCCCTGGTTGCTGCCGATCGGCCGGTCGAAGGTCACGCGCTCCTTCGCGTGCGCGACGCTCAGGTCGAGCAGGCAGCGCGCGTTGCCCAGGCTCTCGGACGCCGCGAAGATGCGCCGCTGCGCGAAGCCGCCGATGAGGCACTCGAGGCCGCCGCCGACCCGCCCTATCCGCGCGCCGTCGGGGACACGGAGCGAGTCGATGAAGAGCGCGGTGGTCAGCCGGTTGACCACCATGTCGACCGGCCGTCGCTCGACGCGGTCGCCGCACTCCTCCATGTCGAGCGCGAAGAGCGTCGGCCCCTCGTCGGTGGCCACCAGCAACAAGAGCAGGTCTGTGTGCTCGGCGAGCGAGATGAAGACCTTGTGCGCGTCGAGGACCCAGTCGTCGCCGTCGCGGCGCGCCCGGCTTCGGAGGCTCCGCATGTCGGCGCCGCTGTCCGGCTCGGTCGCCGCCACGCAGAGACACCGAACGTCGCCACGCGCGATGCCAGGCAGGTAGCGCTCCTGCTGCGCGGCCGAACCCGACCGAAGCAACGCACCGCAGATCGCCATCTGCGCGTTCAGCGTCGACGCGTCACCGCCGGCCCGGTTCACGGCCTCGATGAGCACGCTCGCAGCCATCGGCCCAGCGTCGCTGCCGCCCCAGCGCTCCGGGAGAAGCGTCCCGAAGTACCCGCGCTCTCCCATCTCCACGAAGAACGCCTCCGGAAACACCCGCGCCCGGTCGACCTCGCGCCAGTAGTCGGCACCGAAGCCGCGCATCACGCGCACTACCTCCGCGCGGAGCAGCCCGAGCCCCTCTGCGCCGGCGTCACGAACGTCGTCACGGTCCTCGGTCAATCCAAACCTCGCGGCGAGCAGCGCTCGCCCTCCCAAGTCCGTACCGTCACATTCATGTCACGGCAAGTCTCCCCACTCGCTTTCACGTAATTCCAACGCGTCCCCGCAGCCGTCCCCGTCCCCGCTCCCGCTCCCGCACCCGTCCCCGCACCCGTCCCCGCACCCGCACCCGTCCCCGGGCCCGGGCCCGGCGCCTTAAATGCGTCGCCCCCCGCGCCGAGGTGGCGTGGGGGGCGGCGTGTGTGTTGGCGTTCAGCCCAGAGGGCGTACGCCTAGCGGGCTCAGTTCACCGAGAACGAGACCGTGGGGGGCGGGCCCGCGGGCACGACGCCGGTGCAGCCGTTGACTGCAGCCGCCGCGACCTGCGGGTCGCTCGAGTCGATCGGCGCGCAGGTGAGCGGCACAGCGACCGGGAACGGGCTCGTGATGTTGAGGTCGAGGAAGATCGAGCTCGAACCGAAGACGACGTTGCTCGCGCCGGAGTCCACCGCGAACGTCTGCGTCCCGCTGCCACCGTCGATGATCACGGGCACGTTGGCCGTGATGACGAGGGTCTGCATCGGCACGGGGATGTCGAAGCTCGCGGGCGTGGCGCCGGTCGCGGTGTAGGACGCCGTGCCGGTGTTGACCGTGGCCATCGCGTCGAGCGGGATGGTCAGCGAGGTCGAAGCAGCCACGTTCACGTCGACGTTGCTGCCCGCGCAGACCTCACTCTGCGGGGTCACGGTGACCGTCGCCGGGACGGCGACGTTGCCGATGATCGGCACGTTCGGGCAGTACAGGCAAGCCTGGACGCTCACCGGAGCCGGAGCCGGGCCGCTGCCGCAGGACGGAGCCTGGCAGGTACCGGCCTGGCAGGTGCCGCCGGTGCAGGCGGTGCCGTCAGCCACGTTCGCGGCCTCACAGCCGTTCGAGCCGCACGTGTTGGTCGTGCACTCGTTGCCGTCGTCACACGCCGAGTCGTCGGCGGTGTTCGTGCAGACGATGCTGCCGGTGCTGTCGTCGCACGAGTCGGTCGTGCAGGCGATGCCGTCGTCGCAGCTACCCGGCTGGCAGGTCGGGTTCGCCACGCAGGTGCCGGCCTGGCAGGTGCCGCCGGTGCAGGCGGTGCCGTTCGCAACGTTCGAGCTGCCGCAGCCGTTGACCGGGTCGCAGCTCTCGGTGGTGCACTCGTTGCCGTCGCTCGGGCAAGCGCCGTCGTCCGGGGTGTTCGTGCAGCTACCGTCGGTCGGGTTGCAGGTATCGGCGGTGCAGCCGATGCCGTCGTCGCAAGCGCCGGTCGGGCACAGGTTGGTCGGCACGCAGGTGCCGTTGCCGTCGCAAGCGCCGCCGGTGCAGGCGGTGCCGCTCGGGACGTTGTTCTGGACGCAGCCGTTGCCCGTGCAGGCCGCCGCGGTGCACTCGTTGCCGTCGTCAGCGCAGGCGCTGTTGTCGGGCGTGTTCGAGCAGGTGCCGTCAGCCGGGTTGCAGCTATCGGTGGTGCAGGCGACGCCGTCGTCGCAGTTCACGCCAGCGCAGAGGTCCTGGCCGCACACGACCTCGAGCGTGACGGTGAGGTCACAGGTCGGGTCGCCGTCCGAGACGACGACGGTGAGGGTCTGCGTGCCGTCCGCGTCACAGGTGTACTGGGTCGCGTTGGCGGTGGCGTCGGCAAAGGAGCCGCTCGTCGCGCTCCACGAGTAGGTGAGCGCGCCACCCTCGGGATCGCCCGGGGCGGAGTCGCCGGCGACGACCTCGACGTCCGCGGTGCCGCCGGTGGCGACAGCCTCAGGCAGGACGAAGGTCGAGTGGAGCACGGGGCAGAGGTTCTGCGGGACGATGTTGAAGTCGCCGTCGACCTCGACGTCGCCGCGGTGATCCTCAGGGGTCGTGCCGCAGTTGAGCTGGATGGTGACCTTGACGGTCTGGCCCTCGAGGACGTCGACCGTGGCCGAGCCCTCGCAGATGACGTTGCCGCTCGGATCGTACGCGCGGAGCGTGATCGTGCGGTTGGTGCCGGCCGGGATGTTGGTGATCAACGCCCAGATCGGCGGGTTACGGTTGTCGACGACGGGAAGCGTGCCGACGATGTCCGAGAAGTCGCTGCCGCTGATCGTGTACTCGACACGGTCGACGTTGACCCCGTTGATGTTCAGGTTCAGGCGCGCCGAGCCTTCGCCGCTCGAGCTGCCGCCTGCGCTGGTACACCCCGCGATGACCATCGCGAGAATGCCGGCCATCAGGCCGAGGTTACGAAACGTTCGCATTGAATGCCCTCCTCTTGTCTCTCTCTAGCTAGTAGGGTGTCTCTCCACGCGTGGGGCGAAGCGCGCGGGAACTCCCGCGGCACCTCGAATTCCACACCAGTACCCGTAGGTACCGGAAGATGAGGCGCGGAGCAATCACGCTTAAGGGTGAAGCGAGGCGCTTTTTTGCCAGTTGCAGGCAAAAAAAACCTCAACGATCCCACGATGCTGAACGTTTTCGTCAGCAACGGATTTTGCGAGCCGACCGGCCAGTCGCGCCTCGCCTGCGAGGGCGAGGGTTCGCGGGGCCGCGTCGGGTCTGCTCTTGTATGCTCAACGACCATGACCGCCCCTCTACTCCATCCGCCGCCTGCGCCCGTCGCGGTCGACGCCGTCCTCGACGCACCCGAAGACGTCTACGCGCTCGCGCGGCGCGGGGCTCCCTACGGCACGGTGCAGCGCTACGTGGCGTCCGCCACGGAGATGAGCGCGCTGAGCGACGCGGGACGTCGGGCACGCAAGGACCGCCCGGTCTTCGTCGCGCCGTGGTTCCGCGGCGACTGGGCGTACGACACGCCGCTGCTCGACGGCGCCGAGACGTTTCTCCACAACGCGCGGCTCTTCGACGCGGCGCGGGCGCTCTTCGACGGCCACGTCGTCGTGCCGCAGATCGTCTACATCAACCTCAACGCGCCCATGCCCGCGGTGGACCCAGGGCATACGGACGTCCCCGCGTTCCGCGGCGTCGATCGCACGCGCTACCCCGTGTGGCTGCTCGTCACGATGCTGCGCTCGGGGCTGTTCGAGCCATGGCGCGTCTCGATGGCGACCGCGGTCGCCTGGTACTACCGAGGGCCCGGAGGCGGCTTCAAGTACTGGCCCGACGGCCCGGCCGCCGCGCCGGTGCACCGGCCTTGCCAGTCGAACACCGCGCTGGTGGGCGACAACGACCGCATGTTCCACTGCGTCGAGGCGGTGGGAGAGCCGCTGTACGACATGCCGATGGATCTCTCCCTCGACGCCGAGCTCCACTCGGCGGGCGGTGGCTGGGAGATCCGGGACCGCGGGACCACACGCGCGCGCTACGGCGAGGACGAGGTGCGCATCAGCGTGTCGTGGAAGGCGCAGGTCTTCCCGGATGAAGCCGCGCGGCGGGTGTACGCCGAGCACCGCGACGACCTCACGCTGCCGGCCGTGCGGGACGCGCTGGTCGGCGATCTGCGCGAGCGCGGGGCGACGCTGGCGGACGCCGTGTGGTCGCGCGTCGAGGGGGACGACGGGGTCGCGATGCTCAGCGAGGAGCCCTTCATCGCCGCGCTGAACGACGCCTACCGCGTCACGCTGAACCGCGGCTGACGCCCCGCGACCGGGGGGGCGTGGCGTCCGTCGCCACCTGAGCCGTGTGGCGTCGGCGCCGCGCGACCGCGCGCGTGAGCGGCGAGGCTCAGTCGCGCGGGCGGCCGAAGATCTTCGAGTCGGGTGGCACCGACTTCACGATCCACACGTTCCCGCCGATGACGCTGCCGTGCCCGATGACCGTCTCGCCGCCGTGGATCGTCGCGCCGGCGTAGAGGGTGACGTTGTCCTCGATGGTCGGGTGGCGCTTGACCGACAGGCCGGACCCGAGGGCGTCGCGCGAGACGCTCAGCGCGCCGAGGGTGACGCCCTGGTAGATCTTCACGTCGTCGCCGATGACCGTGGTCTGGCCGATGACGACGCCCGTGCCGTGGTCGATGAAGAAGCGCTCGCCGATGCGCGCGTCCGGGTGGATGTCGATGCCCGTGCGGCTGTGCGCGTGCTCGGTGAGGATGCGCGGGATGAGCGGCACCCCGACCTCGGCGAGCTCATGGGCGACGCGGTAGGCGGTGATGGCCTGGATGCTCGGATAGCTGAAGACCACCTCTTCGACGCTCCCCGCGGCGGGGTCGCCCTGAAACGCGGCGATGACGTCGCCCGAGAGGCTGCGCCGCAGCCGGGGCAGGCGGCGGAAGAGGCACAGGACCACCTCCTCGCTCCAGCCCTCCGGTCTGCCCTCGGGGCGCCAGCCCGCGCGCTGCTCGTAGCGCACCGCGCGATCGATCTGCTCGACGAGGATCTCGCGGGCCGGGTAGAGGCACTCGCTGATCGCGTAGCGCAGGTTGACGCGGTTCAGCGAGCGGCGGCTGTAGAACCCCATGAACAGGGTCGGCTTGATGTAGTTGTAGGCGTCGATGACGGCGCGCTTGTTCGGGAGCGCGGCGCTGTCGAGGTTGTTGATGGGGTCTTCGCGATCGTAGCTGTCGGCGACAGCGTCGATCGCGGCCTCGAGGTCCTTGTCGTGGGTGAGCCGGCTCGCCATTCGGGGTAGGTGTAGCACCGGGACGGGGGCTCGCGAGACCGGTGTCCCCCGCGCCGGTGCGGTCACCGCGCCGCGGCGGCCATCGTCCGCTCGACCAGCGCTCGCGCCGTCGCCTGTATCTGCGCGAGGTGCTCCGGCCCCCGGAAGCTCTCCGCGTAGATCTTGTAGAGGTCTTCGGTGCCGCTCGGGCGCACCGCGAACCACCCGTTGGCGGCGGTCACCTTCACGCCGCCGATGGGCGCGTCGTTGCCGGGCGCGTCGGTGAACACGCGCGCGACGGGCTCGCCGGCCAGCTCCGTGAGGGTCACGTCCTTCGCGGAGAGCTGCCGCAGCGCCGCGCGCTCGGGGGCGGTCGCCGGGCCCTGCGTGCGCTCGTAGTAGGGCGCGCCGAGCTCCTCCGTGAGCGTCCGGTAGCGAAGCGCGGGGTCGACGCCCAGGGTGGCGGTGATCTCGGCGGCGAGGAGGTTCAGCAGGATGCCGTCCTTGTCGGTCGTCCAGACGGAGCCGTTCTTGCGGAGGAACGAGGCGCCGGCGCTCTCCTCGCCCGCGAAGAGGTACGAGCCGTCGTGCAGGCCCGGCACGAACCACTTGAAGCCGGCGGGCACCTCGGCCACGGCGCGGCCGTGACGCGCCGCGACGCGGTCGAGGATCGCGCTGCTCACGAGGGTCTTGCCGACGAGCCCGCCCGGCGACCACCCGGTCCGCCGGCTGAGCAGATAGTCGAGCGCGACCGCGAGGTAGTCGTTCGGTCCCATCAAGCCGGCGGTCGGCGTGACGATCCCGTGGCGGTCGGCGTCCGGGTCGTTGCCGAAGGCGATGTCGAACCGGTCTTGCAGGGCGACGAGGCCCGCCATCGCGTAGCGCGACGAGCAGTCCATGCGCACCCGCCCGTCCTGGTCGAGGTGCATGAAGCCGAACGCCGGATCGACGCGTTCGTTGACGACCTCGAGGTCGCGCAGGCCGTAGCGTTGGGCGATCGGCGCCCAGTAGTCGATGCCCGCGCCGCCCATCGGGTCGACCCCGATGCGAAGGCCGGCCTGGGCGATCGCGTCCATGTCGAGCACCTCCCCGAGGGCGTCGACATAGGGCGAGACGAAGTCGCGGCGATGGGTGGTCGCGGCCGCGTAGCCCTTGTCCCGGGCGATGCGCGACACCTCGGCGAGCCCGCCGCGGAGCAGCTCGTTCGCGCGCGCCTCGATCCACTGAGTGCAGCGTGTGTCCGCGGGCCCGCCGTGGGGTGGGTTGTACTTGAAGCCGCCGTACTCCGGGGGGTTGTGCGAGGGGGTGATGACCAGCCCGTCGGCCGGGGTCGCGAGGCCGGCGCCGCGGTTGTGCTCGAGGATGGCGAACGAGACGACCGGGGTCGGCGTGGCGCCTCCGCTCGCGGCGATGAAGGCGTCGACGCGGTTCGCCGCGAGCACGCGGAGCGCGGTCGCCTCGGCGAGGTCCGACAGGGCGTGCGTGTCCCGCCCCACGAAGACCGGCCCGTCGAGGTTGTTCGCGCGCCGGTAGTCGCACACGGCCTGCGTCGTCGCGAGCACGTGCGCCTCGTTGAAGCTCCCGTCGAGGGAGCTGCCGCGGTGCCCGGACGTCCCGAAGGACACCGCCTCTGCGGGCAGGGATGGGTCCGGCGTGCGGTCGAAGTACGCCTCTCGCAGCGCGTCGATGTCGACGAGGTCGGCGGCGGCGGCAGGCTGCCCGGCGCGGGGGTCGATGCTCATGGGCATTGAAGGTAACAGCCCGGTCGAAGACCGGGGCCTCAAAGCGCACAGCCCCGCCCTTGGGCGAGGCTGTGCGGCTGGAGGGCTCATAAGCCGAGTTCTGTACCCGCGCGCGTCACCGCGGAGCGGGCAGCGGCCATTCATCTAGGGCGCGCGTCGCCGCGCGCCTCGAGCGATGTAACCCGGGAGCTCGGGCGGGCCGCCCTCGAACGCTCCCCTATTCCATCTTGCTCCAGGTGGGGTTTGCCGTGCGACCGGTGTTACCACCGGCCCGGTGAGCTCTTACCTCACCCTTTCACCCTTACCGCGCGGCGCGATGCGGCGCGGCGGTCTGCTCTCTGTGGCACTTTCCTCGGGGTCGCCCCCACCAGGCGTTACCTGGCACCCTGCCCTGCGGAGCTCGGACTTTCCTCCCGCGCGGGTGGCGAGCCACGCCGCGCCGGCGACCGCTCGAGCCGCTCCAACCCGCTACGAGTACGAACGATCGGGTCTACGCGCAAGACGTCTTCGGTGGACGTTGCGGTATACTCGCCGCGGTCGAGGATCGGCCGCTCACGACATCGACGACCCGCCCGCGGACACGCGCCTCGGCGCCGCAGGTGGGCCGACCGCTCACCAAGCCCGCGGCCGCGGCCGCACATGGAGGCCCTGATGCGCCGAACGCTGTCCGATAGTCGCCGCCTCGCCGCCGCGTGGCTCACCGTGGCCGCTCTCGCGCTGGCGGGCTGCGGAGGGAGCGGCGCGCCCGCCGGCTCCTCCCCGCTGCCGCCCCGTCCGAGCACACGGACCTGCCTCGCGGGGGTCGACCTGTCCGAGGGCCCGACCACCGACATGCCGTCCACGCTCTCGGCGACGGGCTGCTTGTCGGACCTGGCGTCGCTCACTCCCGCGCCCGACGTCGTCCCGTACGAGGTGAGCTCGCCGCTGTGGGCCGACGGCGCCGTCGAGCGGCGCTTCGTCTCGCTGCCGCCGTCCACCAAGATCAAGGTCGCCCAGGACGGCGCGTGGACCCTGCCCGAGGGCGCAGTGCTGATCATCGACTTCGCGTTCGGTGACGGCCCGGGCGCGAAGTCCGTCGAGACGCGCTTTCTGATCCACGGCAAGCAGTCGTGGGGGTTCTTCACATACAAGCGCGGATCGGACGGCGTCGACGGGACGCTCGACGACGGCGACGGCGACAGCGTCGAGGTGCAGACGCGCAACCCGACGACGGGCGCGCCGCAGACGATCGACTTCGCGATCCCGTCGGAGGCGGACTGCCGGAGCTGCCACAGCAACCCGGCGACCGCCGTGCTCGGGTTCCGCACCGAGGATCTCAACCACGACGTCCGGTACGGGAGCGTGACCCTGAACCAGCTCACCGCGTTCGATGACGCGGGCTACTTCGACGGGCTCGCGGGCGACCCCTCGCAGCTCCCGCGCTTTCCGGCGCCGAGCGACACCAACGCCCCGGTCGCGCAGCGGGCGCGGAGCTACCTGCAGGCCAACTGCGCCCACTGCCACCGCCCGGGCGGCTTCGCCTCGCAGAGCCAGATCAACATCGACATGCGATGGGAGACGCCGCTCGCGGACACGCACCTGTGCGACGCGCCGCGGGCGCCGATCCCGGGCCTCGGCGACCTCCGCGTCCACCCCGGCGAGCCGGACGACTCGGCGGTCTACAAGCGAATGGACACGACCGACCTCGCGAACCGGATGCCCTTGCTCGGCAGCGTGCTCATCGACCCGCTCGGGGTGCAGGTCGTCCACGACTGGATCGCGTCGATGACGAGCTGTCCGTAGCCCGCGGCGCGTCTCGTGCTGGGTGCGGCCGCTGGGCGCGCCCGGGTCAGCCCCCGTCGGCGACGGCGAGCGAGGCGACGACCGGGCTCGCGCCCACCGAGCCGAGCCCTGCGCTCTCGAGCTGGCGGACGCGCTCGCGCGTGAGGTTCATCAGCGCCCCGACCTCTTCGAGCGTGACACCACCGCGGTCCGCCACGTCGAGGGCACAGGTCTCGGTCATCTCCCACACCTCGAGCTCCGGGAAGTTCAGCTTGATGGCGCCGCGCTCGGGGTGGACGTCGATGTACAGGTGGTAGCGGCAGGACACGAAGGGGCAGGGCCGCTCGAACTCATGGCACTCGGACCGGCGCAGCGGCTTGCGCGCGCCCGTGTCGGGATAGAGCGCGCGCCCGCGCTCGAGCTCCGCCTTGGTGATCTGGCGTAGCGAGAGCGTCTTCGGTCGCGCGCGGCGTCGCCGCTCGGTGGACGGTCCGCGGGGCGGGTCCAGCCCCTCGTCCGGCAGGCCGCTGCCGTGCGCGCCGCCCGCGAGCGAGGTCTCGCCGACCGCCGGTGCCGATGGGGGCACCCGCTCGATGTCCGTCATCCCGGTCCTCCCAGTTCAGGCCGCGAGGGGCTCCACCTCGCAGTGGTCCCCGTTCTGGGGTCAGTAGGATATCAGACGTAGTCCTTCAGGCGATCGACGCCTTGCGCTCTCGCGAGGGCGAGGATGCCGCTCGTCTCGACCTGGCGCACTCGCTCGCGGGTCAGGTTCATGATCTCACCGACCTCCTCGAGGGTGATGCCGCCGCGCTCCGCGACGTCGAGCGCGCAGGTCTCGGTCATCTCCCAGACCTCGAGGTCCGGGAAGTTCAGCTTGATCGCGCCCCGGTCGGGGTTGACGTCGATGTACAGGTGGTACTTGCAGGAGACGTACGGGCACGGCCGCTCGATGGTCTGGCAGTCGGCCCGTGTCTTCGGCTTCCAGTAGTCGGTCTCTGGGTACAGCAGTCGGCCGCGGTTGAGCTCGGCCTTGCTCAGCCGGCGGATCGAGATCGTGCGCGGGCGGACGCGGTCCCGTCGCTTGCGTCGCCTGCGCTCGCGTGGGGTCGGCTCCTCGACGGGAGCGACCTCGAGCGCCACCGCCAGCGACGCCGACACCGCATGCCCGACGGCACGATGCGGCTGCTCCACCAACCCACCCGAGCCCGCGTCAGGCCCGGCCACCTCATCACTCGTGTCGCTCATTACACCCTCGTCTCTGTGCTGTGGTCTGGATGACCCGTTCAGCCGGAGACCCACCCCCACGGGGGCCTCCGCGCCGGTTACACCGCGGCCCTCGCCATGCGCGCGCGCATGGTCAGCCGCTTTTCGACCGCTTCGAGCTTCGCGAGGAGCTCGTCGCCGAGCTGGTGGACCTCGACCACCGCGGCGTCGACGACCGGGTCCGCCTCCGCGCCTGCGTCGTGGTCGCCCACGGCCCCGGCGAGCGCCTCGTACACGCGGTCGAGCTGACGCTCGAGCGCCGCGATGTCGCCACGCACGAAGAGGAACTCCTTTTGGATCTCCTCCATGGTGAAGCCCTGCGTCATCAGCCGGCGCACGTGGTCGATCTGGCGGACGGTCGTCGGCGGATAGAGCCCTTGCGACCCGCGGCGCTGGCCCTTGCGCCCGACGCGGACGCTCCGCGGGAGGAGCCCCATCTGGACGTACTTTCGGAACGTCGCCTCGGTCAGCTTCGAGCCCTTGCTCGCGAACGCCTCGACGATCTGCTGGACGCTCATGCCCTCCGCGTGCTCGCGCTCGAGGGTGGCGAGGTCCGCCGCCGACCAGACGGCCGCGCCGCGCTCACGGGCGGGTCCGGCCGCTCGCCGCGAAAAAGCGGCGGGTCGTGATCGACTGGATCGTACGGAGGGACTCATTTCAATGGCTTCGTGCGAATGTATTCGTTTCGCGCGAATCAGGTCAACAGAATTATTTCAGCGTGGCAAGATCAACGATTTCATCGCGTCATTCCGAGGTGTTGGCGCGGACCTGAGCGCGCGGAGAGACTTTCGGAGCACGCTCTTGTAGGTCAGCCGTCGCCACCCTGGGACGCGCTCGGCCACGCCCAGCGCGATCGACAGGCGAGCGCCCGCGCGTTCGCCGCGAGTTGACCGCGCGAAGCGGCGCGGGGTACACGTCACGGGCCCCGCGCCGCGGCCTCCCCCGCGGCCGGGCGTAAGCCACCCCGCCCCGCGAGACCCCGCCTCCTCGCCGACCCTCGATGGATCCCCGCGCGCTACGACGCTTTCGCAAGAACAAGGGGGCCCTCGCGGGGCTCGTGCTCGTCCTGACCGTGACCACGCTCGGCGTCGCGGGCCCGTGGCTCGCGCCGCACGATCCCAACCGGCAGTTTCGAGACACGCTCGTGCTGGCGGACGGGCTGCCGGCGGGGCCGGGCTCGGTCCCGGGCCACCTCCTTGGCGGGGATCCCCTCGGTCGGGACGAGCTGAGCCGGCTGATGTACGGCGCGCGGGTCTCCATGACGGTCGCGTACGCTGCGACCGCGCTCGCGGTGCTCATCGGCGTGCTCGTCGGGCTCGTCTCCGGCTACCTCGGCGGCCTCGTCGACGGCGCGCTGATGCGCTTCGTCGACGTCGTGCTGTCCATGCCCTTTTTGCTGCTGGCGATCGCGATGCAGCGCGTCTGGAGCGCGCCCGGCCTGTGGGTGCTCTGTCTCGTCCTCGGCGTGCTCTCGTGGACCACCCTCGCGCGGGTGACCCGCGCGAAGACGCTCGAGGCTCGCAACCACGACTACGTCGCGGCGGCGCGGGCGCTCGGCTACCCGCACCGGCGCGTCCTGCTGCGGCACGTGCTGCCGAACGTCGCCGGGCCGATCATCGCCATCGCGACGATCATGGTCGCGCAGATGATCCTCGCCGAGAGCGCGCTGAGCTTCCTCGGGCTGGGCGTGCGGCCGCCCACGGCGAGCTGGGGCTCGATGCTGAGCGAGGCGGGTGGGCTCGTGCTCGGGATGCCGCGCCTCGTGGTCTACCCGTCGATCTTCATCGCGGCGGCGGTGTTCGGGTTCAACCTCTTCGGTGAAGGGCTGCGCGATGCGCTCGACCCGAAGGAGTGACGGCTCGGCGGCCGGGACGCGCGGCGACGGCTGGCGCCGTGTCCGCGGCGTCGCGGTGGTCGTCGTGCTCGCCGCGCTCTCGGTCGCCGCCGTGCGCCACTGGCCCGAGCCCCCGATCGGACCTCGGTACGTCGGCGCGGGCGACCCGACGCCGCGCTCGGGCGGCACCTTCGTGTTCGCCGGCGGCTCGAACATCCGCACCTTCGACCCGCACGTCGCCTACGACCAGCTCTCGTACATGGGCATCCGGCTGCTCTTCGACGGCCTGCTCGACTACGACCGCGACAGCCACCTCGTCCCGAGCCTCGCGGTCGCGCTGCCCGAGGTCTCGAACGGAGGCCGCACCTTCCGCTTCGAGCTGCGGCGCGGCGTGCGCTTTCACAACGGGCGGGAGCTGACGGCGGACGACGTCGTGTGGTCGATGCGCGCGCTGCTCTCGAGCGAGAGCGCGTCGCCCGGCTACCCCTTCTACAAGGCGATCGTCGGCGCGCCGGACTTCCACGCGGGCAAGCGCGACGACATCCCCGGCATCAAGAAGCTCGGACGTTACACGGTCGAGTTCACCCTGACAGAGCCGGACCACACCTTCTTGAACGCGATGGCGCTGCCCTTCGCGTACCCCGTCCCGCGCGAGAACTACGAGCGCTGGGCGAAGGTCGGGCCGGACGCGGTGGGGCGGCACCCGGTCGGCACGGGGCCGTTCGAGCTCGTGCGGTGGGAGCGCGGCGTGGAGGCGGTGTTCAAGCGCTTCGACGGCTACTGGAACCAGCCGCACCCGGGCCCCGACGAGATGGTGTTCCTCGAGAACCTGGCCGGGCCCGTCGCGACCGCGCGGTTTCGAAACGGCGACCTCGACGCGATCGCCGGCATGCCGGCGGTGGACTACCTCTTCTTCAAGAAGTCGCGGGCGTGGAAGCCCTACCTCGACCAGTACCCCGGCGTGACGATCTGGGGGCTCGCGATGAACTGCGAGATGGCGCCCTTCGACGACGTCCACGTGCGGCGCGCCGTCGCGTTCGCGATCAACCGGAAGGCGCTGAGCCGAGCACTGCAGGGGCGTGCGCTGCCGACCGGGCAGCTCCTGCCGCCGGCGATCCCCGGTTACGACCCGGATCTCCCCGACCGGCAGTACTACGACCCCGAGCGCGCCAAGGAGGAGATGGCGCTCGCCGGCCACCCGGACGGGCTCGCGGCGCCCGTCACGGCGTGGATCGGCGACTCGGACAACAGCCGGCTCATCGCGCAGCTCTGGCAGCAGGATCTCCGCGAGATCGGCATCGACGTCGCGCTGCGGCAGGTGTCGTTCGCGACCTACCTCGAGGCCACGGCGAAGAAGGACACCGCGCAGATGTTCCCGAGCGGGTGGAACATGGACTTTCCGGACGCGTCGAACTTCCTCTTCTTGTTCGACTCGCACTCGATCCACCCGTCTCACTCGGACAATCGCTCGTTCTACCGGAACCCGGAGCTCGACCGGCTGCTCGCGAAGGCGCGGCCCGAGACCGACCCGGCGGCGCGCGTGAAGCTCTACCGCGAGGCGAACGACATCGTCGCGCGCGACGCGCCGTGGGCGTTCTTGTACACGCCGCTCGAGATGGAGGTCTGGCAGCCTTACGTCATGGGCTACCGGCCGCACCCCATCTGGCTCGAGGACTACCGCGACGTGTGGCTCGACCTGCCGCGCCACCGCGTCCCGCAGTCGCGGTACCGCGATGAGCCCGCGCGCGCGGAGGCGCCATGATCGGCTTCATCGCGCGGCGCACGGGGTGGGCGCTCTTCGCGACGCTCTGCGTCATCGTCGTCGTGTTCGCGCTGATGTTCGTCGCGGGGGACCCGGCGGCGACGACGCTCGGGCCGCACGCCTCGCGGGAAGCGATCCACGACTTTCAGGTCCGAGAGGGGCTCGACCAGCCGATCCTCGCCCAGCTCGCGAGCTACCTCGGCGTCGGACGCTGCGTGCGCAAGAACGCGAAGGGCTACACGCGCCCGGACGGCAGCCGCGGGTTCTGCGGGCTGCTCGAGGGCGACTTCGGGGTGTCGTACTCGGCGCGCGAACCGGTGGCGAACGTCATCGCGCGGCGCGTGCCGCGGACCTTGGTGCTGAGCGGCATGGCGATGCTCTTCGAGCTCCTGATCGGGGTGACCGCGGGCATCATCGCGGCGTTCCGCCGACACACGTGGACGGACACCGGCATCATGTTCGGCACCTTCGTCGGCATCAGCCTGCCGACCTACGTCACCGGGCCGCTCGCGCTGATGTTCTTCGCGTTCCTGCTCGGGTGGTTCCCCGTCGGTGGCTATGGCGTGGGCGCGTGGGAGCACATCCGGCACGCGCTGCTGCCCGCGCTCATCCTCGCGGTCACCGGCGCGGCGACCTACGCGCGCGTGATGCGGTCGGACCTCATCGACACGCTGCGCGATGACCATGTCCGCACCGCGCGCGCGAAGGGGCTCGGGCCGATGGCGGTGCTGTTCCGCCACGGCGTGCGCAACGCGCTGCTCCCGACGGTCACCCTGATCGGCCTGAGCCTGCCCTTCTTGGTGGGCGGCGCCATCATCACGGAGAAGATCTTCGCGTGGCCCGGGCTCGGGCTGCTGACGCTCGAGGCCATCAACAACCTCGACGCGCCGATGGTGATGGCGGTCGTCGTGATGTTCGCCATCATGGTGCAGATCGGCAACCTGCTGGCAGACGTCGCCGTGGCGATGCTAGACCCGCGCGTCCGCGGGTGAGCCGCAGGCCCATTCGTGTCCACTTTGGGCCCCATGGCGGCTTACCTCCTGGAGCAGTCAAGCACACAGGCCCGAGCGTGGACGTCTCTACGGCTTCTTCGGGCGCAGCGGGTAGATGGCGCGCTTGCCGTCCCGGCGGGGCTCGAGGATCTCGAAAAAGGTCAGCTTGATCTGCTTGCGGCGGCCGGTGGGCAGCCGGATGAACGCGCCGCCGTCGTCGATGAGCCGGTCGATGCGGCACAGGCCGAACTGCTCGTGGTCGATGTAGTCGCCTGCGCGAGGCGTTGGGGCGGCGGGGTCGTCCGAAGGCGGCCGGCTCGTCCGGGCGGGGTGCGTTGGTTTCGTCCGCGCGGCCTCGCCGCCGCTCGTCGTCGGCTCCTCGCGGCTCGCCGAGGCGGCCGCCACCATCCCCCAGCTCACCGGCCCGGGCGCGGAGAGCGGGGCCTGTACCGGAGGGCGGGCCGCGGGCGCGACGGCAGCGCCCAGGCGCTCCGCCTGCGCCGGGCGGTCGGCACGCGGCAGTGAACGCGCCGGCGTCGAGGCCGTCGCCGCCGGCGGCACGCGCCCCGAAGGCGTCGGCTGTGTGCGTGGCGCGGGCGTCCGTGGCGCGGGCGTCCGTGGCGCCTGGGCATCGACGTCCGCGTCGTGTCGGATCGCCACGTCGTCGTAGCAGGTCACCTCGACGGTGAGCTCGATCGCGCGCGCGCCGACCAGCCGGCCACCGAGGACTTGCAGGCCCGCGTCGGTCTCGCGCGCGAGCGTCACGTAGAGCGCGGGCGCGGGGCGGTCGTCCTCGGAGGCGATCGTGCCGTTCAGCGCCAGCAGCTCGCACGGCCCCTCGACGCGCCGCGGCTCGCCGAGCCGGCCCGACCGCTCGTGGCACGCGAGCTCCACCTCGGCGAGCACGCCCGTCCCCTTCACCGACGCGGTCACGATGGCGCGCTCGGCCGCCAGCTCAGCGAGCGTCTGCGCCGGGTCGTCGCCCTCGCCCATGCGCACGACGAGGCGCCTAACGCGCTTGCTCTCAGAGACGATCATCGGCTGCGCATAGCACAGCGCGCGTGGTACGACCGACCGCGCGGTGTCGACGACTCCGCTGTCCAGGGTAGACATGAACGCGGCTTGTGCACCGGGGGCCAAGGGCGACCTGATCTCCGCGCCGGCGAGGCGCTGGCGGCCTCCTCGCGCCGCGGGCCGGGTGGTGCCGTCGCGTCGCGCGGGGGGTCCCCGCCACGAGGTGCGCTGGCTGTGATCGAGTGGCGGGACATCAGCCTGCAGCTCGGCGAGACTCGGCTCTTTGCGGGTTGGAGCGCGCGGGTCTCCAAGGGCGAGCGGGTGCGCATCCGTGGTCGCTCCGGCGCCGGCAAGTCGACGCTCTTCCAGATGGCGCTCGGCTTCGTCGAGCCGGACGCCGGGACCGTGCGCGTCGCCGGTCGGCCCTTGACCGATGACACGGTCGGAGAGATCCGCCGGCAGATCGCGTGGGTTCCCCAGACGGTGGAGCTCGGCGACGGGACCGTTCGACAGGCCTTCCACGACGTCGTCGCGTTTCGCGCGAACCAGGCGCTCGACGCGAGCGAGGCGCAGATGCGCGCGCTGCTCGAGCGCCTCGCGCTCCCCTCGAAGACCTTCGAGCAACCGGTGAGCCAGCTCTCGGGCGGCGAGCGGCAGCGCGTGGCCTTCGCCATCGCCGTGCTCCTGCGCCGGGAGATCTACCTGCTGGACGAGCCGGTCGCCGCGCTCGACCCGCACGCGACCGCGGCGGTCCGTCGAGTCCTGGACGACCTCGGCCCGGAGACGACGGTCGCCGTCATCCTGCACGGCGACGACTGGGACGACTACCGAGAGATCGCCCTCACATGAACGCATCGGCCCCGGAGCTCGGCTGGCTCTCCCTGCTCGCCGCCATTGCCCTCATCGCGGTGCCGCTCGGCGCGTCGTCGCGGCTCCGGCTCGGCCTCGGCCGCAGCATCGCCGTCGCGACCGCGCGGATGGTCGTTCAGCTCGCGCTCGCCGGCCTGTACCTGCGTTACCTCTTCGCGTGGAACCTCCCCTGGCTGAACCTCGGCTGGCTCCTCTTGATGATCACCGCCGCCGCGCTCAGCGCGTGCCGGAACAGCGAGCTCGCCTGGCGCACGATGCTCGGGCCCACGTTCGTCGCGACGGCCGTCCCCGCGCTCCTGGTCGTGACGTACGTGAACGCGGTCGTCCTGCGACTCGACCAGGTCTTCGAGGCGCGATACCTCGTCGTCATCGGCGGGATGCTGCTCGGCAACACGATGTCCGGGAACATCATCGCGCTCACGCACTTCTTCCACTCGGCCAAGGCGGACGCGGGCGGATATCACTTCCGCCTCGCCTGCGGCGCCACCCGAACCGAGGCGCTCCGGCCGCTGTATCGAGAGGCGACGCGGCGCGCGATGCGCCCCTTCCTCGCGACGATGATGACCCTCGGCATCGTCTCGCTCCCGGGCATGATGACGGGGCAGATGCTCGCGGGGGCGTCGCCGGTCGACGCCATCAAGTACCAGATGGTCATCATGTTCGCGATCTTCACCGTGCTCACGACGGGCGTCGTCCTCTCCCTGCGGCTCGGGTCCGCCGTCGGGTTCGATCGCCGCGGCCGCGTGCGCGGCTCGATCTTCGAGGCCTGACGCGCACCGCCGACGCGTCGCCGGCGCGCTGCACGCGCGGGTGTGAGGGTATAGTTCGCGCCATGTCGCGACGCGCCCGCCCCGGGGTCAGTACCGGTGTGATCGCCGCATGCGCCTTCGCGGTGGTCGTCTCACCGGGCGTCGGGCTGCACGACGCGGGCGAGCTCGGCACGGCGGCGCAGGTCCTCGGCGTGCCGCACCCGACGGGCTTCCCGCTCGATATGCTCTTGCTGCGCGCGGCGACATACCTCCCGCTCGGCTCGCTCGCGTTTCGGCAAAACCTCTGGATCGCGTGCGTGTCCGCGGCCGCCCTCGGGCTCATCGCGGCGCTCGGCTTCGAGGTCTGGGGCCGGTCGCGCGAGCGCGACACGCCGGGGCGCTCTCCGGTCATCGCGACGTGGGCGGGCGTCGCGTGCGCGCTCGCCTTCGGGACGTGGGAGACGTTCCTCGGCACTGGACTCTTCGTCGAGGTCTACTCGACGGCGCTCGCGCTCGGGCTGCTCGGAGCGTGGGTCTTCGCGCGTCAGGGCGTCCGCGCGGGCCCGACGCTCGGCCTGCTCGTCGGCCTGAGCACGGGCGCGCACGTGACGGCGGGCCTGTTCCTGTCACCGCTGTGGCTGTACTGCCTCGTTCGACGCGCGCGAGACGGCCGCCCCGGCGCCCGGGTCGCGCCGGTGGTCGCCGCCCTCGTCACGGTCGCCTTCGGGGCGCTCCTCATCGCCTACCTCCCGCTCGCCGCGCGTCGCGGCCCCCCGCTCGACTGGGGCGATCCGCGCACCCTCGAGCGCCTATGGGAGCACCTGACGGCGGACCGCATCCGGCGCTCGTACGCCGCCAAGATGTTCGTCGAGAGCGGCAAGGAGACCGCCGCCCTCTTCTCGCAGCTCTCGGAGCTGTGGCCGCTCCTTCCGGCAGCCGCGCTCGGGGCGATCCTCGGGCTGCGCCGGCGCGCGACCGCCGTGGCGACCACCGTCGTCCTCGCCGCGCTCGCGCTCGACCTCACCTACGCCTCCTTCGTGAACCCGATGGGCATCGTCGACCGCCAGGACGGGCACTTCAGCGGCGCCTGGCTCACCTTGCTCGCCGCGGGCGGCGTCGTGGGCCTCGCGTCGCTCGGCAAGCTCGGTCGCGTCGCCGCGGGTGCGCTCGCCGCGCTGACGCTCGGCGCCGCGCTGGTCTTCGTCGCGCCGCGCTCGCTCCATGCCGTGCAGACGGGCTGGGGTCCCGGCGAGCTCTACGGCTCGGGCGGGCCGCTCGTCGCGCTGCCGCCGCGCGCGGTGGCGCTCTGCTCGAGTGACAACCAGTGCGCCGCCGGCTTCTTCGCGCTGCACGCGGAGGGCATGCGCCCGGACCTCGGCTTCGCGCCGGCGCAGCACCTCTGGGAGCCGACGATCCGCGCAGCGCTCACGCCCCCGCCCAGCGGGGCGTCGCTGCACCTCGACGTCCGTCCCGCCACCAACGACGCGCGCGGGGCGCTGGTCCGGGCGACCGAGCGCGAGCTGCTGCGCTGGGAGGGGCGGTGGCGGCCGGTCCTCTGGGACGATCCGCCCGCGCTCGGCCCCGCCCCGCCCGCCGGCTCGCCGCAGGCGCAGGGGCTGCCATCCCTCCCCGCCGGACCGAGCGCGTGGCCGCCGTGGGCCACCTTCCGGGACCCCGTGCCGACGAGCCGCGCGATCGCGACCCTCGATGGCGCGTACGCGGCGCGCGAGGACGACGCGACGTACCCCGAGGTCGCCGTAGCCTGGTCCCGAGCGTACGGAGCGGTCGGCAAGCGGGCCTTCGCACGCGGCGACGCGGCCGGCGCGGTGGCGGCGTTCGAGCGCTCTGTCGCGCGGGCACCGGACCGGCCGATCGGGTGGACGAACCTCGGAGCGGCGCTGGCGGCGGTGGGGCGGCTCGACAGCGCGATCGACGCCACGACGCGGGCCGCGATGATGGACCCGAGCCGCGCCGTCGCGTGGACGAACCTCGTGCGCTACCTCGCGGCGGCCGGCCGCCTCGACGACGCGAGGCGCGCCCTCGGGGCCGCGGCGCGCGCAGGCGTCCACGACTCGGCGCTCGATGCGCTCCGCCGTGAGCTCGACGCCGCGAGGGCGCCCGACGAGCGCGATCAGGCCGCGCCGGCGGCGACGCCGAACTGAAGCCGGTACAACCGCGCGTACACCCCGTCGAGCGCGAGCAGCTCGGCGTGCGTTCCCTGTTCGGCGAGGCGCCCAGCGTGCATCACGAGGATCCGATCGGCGTGCCGGATGGTCGACAGGCGGTGCGCGATGACGATCGAGGTGCGGCCCTCGGTCACGGCCGTGACCGCCGCCTGCAGGCGCGCCTCGGTCTCGCTGTCGATGTTCGCGGTGGCCTCGTCGAGGATCAGCAGCGGCGCGTCGCGGTACAGCGCCCTCGCGAACGCCAGGAGCTGCCGCTCGCCCGCGCTGTAGTCGGCGCCCCGCTCGCCGACGCGCGCGTCGAGGCCACCCCGGGCCGCCACCAGCTCGAGCGCGCCGACCCGCGCGAGCGCCCGCTCGACCCGCGCGCGATCGGGCGCGGGATCGCCGAGCGCGAGGTTGTCGAGGACGGTGCCGGAGAAGAGGAACACGTCCTGCGGCACGACCGACACGCCGCCGCGGAGCGCGCGCGCGTCGAGCTCGCGGACGTCGACCCCGTCGAGACGGATCGCGCCGACCGCCACCTCGTAGAGCCGGAGCAGCAGCGCCGTGAGCGTGGTCTTGCCGGACCCGGTCGCGCCGACGACGGCGACGGTCTGGCCCTGGCCGATCCCGAAGCTGACGTCGTGCAGCACGGGGTGCCCCGGCCGGTAGGCGAAGGTCACGCCCTCGAACGTGACGCTCGGACCGCCGCGCGCAGAGGACGCGGGCTGCCCTCGAGCGGGCGCCTGCTCCCCGTGCGCAAGCGCGAGCGACTCGGACCTCGGGGCGGGCTCGACCTCATCGGTGTCGAGCAGCATGAAGATGCGCTCGGACGCCGCGAGCGACGACTGGATGATGGTGTACTTGGTCGCCAGGTCGCGGACCGGGACGAAGAACATACGGATGTACTCATAGAACGCCACGACCGTCCCGACGTAGGCCGCCGCGCCCGCGGGGTGCGTGATGGCGCCCGCCTGCACGCTCGCGTACCAGAGGGTGAGCGCGACGCAGACGACCGAGACGGACTCCACCACGGAGTAGAGCAGCGCGTCGTAGCGGATGGAGCGGAGGTTCGCGTCGCGGTAGGCGGCGTTGATCTCGCGGTACTCCGCCGCGCAGTCGTCCTCGCGCCCAAACGCCTGCACCACGGCGATGCCCTGCACCTGCTCCGCGAGGTAGGCGTTGAGCTGGGCGAGGCGCACGCGGATCGCGCGGAACGCCTCGCGCGCGAGCCGCCGTAGGACGTTCACGAAGACGACGAGCGGCGGGAGGGCGGCGAGCGCGACGAGGCTGAGCCGCCAGTCGAGGTAGAGCATGAACCCGACGATGCCGACGAGCGTGAGCAGGTCGGCGACGGCGGTGACCGCGCCGGACGCGAAGAGCTCGCTCAGGCTGTCGACGTCGTTCGTCACGCGGGTGACGACCCGCCCGGCCGGCGTGCGATCGAAGTAGGACATCCGCAGGCGCTGGATGTGCGCGAAGACGGCGCGCCGCAGGTCGACCACCGTCCGCTGGCCGGCGAGCTGCATCAGGTAGGTCTGGACGAAGCGCGCGACGAACTCGAAGACCAGCACGCCTGCGAAGAGCCACACGACGCGACCGAGCGCGCTCGCGCTGTGCTCGACGAGGGTCGCGTCGAGCGCGTCCTTGATGAGCAGCGGCTGCAGGAGCGAGGCCGCGGCCGCCACGGGCATGCTGAGCAGCGCGATGGACAGCAGCGTCGCGTGGGGCCTCAGATACGGCCACAGGCGACGCAGCAGCGACGCGTCGCGACCGTCGGCGACGCTCGCCTCGTCACTCGCGGCGACCAGGAGCCGCCGCCGGGTGGGCGCCTCCGGCCGGGCACGCTGGGCCGCGCTCATGAGAGCGCCTCCAGCTCCCGCTCGAGGCGCTGGCGGGCGGCGAGGCGCGCGTAGAAGCCGCCGCTCGCGAGCAGCTCGTCGTGGGTGCCGGTCTCGGTCACGCGCCCCTGCTCGATGACCGCGATGCGCTCGGCGCGGCTCGCCGCGACGACGCGGTTGGTCACGAGCACGAGCGTGCGCCCCTCACCCGTGCGGTCGAGCGCGCCGAGGATACGCGCCTCCGTGCGGGCGTCGACGGCGCTCATCGGGTCGTCGAGGATGAGCACCGACGGCTCGTTCAAGATGGCGCGCGCGAGGGCCACGCGCTGCTTCTGCCCGCCGGAGAGCTGCACGCCGCGCTCGCCGACGAGCGTCTCGAAGCCGTGCGGCAGGGCGTCGATCTCGTCGAGGATCGCGACGTCCTCCGCCGCGCGCCGGATGCGCTCGAGCGCGTCGGGTGCGTCCGGGTCGACCAAGCCGAACGCGATGTTGCGCTCGACCGTCGTCGAGAACAGGAACGGCTCCTGCTGCGCGTACCCGACGGTCCGCCGGAGGTGGCGCAGCTCGGCTTCGGTCACGTCCGTCCCGTCGACGAAGACCGCGCCGTGTGGCGTCGGCAGCAGGCGCGGGAGCGCCGCGGCGAGCGTGCTCTTGCCGGCGCCGACCGGGCCGACGATCGCCAGCGAGCCGCCCGCGGGCACCTCGAGCGACACGCCGTCGAGCACCCTGCGACCGTCGCGGTCCAGCGAGAGATCGGCGACGCGGAGGCTTCCCTCGGTGCCGAGCGGCACCGGCTGAGGGACCTCGACGACCTCGGGCTCGGCGTCGAGCACCTCGCGCACGCGGGCGTAGGAGGCGCGCCCTCGCTGAAAGACCGACAGCAGATACCCGAACGCGAGGGTCGGCCAGACGAGCTGCCCGAGGTAGGCGTTGAACGCGGCGAACTGCCCCGCCGTGAGCTCGCCCGCGAGGATCATCGCGCCGCCCTGCCACACGACGATGAGGACCCCGACCGAGCCGACGGTCATCAAGAGCGGCCACATCAGCCCGCGCAGCACGACGAGCCGCATGTTCCGCTCGAGCGCGCGTTGGTTCGCCTCCTCGAAGCGAGCGGCCGCGTGCGCCTCGACGCCGAACGAGCGCACGACGCGCATGCCGGAGATGGTCTCCTGCGCGCGGTCGGCGAGCGTGCCGAGGGCCTCCTGCGCCTCGCGGCTGCGCCGGTAGAGCTTGCGGCCGAACCCCTGCGCGATGAGGATCAGGAAGGGATACGGGAGCATCGCGAGGACCGTGAGCTTCGGAGAGATGACGAGCATCAGGCCGATCGCCCCGACATACGCGAACACCGTGTTGACCACGTTGAGCATGCCGAACCCGATGAGGAGGCGGATCTGGCCGAGGTCGTTCGTCGCCCGGCTCATGAGCTCGCCCGTCGGCACGCGGCCGAAGAAGCTGGGCCCGAGCCGGTGCACGCGGTCGAGCAGCTCGTTGCGCAGGTCGAGCTCGACGTCGCGCCCGACGTGGAAGATGCGGATGCGCGAGAGCGCGCGCACGATCCACATGAGCGCCGCGACGCCGCCCGCGATCGCGCCGTAGCGCTTCACGCTGTCGAAGTCCGTCGCGGTCAGCGCGTCGACCGCGTGCTGAAACAACCAAGGGATGAGCTTGTCGAGCGCGTTGGTCACCAACAAGAGCCCGACGCCGGCGAGCAACCTGCGCCGATAGGGCCACAGGTACGACACGAGGCGCCGGCCGGCCGGCGACGCCGCACCCCCGCGGCGCGACTCGCCACGCCGCACTCGACGGGCTTCCGTCTCCCGCCCAGGCTCGGTCGCCGCTCGCATCGGGCGATCCTAGCAGCCCGCGCTCGAACCGACGCGCTCCGCTCTGCTATCGTCCGGGCTCTCCGCGCTCGGTGGCCGGAGCCGCACCCATGCCCACCGCCGCCTCGCTGACCTCCGCCTTCGGCCCGCGCGCCTCCGCCGCTCGGCGCCCGGCGCTGTTCGCCGCCGCGTCGGAGGGCCCGTGGCTCTTCGGCCGCCGGACCGACCTGCTCGCGTTCGGCGGCAGCGCCGCGCTCTCGGTCGCGCTGCTCGCGGTCGGGTACGCGCTCGGCATCGCGGACGGCGACGCCCCCGAGTGGGTGTGGCTCGGCTGCGTGCTCGGCGTGGACATCGCCCACGTCTGGACCACGCTCTTTCGGACCTATCTCGACCGCGACGCCCTGCGCCGCGACCCGGCGCTCTACGCCGGCGTGCCGGTGCTCTGCTACACGCTCGGGGTCGCGCTGCACGCGTACAGCGCCGCCGCGTTCTGGCGCGTGCTCGCCTACGCCGCGGTCTACCACTTCGTCCGGCAACAGTACGGTTGGGTGAAGCTCTACCGGCGCCGGGCGGGCGAGACGGGCCGCCTCGATCGCGTCCTCGACACGACCACCATCCACGCGGCGACGGTCTACCCGCTGCTCTACTGGCACGCGCACCTGCCGCGCGCGTTCGCCTGGATGATCGACGGCGACTTCGTCGCGGCGCTGCCGCGCGCGTTCACGATCGCGGTCGACGCGCTGCAGCCGCTGTACTGGACGGTCCTCGGCGCGTTCGTGCTCCGGCAGGTCACGCTCCTCCTCACGGGGCGCGCCATCAACACGGGCAAGGTCCTCGTCGTGCTCACGACCTGGCTGTGCTGGTGGCTCGGCATCATCGCGCTCGACAGCGACTACGCGTTCACCGTCACCAACGTGCTCATCCACGGCGTGCCCTACTTCGTGCTGACGTACCGCTACGGTCGGAGCCGCGCCGCCCGTACCGATCGCGGCGCCCTGCGCCTCTTGCTCCGCGGCAGCGTCCCGGCGTTCGTCGGCCTCGTCCTCGCGCTCGCCGCGCTCGAGGCGGGCCTGTGGGACCACTGGGTCTGGCACGATCGTCCCTACCTCTTCGGCGACGGGCCCTCGCTGGCGGGCGGGGCGCTCGCGCTGCTGGTGCCGCTGCTCGCCGTGCCGCAGGCGACGCACTACGTCCTCGACGGCTTCATCTGGCGCCGAAAGGCGCTGAGCGACGGGTGAGGCGCGCGAACCTCAGAGCAGGAGCTTGCTGAAGCCGCTGCATTCTCTCTAGAATCCGCCACGGGCCGTGAGCGCGCCTTCGACCGCTACCGAGCCTCTGTCAGACTTCGGCACGCGCACCCCGGCGCACGACCGGGACGCGCCGCTTCGGACCTCGAGGACCACCCATGCGCACCGTCCATCGCACAGCCCTACGCCTCGCAGGGAGCGCCGTGTGCCTCGCCGTCGTCGCGGCGAGCCTCGGCGGCTGCAAAGTCAACGCGCGCGACGTCTCCGAGTGGAAGGACACCGCCAAGGGCCCCGGCAAGATGGTCGCGCTGCTCAAGAGCGACCGCTACTCGCTCGCGCTGCGCACCGACGCCGCGGCCGCGCTCGTCGAGATGAACCGCAACGACGTGAACGGCGTCCAGATGCTCGACAAGGCGATGACGCAGCTCGGCCAGTCAGCGCCGGGGGCCGCGGCCAAGATCGCCGACGCGCTCGCGCCCCGGCTCGAGGCCACGCTGAAGGCCGACTCGAAGCCCGGACACACCACACCCGAGTCGATCCGCGCGAAGGACGCCGCGTTCTTGCTGCTGAGGAGCGGGACCGTGCAGGGCGCATCCCGCGAGCTCCTCACGCACGCGCTCATCCATTGGTACGCGGAGGACTTCGCCGGCCGCAGCCTCTCGGGCGACTTCAGCGCGGAGCAGACCGTCCGCGCGCTCGGGCCACCGGCGGCGAGCCAGCTCGTCGATGCCCTCAACGCGCGCATGCCGCAGCAGGCGCTCGTGCGCATCGCGAGCCTCATCGCACACGTCGGCGACGCGGCGACGAAGCAACGCGCCGCGAAGCGCCTCGTCGAGATCGAGAAGCGCATGGAGCACCCGGAGTTCCTGAAGTGGCTCGAGGACCAGGTCCGCACGGCGCTCGCGAACAGCGCAGGCGAGGAGGGTGACGCCGGAGAGCCGGCCGCGGACGAAGCGCAGGTCGAGCAGGCCGCGACCCTCAACCGGGAGAACTTCATCAACCAGGGCGCGCTCCGGGCGCTCCAGGAGCTCGCAGGCGAGCCCGAAGCACGCGCTCGCCTCCTCGCGGTGGCGACGCAGGCGCCCCCGAAAGACACGCCCGCTGACCAGGCCGAGGTGCTGGACGAACGCCGCCAGCAGGCCCTCCGCTCCCTGCAGGGACAGGTCGACGAAGCACAGCTCGACACGATGCTGGCGCTCGCCCTCGATCCGAGCAATTCAGTCGAGCTGCGCGACTACGCGTTTGACCGCATCGACGACATCCACAGCACGCGCGCGCTCCCGAAGCTCTGGCCCCTCGTCGAGGAGCCGGGGTGCACGCGCCGCCCGTGCAGCCCCGCCGACGAGCTCGCGAAGCGCCTGCGATGGCGCGCGGGCGAGCTGGTGCTGAGCATCGGCGGCCCCGAGGTCGTCGACACCTTCCTCGACCGCCTGCCGAACGCGCCCGGCGTCGAGTACGAGCCCGAAGAGCTCGCCGGCTACGCCACGCGCATCAGCGAGATGGCCACCGTGCCGCTCGAGCGCATGCGCGAGGCGCTGAAGTCCCCGCGCTGGCAGGTGCGCGCCATCGCGATCGAGCTGCTCGCCCGCAAAGGGACGAAGGCCGACCTCGCGCGACTCGAGGCCGCCACGCACGACGCGACCCCCGTGGTAGGCGAGGGTTGGAAGCACCAGGATCCCGAGATCAAGACCGTCGGCAACGTCGCCTCCGCTGCCCTCAATACGCTCGGTCAGCGCATCAACAACGCGACGCGCTCGGGCGCCCCCACCCCCACGGCCAACTGACCCTTTCGGATCGACTATGACGAACGACCGTACCAAGAAGACCGTCCGCAGCTTCAAAGCGAGAGACTACCTCTTCGAGATCTTCGAGCAGATGAGCGACGACCTCGACTGCTCAGTCGACTACCTGATCAACGAGGCGATGCGCCAGTACGCCCGCGCGCGGCGCTACGGCTCGTATGCACCGAGGCCCTCCGCCGCGGACGGCGCCGCATCGGCGCGCCAGCCCGTCGCCGAGACCGCGGAGCATCTGTCCGCGCCCCCTCCGCTGCCGGGCGGCGCCGCGGCAGACGCCGACGATGCGCGCCCGCCGCTCTACGTGATCTTCAACGGACACAAGTACCTCGTGGACAAGCCGGAGTTCGTCATCGGGCGCGGGGAACGCTCAGCCGACCTGACGATCAAAGACGGGAACATCTCGCGGCGGCACGCCGTCGTGGTGTTCCAATCTGGCCAGTACTTCATGCGCGATCTCGGCAGCACCAACGGCGTCGAGTACGGGGGTCAGCGCGTCGACTCCCGGCGCATCGAAGAAGGCGACGCGTTCTTTTTGTGCGATTACGAGCTGCGCTTCACGTATTACTGAGCGCATTCGGGCCCTGAGCGGCGTAAGCCGGGGCTACCGCAGGTGGCCTGAGACGCTGGCGAAGACGCCGTCCTGCGAGGGGGTGATCGAGAGGTTGACCGGGATGGGTCGCTTGCGCCGGTGCATGTTCCGCGTGAGCGCCGCGGTCACCCCCATCCCGACGGCCGCGCCCGAGATGCCCCCGATCGTGGCCCCCGTGAGGCTCAGGTCGTCGCCCTTGATGACGTACGCCATCGCGACGCCAAGACCAACCCCAGCCGCGCCGCCCGCGTGTAGCAACCACACCCGGGACTTCGGGATATCAATGTGGCTCCCGATGAGCCCGCCTCCGAGCAGGCCGACCGTGCCGGCCGCGATGAGCCCGCCGTGGAGGCGCTGGAGCGCGCCGTCGGACGCGTCGTCCCCGATCGCCACGCGGCCTCCCCACGCCGTAAGCCCGAAGAGCCACGCGCCGCCAAGCTCTGCCATGGCCACGCTGCCGACCGTGGGCTGAAACGCCCGATCGAGCGCGTACCCAGCGGCCATGCCGCCGACCTGACCCGCGATGAAGCCGCCCACTACGCCACGGGGGAGGTCGCGGTTGTCGTCGTCTTGGTCATCATGGCGCCAGATCGCGGGCGTCGTCCCGGCGATGGTGTAGGCGTAGAACGTCCCCCAGTGAGCGCCCGCCGCCACCGACGCGGCGGTCGCCGGCGCGACGCCGCCCTGCGAGAAGCCAAAGCTCGTCGCGAACCCGGTCGCGGCGCCGACCAGGACGCTGCCCATCCACCGGCGCTCGTCGTCCCCGCACCCCGAGACCGAGCAGATCTCCGCGCCGAGCCCAGCGCCGATCATGCTCGTCGAGATCACGAGGGAGACCCGCCCGCCGGTCGACGGCACGCGGTCCGGGTCGACGTCCGGCAGCGGTGGCGTCTTCGTGAGCGGCTCGACGGTGGACTTCGGGCTGGCGCCGGAGGACTCATTCGGGGAAGACGCGGCGCCGTCTGTCGCGCCGTCGAACGCGTGGGCAGGGCCGGCCTGCAGGCAGAGGAGCGCCACCACGCAGCACAGGCCCGCGAGCGTCCGGCCGCGTCTGCGCGAGCCATGCCATGCTCGGGCAGAGGGTCGCGCGCGGGACCGGTGAGAGGGCAGCGGAGTCATGGCGTCGACCTCGTGAAGCCAGGGGATGCGCCCTGTGCTCCAGCAAGTGCCGTACCAGCCCGCGCGGGACGCCTCGGTCCCGATTCTCGGGCCGCCGCGGCGCTCGACTGTGACCTGAAGGCACGCTCACCGCGCGTCCTGTGCTGTCAGGACACACCCCCAGCCCTGACGTTCAGGCCGGCAGACCGGGCGACCCCACGGTCCGAACGCGTCGGGCGGCCGCCTCCCCGCGGTCAGCCCGTCGAGACACGGGATTCGCGCCAGCTCCGCGCGAGGTCGTCGCGATCGTCCGGGTGGGCGATGGAGATCAAGAGCCGCGCGCGCTCGTCGAGGGTCTTGCCGTACAGGTCGACGCGCCCGTGCTCCGTGATGACGTGCTGCACGTGCGCGCGCGTCGTCACCACCCCGGCGCCCGGCCGCAGCGTGGGCACGATGCGCGAGATACCCCGCCGGGTGCGGCTCGTCAGCGCGATGATCGGCTTGCCGCCGTCGGAGGTCATCGCGCCGCGCATGAAGTCCATCTGCCCGCCGACCCCGGAGATGATGCGATGCCCGATCGAGTCGGCACAGACCTGTCCCGTGAGATCGACCTCGACGGCCGAGTTGATCGCGGTGACCTTGGGGTTGCGGTTGATGACGGCTACGCGGTTCACGTAGCCGATGTCGTACAACGCAGTCGCGGGGTTGTCGTCGATGAAGTCATACACGCGCCGGCTGCCGACCACGAAGCCTGCGACGCTCCGGCCCGTGTGGATGGTCTTGCGCGAGTTGTCTACGACGCCGCTCTCGAGCAGCGGCAGCAGCCCGTCCGACCACATCTCAGTGTGTACGCCGAGGTGGCGATGTCCTCGAAGCGCGCCGAGCACCGCGTCCGGTACCGAGCCGATGCCCATCTGCAAGGTCGCGCCGTCTTCGATCAGCTCGGCCGCGTGCTCACCGATGCGGCGCTCCTCGGCGGAGATCGCCGGCGCGTCGTGCTCCGGCAGCTCGTGCTCGATGGGCACGAGACAGTCGATGTCGTCGACGTGGATGAACCCGTCCCCGCGGACACGAGGCATGCGCGGGTTGACCTGCGCGATGACAAGCGACGCGACCTCGACCGCCGCGCGCGAGACGTCGACCGAGACGCCGAGGCTACAGTAGCCGTGGCGCCCTGGCGGGGAGACCTGCACGAGCGCGACGTCGATCGGCCTCCGCCCCGAGCGAAAGAGCTGCGGAATCTCCGACAGAAAGCAGGGCAGGTAGTCGACGCGCTCCCCATCGAAGGCCGCGCGGAGGTTCGCGCCGACGAAGAGGTTGGCGACGCGAAACGCCCGGGCGTGCTCGGCCCGCGCGTACGCCGCGTCGCCGGAGGTGTGCAGGTGAATGAGCTCGACGTCCCGCAGCTCACCCGAGCGAGCGACCAGGGCGTCGACCAGCGGAAGCGGGGTCGCCGCGCCCCCGTGGATGAACACGCGCTGCCCGGAGGCGACACGGGCGAGGGCCTCGTCGGCCGTCATCGTCTGATGCTCCACGAAGCGCTTGTAACGCACCGCGCCGCGGGCCGTCGAGGGGCGCTGTCGGCGGGCAGGCGCGGGAGCGGGGGCGGGAGCGGGGTC
>JAGQJE010000070.1 GCA_020430775.1 Myxococcales bacterium
TCCGAGCCGCGCGCGGTCAGCGTCAGCGCCGGCAGCGCCCCGCACGCGTCCGCCACGGTGCGCACCGCCTCCCTAATCCGCGCGCGGGCTCGCGCCGCGGCCTGCGCCGCCTCGTCGGTCGCCTCTGCCGGCGAGCCACCGCCTTGTTGCTTCGGCAGGCGCGCCGCCTCGAGCCACGCCGCCGGGACGGCGTCGCGGACGTCGAACGCGCCGCTTCGGGTGCGACGGAGCGCGACCAGGTGACCGACCGTCCCGAGCGCGCTCGCGAGGTCCCGCGCGAACGCCCGCACGTAAAACCCCTTGCCGCACTCGAGCGCGAGCTCGACGTCCGCGCCGGAGACGCGACGCACCTCGAGCGCGCGCAGCGCCACCTCGCGCACCGGCGCGTCGACCACCTCGCCCCGCCGCACACGCTCGTGCAGGCGTCGCCCCTCGACCTTCACCGCGCTCACGGCCGGGACGCGCTGCGCGTACCCGCCGGCGAAGCGCTCCGCGGCGCGCTCGACGTCGGCGACGCTCAGCCCCGAGGGCACCGGCGCCTCGGCGTCGACGGTGCCCTCGGCGTCGAGCGTCGTCGTGCTCGACCCGAGCCGCACCGTCGCTACGTAGCGCTTGTCGGCGGCGGTGAGGTAGGGCACGAGCTTGGTCCCCTCACCGATCGCGAGGACGAGCACGCCGGTCGCCATCGGGTCGAGCGTCCCCGCGTGGCCGACGCGGCGCGTACCGAGCGCGCGCCGCGCCCGCGCGACGATGTCATGCGACGTCGGGCCCGCCGGCTTGTCGACGACGAGCACGCCGTTCATTCGAGCAGCCTGGCGCAGCTCTTTCGGACGAGGCGCGCCGTCTCGTCGAGGCTCGCCTCGACCTGCGCGCCCGCCGCACCCCGATGCCCGCCGCCGCCGAGCTCGACCGCGATGACCGAGACGTCCGCCCTCCCCTGCGAGCGGAGGCTCACCTTCGTGTCGAGCGCGGCCGTCCCGCCCGCGGAAGTGCCGCCCGCGCGCGGCCACTCCCACAGGAGCGCGGCGACCTCGACGCCGCGCAGCGCGCGGCCGTACGAGACGAGCCCCTCGACCATGTCGTCGTCGGCGCCGAGCGACGAGAGCATCTCGCGCGTCACGCGTAAGATGGCGAGGCGGCCGTCTAGGTGCGTCTCGAGCGTGTCGATGACCGCCGACAGCAGCCGCAGGCGCGCCGGCTCCCAGCCCTCGAAGAGCGAGTACGCCGCCTCCCACGGGTCCGCGCCCGCGTCGAGCAGCTCCGCGCCGAGCCGCAGCGTGTGCGCGCTCGTGGTCGGGTAGCGGAAGCCGCCGGTGTCCGCGACGATCGCGGCGTAGAGGGGGCGGGCCGCGTCGGCCGGGATGGCCTCGACCCCGAGCGCGCGCCCGAGCGCGATGACGACCTCGCCGGTGGCGCACGCGCCGACGTCGCGCACGACCACATCGCCGACGTCGTCGTGGGCGGCGTGGTGGTCGACGACGACGAGCGGACCGCGGACGTCCCGCGGCGGCAGCGGCGTGGGGAGCAGCGCCCGGGCGGCGGTGTCCATGACGAAGGCCGCGTCGTAGCGCGCCTCGGCGGGCAGCGTCGCGTGGACGACGGCGGCGTCGCGTAGGTATTCGAGCGAAGGTGCGAGCGCGTCCGGCACGTACACGTCGGCGTGCTTACCGGCGGCGCGCAAGAAGGCGGCCCACCCGAGCGCCGAGCCGAAGGCGTCGGCGTCCGGCCGGCGGTGTCCCATCACCAAGAAGCGCTCGCCGGCGCGCACCAGGTCGACGACGCGCTCGACGCTCATGATCCGCCCGCCGTCTCCGGCCGCCCGGGCGCTTCCGCGGCGCCCGCGGCCTCGTGCGCGCCGCCGTTCTCGTCGTCGTCGTCGTCGTCGTCGGCGTCCTCCCCCGGCGGCGCCTCCTCGCGCAGCTCGTGCAGGATCGTCTCCATGCGCAGCGCCACGTCGATCGTGTCGTCCCAGAAGAACGCGAGCTCCGGCACCCGCCGCAGGCCGAGGGTCCGGGCGAGCTCCCGGCGCAGAAAGCCGCTCGCGCGCTCCATCCCGTCGACGAGCGCCACCTGCTCGGGCTCGCTCGCCGCGGTGAGCTTGCGCATGTAGATGCGCGCGTGGCTGAGGTCGGCGCTCACCCGCACCGCCGAGACGACGGCGTCCCGAGCGCGTGGGTCGCGCACCGCGCCACGCTGGAGCAGCGCGGTCAGCTCCGCCTCTATCCGCGCGGCGACGCGCGTCGAGCGCTGTACGTCATGAGATGCCATCGGGATCCTCGTCCGCCGGTTCGTCGGGGTCCTCGTAGTCGGCCCACGAGCCGAGGTGGCCCGCGACGTCGGCCTCCTCACCCACGTGCAGGATCTCGATGGTACGCCCTTCGGGCACCGCCTGCGCCTGCTCGGCGGCGCGCTCGACCGCCGCGGCGATCCGGTCGAGCATCGCGTTCGCGTGGGCGACGTCGTTCGAGACCACGGCGAACCCGAGCAGCGCCCGCCGGTGCGCGTCCTGCGCGCCGACCTCGGCGATGGCGACGTTGAAGCGATGCGCCGTCCGCTCGACGACGCTACGCACGACCGCGCGCTTGCCCTTGAGGGAGTCGTTGCCCGGCAAGGCAAGCCGCATCTGGCAGACGCCGACGACCACGCACACCCTCGACCCAGGTCACGCTACTCGAGCGTGGCCTCGACCTCCTCCATGTCGAAGCACTCGATCTCGTCGCCGGCCTTCACGTCGTTGAAGCCCTGCAGCCCGATGCCGCACTCGAAGCCGTGCGTCACCTCGCGCGCGTCGTCCTTGAAGCGGCGCAGCGACGCGAGCTGGCCCTCCCAAACGACGACGCCGTCGCGGACGAGGCGGCACTTCGCGGCGCGCACGACCTTGCCCTCGGTGACCATGCAGCCGGCGATCGTGCCGACCTTCGGGATGCTGAAGGTCTCGCGCACCTCGGCCTTGCCGAGCTCGCGCTCGACGAGGCGCGGCGCGAGCAGGCCCTTCATGGCGGCCTTCACGTCGTCGATGGCCTCGTAGATGACGTTGTAGGTGCGGATCTCGACGCCCTGCTTCTTCGCGGTGGAGGACGCCTTGCCCTGCGGGCGCACGTTGAAGCCGAGGATGATGGCGTTCGAGGTGCTCGCGAGCATGACGTCGCTCTCGGTGATGCCGCCGACGCCCGTGTGGATGACGCGGACCTTCACCTTGTCGGTGCTCAGATCGTTCAGCGACTTCTGAAGCGCCTCGACCGAGCCCTGCACGTCGGCCTTGACGACCAGCTCGAGCTCCTCGACCTCGCCGCTCTGCATCATGAGTTGCAGGTCGTCGAGGCCCTTCGGGACGGCCTTCTTCTGCGGGGTCGGGCCGCCGCTCGTCTTGAAGGTCTCCGCGACCTCCTGCGCCTTCTTTTGGTTGGTGACCTGGTAGAACGAGTCACCGGCGCTCGGGATCTCCTGCAGGCCGAGCACCTCGACCGGGGTCGCCGGGCCGGCCTTGCGCAGGGTCTTGCCGCGGTCGTCGGTCAGGGCGCGCACGCGGCCCCACGCGTGGCCCGCGACGACGTAGTCGCCCGACGACAGCGTACCGTTGCGGATCAGGACGTTGGCGACCGGACCTCGACCGCGGTCGAGGTACGATTCGAGCACGACGCCCTCGGCGGGGATGTTCGGGTTGGCCTCGAGCTCGAGCAGCTCGGCCTGCAGCAAGACGCTCTCGAGCAGGCGCTCGATGCCCTCGCCGGTGTGGGCGCTGGTCAGGACCATGATGGTCTCGCCGCCCCACTCTTCGGGCTGCAGGCCCTCGCTCGCGAGCTCGGACATCACGCGATCGACCTGCGCGTCGGGCCGGTCGACCTTGTTGATGGCGACCACGATGGGCACCTCGGCCGCCTTCGCGTGCGCGATGGCCTCCTTGGTCTGCGGCATGACGCCGTCGTCGGCGGCGGTGACGAGGATGACGACGTCGGTCGCCTGGGCGCCGCGCGCGCGCATCGCGGTGAAGGCCTCGTGGCCGGGCGTGTCGAGGAAGACGACGGTGCCCTTGTCGGTGTCGACGCGGTAGGCGCCGATGTGCTGGGTGATGCCGCCGGCCTCGCCGCTCGCGACCTTGGTGCTGCGGATCTTGTCGAGCAGCGAGGTCTTACCGTGGTCGACGTGACCCATGACGGTCACGATGGGCGATCGCGTGATCCGGTCCGCCGCGACGTCCTCGAACTCGCCGCGGGCGTCGCCGACGACCTCCTCTTCAGAGCGCGCGATGTTCTCGACCTCGTAGTCGAACTCGCTCGCGAGCAGCGCCGCCGTGTCCGCGTCGAGCGTGCTGTTGATGTGCACGCCCGTCATGCCCATCTGCATCAGGTGCATGAGCACGTCGGTGGCCTTGAGGCTCATCCGCTGCGCGAGGGTCTGGAGCTGGATCTGGTCCTCGATGCGGATGACGCGCTTTTGCGCGCCCGGCGTGGTGATCTCGGTCTGCTTGGCGCGCTGGCCCGGGGCGAGCCGGCTCTTGCGCTGCGGCCGCCCCTGCGGGCGCCCGGACGGCCCGAGCGCCGCGCGGTCGATCTCGTGGCGGCGACCGCGGCCGCCGTACGCGCCGCGGGGCCCACCACGTCCGGGCGGCCGGCTCGCGGCGTGCTCGGCGACGATGCGGCGACGCTCTTCCTCGGAGAGGTTCGCGACGGGGCGCCCCTCGGTCTTGCCGCGGCGGGTGACACCGGGCGGGAGGGGGACGTGCGCGAAGCGATCGGCCGCGGGCGGCGGGGTCCCGCTGACGGCCTGGCGCCTCGGTCGCGGCTCCGGCGCAGGCGGCACCTTCGCCGAGCCCATCGTGCGCTCGGGCGGCGCCGTCGGCTCCGTCTCGGTCTCGGTCTCGGTCTCGGCGGCGGCCGCTTCGCGTGCCTCGGACGCGACCTCGGCGGCCTTCGCGCGCTCGGTCGCGTCCGTTGCGGCCTCCGGGGCCTGCACGGCGGA
>JAGQJE010000071.1 GCA_020430775.1 Myxococcales bacterium
ACCTCGGTGAACACCCAAAACCGGCCAGTCGTGGACACCTGAAAACCGGCCAGTCGTAGCCCTCCAGGACGTTGACGGCGGCGAAGCGGACATGGTCCGCCGCCGAGGTGAACGTCTTGAGCGACGAGAAGAAGCAGCAGGTCCTGGCCCTCGGCCGGCTCGGGTGGACGCTCCGGCGCATCGAGCTCGAGACGGGCGTGCGCCGCGAGACGGCGAGCGGGTACTTGAAGGCGGCGGGAGTGGCGGTGAGGCCGCCTCGGACTCGACGCCCGCCAAAACCGGCCAGTCGGGAGGGGGGGGCCACCGACTCTGACGGCGGATCGACGCCAAAACCGGCCAGTCGGGAGGGGGTGTCCACCGACTCGGGGGCGGCCAAGGCGATCGCCGAGGGGGCGGCCAACCTGACCGCGGCGGGGGCGGCCAAAGTGATCGCCGGCCCGAGCCGTGCGCCGGCCGCCAGCGCGTGCGAGCCGCACCGCGAGCGAATCGAGCACGCGGTGTCGCTCGGCCGGAACGCGATGGCGATCTACCAGGACCTGGTCGACGCCGGCGTCGCCATCGGCTACGCGAGCGTGCGGCGGTTCGTGCGCAAGCTGCGCGGCGCGCTGACGCCCGAGGAGCGCGTCGTGATCGAGACCGCGCCCGGCGAGGAGGCGCAGGTCGACTACGGCGACGGCCCGATGGTGCGGCACCCGGAGAGCGGGAAGTACCGTCGCACGCGCCTGTTCATCCTCACGCTCGGGTTCAGCCGCAAGTCCGTCCGCCTGCTCGTCTGGAAGTCGAGCTCGCGCACGTGGGCCGAGCTGCACGAGGAGGCGTTTCGTCGACTCGGCGGCGCGACGAAGATCGTCGTGCTCGACAACCTGCGCGAGGGCGTCGTCGAGCCCGACGTCTACGACCCGAAGCTCAACCCGCTCTACCGCGACGTCCTCCGTCACTACGGCGCCATCGCGATCCCGTGTCGTGTCCGGGACCCGGATAGAAAGGGCAAGGTCGAGTCCGGCGTCGGCCACACCAAGCGGACGCCGCTCAAGGGTCTGCGGTTCGAGAGCCTCGAGGAGGCGCAGGCCTACCTCGATCGCTGGGACGAGCGCTGGGCTGACACGCGCATCCACGGCACGACGAAGCGCCAGGTCGCGGCGATGTTCGCCGACGAGCGGCCGCACCTCACGCCGCTGCCGGTCGAGCCGTTCCGCTACTACAAGTTCGGCGAGCGCGTCGTGCATCTCGACGGCTGCGTCGAGATCGACGCGGCCTACTACCACGCGCCGCCCGGCTGGATCGGGCGCGTCGTGCACGTGCAGTGGGACGGCCTGCGCGTCCGGCTGCTCTGTCCGCGCACCGGACATCTTCTCCGCGAGCACCTCGTGCAGCGCCGCGGCGGTCGGCGCGTGCAGCCCGACGACGAGCCGGCGAAGACGCCGCGGAGGGTTCTCGACCTCCTCGCCGAGCTGGCGCGCGCCGGCGAGCACGTCCGGACGCTGACGACGACGTTTCACGAACGCCGCGGTGAGGCCGCCGGCCGCGGCCTCCTCGGCACCCGCGCCCTCATCAAGAAGCACGGCGCCTCCGTCGTCGACGACGCGTGCGGCGCGCTCCTCGAGCTCGGCCTCGCCGACTACCGCTCGCTGCGCCGCTACCTGGACCGGCGGCCGCCGGCGCCGCTGTCGCTCGCGCAGGTGGATCCACTCATTCGCTCGCTCACGCACTACCGAGACCTCATCGACCAGAGAACAGGAGACCCGACATGAACCTCATCGAACTGAGCCGCGCGCTGCGCCAGCTGCGGCTCTCCGGCATGGCCGACGTCCTCGAGACGCGGCTGCTCCAGGCGCAGACCGAGAAGCTCGTGCCCATCGACTTCCTGTCGACGCTCGTCGGCGACGAGCTGCTGCGTCGGCAGGAGCGCCTGCTCGAACGTCGGCGCAAGGACGCCGCGTTCCGCGACACCGGCAAGACGCTCGACGCGTTCGACTTCGAGTTCAACAAGAAGATGAACCGCAAGCTCGTCTGGGAGCTCGCCACCGCGCGCTTCGTCGGCGAGCACGCCGACGCGCTCTTCCTCGGCCCGCCCGGCACCGGCAAGAGCCACCTCGCCCAGGCGATCGGGCTCGCTGTCATCCAGCAGGGCTACCGTGTCGCCTACCGTGAAGCGCACGTCCTCCTCGAGGAGCTCGCCGACGCCCACCTCGCCGGTGAGCGCAAGGAGTACGTCGAGCGCGTCTCGACCGTCCCGCTGCTCATCATCGACGACCTCGGGATGCGCAAGCTGCCCTCGACCGCCGCCGAGGACCTGCTCGAGATCATCATGCGCCGCTACGAGCGCTGCTCGACGCTCCTCACCTCGAACCGCCCCGTCGAGGACTGGGGCAAGCTGCTCGGCGACGCCGCCGCCGTCTCGGCGATGCTCGACCGGCTCCTCCACCACGCCCACGTGCTCAAGTGCGGCCCGCGGAGCTGGCGCACGAAGCTACAGGTCGACTTGCACGACTGACGCCCGCCGCGGTACGACGGCTCGTCCTGGAGTGACTGGCCGGTTTTG
>JAGQJE010000072.1 GCA_020430775.1 Myxococcales bacterium
GAGCTGGTCGAGCTCGTCGCCCGGCACCGTGTCGCTGACGAGGCGGCCCCGCAGGCGCACCAGCATCGGCTTGAACGCGCCGAGCAGGAGGGACGCCCACACCGCAGCGCGGCTCGCCCGGTGCTCGCGGATGATCGCCTCGGTGAGCGCCTCGCGCGACGCGTAGGTGCCCTCCGCTTCGTCGTCGAGCATGGCGAGGACGGAGGCCGCGTCGGCGTGCGCTGCGATGGCGGGCTGCTTCGCGCGACCCGCCTCGAAGGCATGGCGGTGGCGCACGGAGAGCGCGTCGCGTCGCAGCCGCTCGAGGTCGTTGCGGAGGGCGCTCTTCACTTGTCCCTCCGCGCCCACCACTCGGCGACGAACTCGAGGAAGTCGTCGAGGCTCAGCGCAACGAACGGCTCGGCGCGGTCGTCGCGGATGATGGCGATGGGGATGCGCCCGGGCGGGGCGGCGTTCGTGGCCTGGCGCAGCGCGCCCCGGACGTTCGGCTGCTTGCCGCGTTTGGCCTCGGGCCAGAACACCGGGCAGTCGACGTCAGGCGTCTCCTCCCCCGTGCGGAACTGGAGGCCGCGCCGGATGGTCGCGTCCGGCATGACCTCGCGGAAGCGCTGGACGAGCTCGCGCTCGAAGCCGGCGCCCTTTCTCCGAGAGTGCGCGCCGCTCATGCTCGCACCTCCCGGACGAAGTGAGCTGGGAGGCCGAGTCGCTTCGCCTCGCGCAGCTCGCGCTCCATCCCCTCGGTGACGAGTTCACCGAAGACCCGGACCTCGTCGCAGGTGCCGAGCAGCTCGAGGCAGAGCGCGAGCGCCTGTTCGCGTCCGCTTGCCTCATCGACGAGCTGCGGCAGGTAGAGGTGCGGCGCGATGGGGAGCGCGCCGTCGTCGATGAGGAACTGGCTGATCGCGCGGACTCGCTCGATGTTGCCGGCCGGGTCGTTCGCGAACGGGTGGCAGACGTAGATGCGGCGACGCCGACCTGCCTCGATGCGACGACGGCGCAC
>JAGQJE010000073.1 GCA_020430775.1 Myxococcales bacterium
AGCAGGCGCCCCTCCTCGGGCGTGAGCACGCCGACGCGCACGAGCCGCTCCACCATCTCGGTCATGCGCTCGGGGTCGCGCGTCACCGGGGTCTGCGAGCGGAAGCGCCAGAAGCGGATGCCCATGTCCGCGAGGAGCTTGCGGTTGATGAGGAAGTCGAACTCGTCGCGCTCGGGCTGGAAGACCTGGTCCTCGGCGAAGCGGAGCGCGCTCTCGGCGGTCGCGCGGTTGAAGTCCTTGCTCTCGCCGCGCAAGAGGCGCGGCAGACGGAAGGCGCTGCCGACCTTGTCGATGTTGCGCTCGTCGTAGACCTGGAAGAGCGCGTCCTGCTGCTGGGCGTCAGTGAGCGGGCGCAGCTCGATCTTCGCGCGCCCGCCGTCACCGGTGCCCGCGCCGTCCGCCTCGAGGATGAGGATCTTGTGGAAGTTCGCCTTGCCCTTGAGGTTCTCCTCGATGAAGCGCTCGATGCGCGGCACCGATGCCTCGGAGATGCGTCCGCCCGACACGAGGAGCGCCATCGGCGGCACCGACTTGTTCTCGAAGTAGAGGAAGTTGACCTCCTCCATCTGCCGCGAGCCGAGGACGGAGAGCAGCGTGCCCACCCAGCGCGGCACGCCGTAGGGCGAGCGCGGCGAGTGGATGGCGAAGTGGAGCAGCTCCGTCGCGGGGCCGTCGTCGGGCTTGGCAGCCTTGAGGGCGGCGATATCGTCGAAGACGCGGCCCGTCGAGCGCGAGACGACGCGCGGATCGCCGAACGACTTGAAGTACACGCACTCGGTGGACTGCACCTGCACGTAGCGGCGCATGCGGCGGCGCGAACGCACGGTGTCGAAGCTCACGGGCGAGACGCGTGCTCGCTCGGTGACTTCCACGGCCTCGCGATCGAGCGGGAGCAGCCGCACGGTATACGACGGCACGTAGACGAGCCGAGCAAGGTCGGCCTTGCCGTCGCGAAGCACCTCCCAGAAGGCGTTGCCCGTGACCTCGAGGTCCTGTCGCGTGCGGCGGCGCAGGTCGACGAAGCTGTGGTCGAAGCAGGCGAAGTCGAAGAAGGCATCGAGCCTTGCCCGCTCGACGCGCGCGGCCTGGCGCAGCTCGGTGAAGCGTGCGGAGACCTCCTCGGCGCTCGGCGTCGTCGACATGCCCTCGGGAAGCGTGCGTGCTTCGCGGGCGGCAAGCCGCTCGAGCGTGATCGCGTCGGCCACCTTCGAGCGCGCGTCCTCGGCATCGAAGTCGATGACGGCGTCGAAGCGGTAGCCGTTGCCGTCGATGTTGGTGGCGTAGGCGTCGACGTTCTGGCGCAGCGAGTTGGAGTGCTCGACCAGGAGGCACAGCGTCTCGGGGTCGTAGGGCGGGATGAGCGCGCCGGCCGAGGTGAACGCGCTGGCCGTGTCCTCGCCGGCGGGGCGGCTCGCCGGGTCCTGAACCGTCGCGCCGACCACGTGGGCCTTGAGGATGGTCTGCAGCCGCTCGTCGGCGGCATGGATCGCATCGGGCGTCGTCACCGCGTGGCCTCCGCGTACGCGACGAGGCCGGTGGGCGTGAACGACACCGCGCGCGCCCGCAGCCCGCGCTTCGCGATCGCCTCGTGCGCGGCGGCGAGGAGGGCGTCGTCGCTCGCGGCCTCGAGCTCGACGTCAGGCCCGGGCTCGGGCGGGGCGCCAGCGGACTTGCCGGCCGGGATGACGAAGAGCTTGAGGATGCGGCGCATGGTGGACCTCGCAGGACAACGGAGGCGAGGCGCTTGGCCAGCCTGCGAGGAGGCAGTCCACCTGGGCACCGAGCATCTGGACCGCGCGCCTCGCCTCCGGGAAGGGCAAAGCCTCCCGGCGCGCGCGTCGGGGACAGCTCAGATGTGATGCCAGGCGTCGCGGTACTTCTCGATGGCGTCGCGGGACACCGCGTTGCTGCAGTAGACGGCGTGCCCCTTGAACCACGGCTCCTTCAACCGCTGGACGTCGCGAGCCGGAATCACGAAGACGTCCACGTCTGCCTTCGGGTTGTCGAAGTCCCTGTAGAGCAGGAGAACGTAGACCCGGGTCTTGGCCGCGGACTCGTCCTCGCTCGCCACGCCCCACTTGCCGCCACCGCGAATCGCTTTGACGCTGACCTCACGCAACGTGCCGTCGGATCTGCGCACGAGCACGTCGATGGACTTGGCGTTGCCGAGCGTGAGGGCTGGCTCGTGGCCAAGGCGAAAGAGCTTCTCCATCACGAAGAACTCACCGGCCATCCCGGTCGCGTGACCGTCGCGTCGAGTCGATGCAGCAGCGTTCATTCGGCCATCCTGCACGGCGAGCGCGCATCCCTCAACGCTTCCCGCTCACCCCAGGACCCGCACGCCAATCTCGCCGATGCGCGGTCCGCTCGCCGTGCGCTCCTTCTGGCACGCCAGAGCCACCGCCCAGAACTTGTCGGCGTGGCCGCGGGCGTTACGCTCGGCGTCGAAGCTCACCTTGCCCGAGGGGAGGACGCGCCGCTTGATGGCGTGGACCTGGCCGACCAGCTCGCGATCACGGGGCAACGTCACGTCGCGGCGCTGGAGCAGGATCTTGAAGTCCGTCGCCCAGCGCTCCTTCGACTCGTTCGTGAAGTTCTCGCCGACGACCTGCGGGAAGTCGCGGGACAGGTTCTCGGCGAGGTTCATGCCGATGCCGCTCCGGTCGATGGAGAGCCGCGCGACGGGGAGCGTGCCGAGCAGGCGCCGGAGCTCGGCCTCCTGCTCGGCGAACGGGGTCCCCTCGAAGCTCCGCAGCATGCGCGCGGTGAAGCGGCCCTCGATCTCCTCGAACACCGCCAGCTCGGAGCGGTCGCGCGTGCGGCCGACGTCGAAGCCCGCGACGATGCGCCCCTCGGGCGCGCGCACGCTGGTGGGCTCGTCGTAGAGCACCAGCTCGTCATTGGTGCATGGGAGGATCAGCTCGTACGGAAAGAAGCTGTACGTCTCGTCGACGAACTTGCCCTCGAACTCCTGCTGGAAGTCCTCGATGGGCAGCGAGTCGAACTGCTCGATGAGCGTGGGCCGCCCGAAGCGCTCGACGCGCTCCTCCGTAGGCAGGTCGAGGGCGAGCTGCGACGCGGCCTTCACGTCGGTGGTGAAGAAGCGGCACAGCCACCACGGCACGTGTTGCCGCGTATGGTGCGGGTACTTGCGCAGCTCCTCGTTGGCGATCTCCCAGAAGATGCCGCGCCTCCCGAGCGGCGTGCTGCACCCGGTGAGCTGCCCGTTGCTGCGGAGGATGAGCGCCGTCGATCCCCGGTACACCTCGCGGTCGTTCACGTAGTGCGCGAGCTCGTCGAGGTATACGTCGCCCTTCTTGCCGCGCGGCGCCTTCGACGGGTGCGACAGAATTCGCGAGAGTCGCTTCGTCGCGCCGTTCGACTCGAACGCCAGCTCCGTCTTCGAGTCCACGACGAGCCGCTTCTGATACGCGAGCGGCAGCTCCTCGTGGAGCTGGCGGGCGGTGAGCACCTTCTCCTTCGCGTCGTCCATGTTGTAGCTGACGAAGACCGCCGTGTGCTTCGAGCGCAGGTGGCAGCGGGCGAGCGCCTCGAGCGCGAAGAGGAACGAGAAGCCGACCTGGCGGCTCTTGTTGACCCACCGGAACCGCGAGCGGTTGGTGAGGAACTCGCGCTGGTACGCCTCGAGGACGACAGGCTCGTCGTCGTAGGCCATCAGCGCCGCGACGAACCCCGGCTCCGTCATCAACCACTGCTGGAACTCCTCCTCGGTGCGCTTGACGATCCCGAGCGTCATGCCGCCCTCCGGGATGTCGCGAGCGACCTTGCCTTCCTCGCGAACGGAAGCCTGTATGGGTCGCAAGGAGAGCGCCCATGACCGCCTACGCCGACACCATCTCGCGCCCCGTGAAGACGCTGACCGAGGCCGAGCAGCGCGCGCTGCTCAAGGTCACCGGCCAGCACGTCGACGGCTTCCGGGACCACGTCATCTTCAGCCTCGCGATGGGCACGGGCCTGCGCGAGCACGAGCTGCTCGCGCTCGACGTCGGCGACGTGTTCGACGACGCCGGACGCGCCAAGCGTCGCGTCGCCCTGCGCGTGTTCAAGCGTTCCGCGAAGGAGCCCGTCCCGCAGGAGGTGCTGCTGCCCGACGCCGTGCGCGCCAAGCTCGAGCGGCTCCTCGCGACGCGCAAGCGCGCCGGCGAGACCATCACGCCCACCACGCCGGTCTTCGTGAGCCGCCTCGGACGACGGCTCTCGGCGCGCCAGCTCCGACACCTCTTCGCGGTCTGGCAGGAGCGCGCCGGCTTCGAACGCCACGTGGGGTTTCACACGCTGCGCCACCACGCCTGCAGCGCCGTCTACCGGCAGTCGAAGGACCTCCGGCTCACGCAGAAGTTCGCGCGCCACAAGTCCGTGGTGACGACCAGCATCTACACGCACCCGACCGACGACGAGCTGCTCCGGGCGGTCCAGGGGCTCGTCTGCTGAGCCCGCGCCGCGCCCGCGACCCACTTGCCGAACAGAACCGAACGCGCGCGCGTGCTCGGTTTCCTGTTCGGCGCTCGGTTTCGAATCGCGGGGCTGCTCGGTTTCCCAAAACTGACCCACTCGGAAACGGCCCCAGGCACCCTGGGGCGGGCGCGCGGCGCCACGAAAAACGGACCCCTCCCCCCCTTCGGCAGGTTGTAGGCATGCGGAGGCCCATGCCGGCGTGCCGACGCCGTGGGCCGGCATGGAAGGCGTGCTCCACGAGGGCGCGCGCCGACCGCCGCTAAGAGAGAAAAGCGGCGGTTCGCGCCCAGCG
>JAGQJE010000074.1 GCA_020430775.1 Myxococcales bacterium
CGGCGCGGCACGGCTGGCACGTGCCGGCGTTCACGCCGGACGCGATGCACACGCCCGACAGGCACTGGGCGTCCGCCGTGCAGCCCGAGTGCCCAAGCCCGATCCCGCACTCGTTGCTGGCCGTGTCACACACCCCGGAGACGCAGGCGCGCGCCCCAAGGGTCGCGTCGCACGCGCCCCCCGGAATCGCCTGGCCGTTCGTCACCTTGGGCTGACAGGTCTGCGAGCCGCCGGCGACGTCCTCGCACCACTGCCCCGCCGCGCAGTCGGAGTCCGACGCGCAGGTGTCGCCGCAGGCGCCGGTCGCGACGTTGCAGATCGCACCGGCGTGGCCGCCGGCGGCGCACTCGCTGTTGCCCGTGCACTTCGTGCACTCCCCTGTCGGTGCGCAGTACGGGTCCGTCGAGCTCGGGCAGGACCGAGCGCCGCCCGAGCCGTTGTCGCCCGCGCACGCGACGCAGGTGTGGCTCGACGTGTCGCAGCTCGGCGTGCTGCCCGAGCAGTCGCCCGACGACGTGCACTGCACGCACGCGTTGCTCGCGGTGTCGCACGCCGGGGTCCCACCGGAGCAGTCGCTGCCGGCGCGGCACGGCTGGCACGTGCCGGCGTTCACGCCGGACGCGATGCACACGCCCGACAGGCACTGGGCGTCCGCCGTGCAGCCCGAGTGCCCAAGCCCGATCCCGCACTCGTTGCTGCCCGTGTCACACACCCCGGAGACGCAGGCGCGCGCCCCAAGGGTCGTGTCGCACGCGCCGCCCGGAATGGCTTGGCCGTTCGTCACCTTGGGCTGACAGGTGTGCGAGCCGCCCGCGACGTCCTCGCACCACTGCCCCGCCGCGCAGTCGGAGTCTGACGCGCAGGTGTCGCCGCAGGCGCCGGTCGCGACGTTGCAGATGGCACCGGCGTGGCTACCCGCCGCGCAGTCGGCGTTCTGCGTGCACTTGCCGCACGCGCCACCCGCCTCGCAGTAGGGCGCGCCTGAGGTCGCACACGCGAGCGCGCCGCCCGTGCCGTTGTCGCCCGCGCAGGCGACGCAGGTGTGGCTCGACGTGTCGCAGCTCGGCGCGCTGCCCGAGCAGTCGCTCGAGGACGCGCACTGCACGCACGCGTTGGTCGCCGGGTCGCACGCCGGCGTCGCTCCCGAGCACTCGCTCGCGGAGGCGCACTGCTCGCACTTGCCCGCGTTGGGCCCGCTCGAGACGCAGACCCCGGCGTGGCACTGGGCGTCCGACGCGCAGGTCCCCTGCCCGATGCCGAGGCCGCACACGTCGCCGTCCGGGTCGCAGACCCCCGACGCGCAGGCGCGCGCCCCGAGGGTCGCGTCGCACGCGCCGCCCGGAATGGCGGCGCCGTTGTCGGTCTTCGGCTCGCAGGTCGCGGTGCCCGCGCCGCCGAGGTCGTCGCACCACTGCCCACTGCCACAGTCGGCGTCCGCGGTGCAGCGAGTGGTCCCGCAGGAGCCGCCGACGCAGTACGGAGCGGCCGCCTCGCACGCGGAAGGCGTCCCTGAACCTGAGTCACCGTCGCAGGCCACGCACGTCCCGCTCCCGGTGTCGCACACGAGGCCGGCGCACTGGCTGGTCGCGTTGCACGGGACGCAGCTCCTGCTGACGGTGTCGCAGACGCGGCCCGAGCAGTCCGCGTTCGACAGGCAGATCGCGCACGAGCCCGTCGAGGGGCTGCACAAGGGCGCGCCCGCCGGGCAGGCGTACGCGCCACCACCGCCGAAGTCCGTGTCACAGGCGACGCAGGTCCCGGCCATCGCACCCGAGGTCACGCAGTACGGCGCGCTCTCGTTCGGGCAGGCGGCCGCGGAGCCGCCGCCGAAGTTCCCGTCACAGGCCGGGATGCAGACGTTGTTGGCGGGGCCGATGTCGCAGCCGTTACCCGCCGGGCAGTCGGTCGCGGCCGTGCTGACGGTACACTCGCCGCAGACGTGGGTCGTCGTGTCGCAGACCGCGCCGTACGCGCTGCCCGCGCAGTCCGCGTCGCTCTCGCAGCACGCGTCGTTCGCGGCGCTGCCGTTGTCGGAGGCGCTGAAGCTCAGGATCCGCTGGTCGGACCTCAGCGTCCCGGACGCACCCGTCATGCCAAGCCAGACCTTGGAGCCGACCTCCGTCGCCAGGTCGATGCTGTAGGTGAGCTGGGGGCTCACGGGCTTGGTCGCGCTCTGAGAGACGTACACGTTGAGCGTGGTCGAAGACGCGGCGTAGTCGATCCACACGCGAAACGGCGTGCCGTTGTTCATGACAAAGGGTGGATCGTAGACCGCCAGATGATCGATCGAGTCGCCGTTCTTCGTGATGGCGATGTGCGGGAAAAGAATGGGCGGGACCGCGATGGTGTCGTTGTAGCTCACGAAGTAGTCGAGCTCTACGACGACGCTCGGCGTGATCTTCGGTCGGGGCCCCGCCGGCGGGCCGGCCGGGCCGCTATAGCCAAGCCAACCCCCGGCACCCCCGAGCGCCGACGGGCCCCGGGGGTCCGCGCTGAGGACCAGCGCCATGCCGTCGGCCGTGCCGTTGATGCTGACCTCGACCTCCGCGTGAAAGTCACCGGTGGTCGAGAACTGCGGCTTGAAGAACGCCGAAGCGAGCAGGAAAGTTCTGTCGAGCGAGGTGAGCTGAAGCCCGGTGTCCACCAAGCGGGCGTCCCCATTGAGCTGAAGCTGCTGCAGGGAAGCATCCCCTAGATAACACAGGCCATCCGCCTGCGCTGTGCTCGCCATCCCCGCCACGAACAACGCGGCGAACATACACCGCGCGAACCGACCCCCGAGACACTGAACCATCGTGTGCTCCTGTTCTCCGACACCGGTCGGCGGCGTGACCCGGACCCCGAAAACGGTCGGCTCAGGGGCAAGCCCCGGTCGACCGCGGGATTCGTGAAGCAGAGTACACAACGAGACAGTCGTAGCGCAATTTTTTTTGCACACGGATTCGCATGAATGTCGTCCGCCGCCCTCGCGGGACGCGCGTGGACCCTCTGGCGAGCGCTGCGGAGCCGGACCGCGCTCCCCGCGAGGGGCACAGCAACCGGCCGGGCAGCGTCCGACCCGTGGCCGACCCTTCGCCCCCCTCCCCAGCGCCCTTCGTCGGGCCGCGGGCATTTGCGGCCGGATTGGCTCTTGCGTTTCGGAGTACGCTGCGCGAGGTTCTTTACCCGGCGCCGCCGGCGGCGCGGCGAGCCAGGACGCGGGGCGAGCCCGCGAGACGCTCGTCTCCATCTACGACCACGTTCCGATTTCAAGAGAGGCCTCGTTATGAGCAAACCGATCCGGCGAGCAGGCGTCATCGGCGCCGGCGTCATGGGCAGCGGCATCGCCTCACACTTCGCCAACGCAGGCGTCGACGTGGTGCTGCTCGACATCGTGCCGCCGAAGCTGAGCGACGCGGACCGCAAGGACCCGGAAAAGCGCAACGGCTTCTCGGCCGGCGGCCTGCAAAATGCCCTCAAGGCGAAGCCCGCCGCGTTCTTCCACCCGAGCATCGCGACCCGCGTCAAGGTCGGAAACCTCGAGGACGACCTCGACGAGCTCAAAGACGTGGACCTCATCGTCGAGGCGATCATCGAGAAGCTCGACATCAAGCAGCGCCTCTTCGAGAAGCTCGAGGGCGTCGTCTCGAAGGGCACGATCGTCGCGTCGAACACGTCCGGGCTGCGCATCCACGACATGGTCGCGGGCCGCGGCAAGGCGTTCCGCGAGAACTTCCTCGTGATGCACTTCTTCAACCCCGTGCGGTACATGAAGCTGCTCGAGGTGGTCGCCGGGCCGGACACGCACGCGGACACGGTCGCGCGCGTGAAGCGCTTCGGCGAGGAGCGGCTCGGCAAGGGCATCGTCCTCGGCAAGGACACGCCGAACTTCGTCGCGAACCGCGTCGGCTGCCACGCGATGGCGCTCACGATGCAAAAGATGCTCGAGCACGACCTGACGCCCGAGGACGTCGACGCGCTCACCGGCCCGCCCATGGGCCACCCGAAGAGCGCGAGCTTCCGCACCGCGGACATGGTCGGCCTCGACACCTTCAAGCACGTCGCCGACCACTGCTACGAGGCGCTCGTCGACGACCCGGAGCGCGAGGCCTTCAAGATGCCGGACTTCGTCTCGACGATGGTCGAGCGCGGCCTGCTCGGGAACAAGAGCGGCGGCGGCTTCTACAAGAAGACGAAGGACGGCATCCTCACCTTCGATCCGAAGACGCTCGAGTACCGCGCGCGCGGCGGCGACCAGGACATCAAGAAGCTCGCCAAGTCGCTGTCGAGCGAACCCCTCACCGAGCGCGTCAAGAAGCTCGTCGACGCGCCGGGCGTCGTCGGCAAGTTCGCGTGGGAGGTACTCTCGCGCTCGATGGCGTACTCGGCGAACCTCATCGGTGAGATCGCCGACGACATCGAGGCGATCGATAACGGCATGAAGTGGGGCTACAACTGGGAGCTGGGCCCCTTCGAGACCTGGGACGCGCTCGGCTTCAAGGAGACCTACGAGCGCATGAAGGCCGACGGGCTCGCCGTGACCGACAAGGTCGAGGCGATGCTGAAGGCGGGCGCGACGGGCTTCTACACCGACGACGGCGAGGTCTTCGACCTGCTGCGCGGCGAGTACGTCGCGCGCGACCTCGACCCGCGCGACGCGACCCTCGACGACCTGCGGCAGGGCGAAGCGCCCGCCTTCGACAACCGCGGCCTCGCCGGTTGGGACCTCGGCGACGGCGTGCTCGGCGTCACGTTCAAGACCAAGGCGAACAGCCTCGACGACCACGTCATCGAGGGCCTGTCCGCGGTGCTGGAGGTGGCCGAGCGCGACTTCCGCGCGATGGTCATCTTCAACGAGGGCAGCCACTTCAGCGTGGGCGCGAACCTGATGGCGGTCGCGATGGCCGCGCAGCAGAAGAAGTGGGACGACCTGCGCGCGATGGTGCGGAGCCTGCACGCGGCGACGCAGCGCATGAAGTACTCGCCCATCCCCATCGTCGCGGCGCCCTTCGGCATGACCGTCGGCGGTGGGCTCGAGGTCTGCCTCGCCTCGGACGCGACGCAGGCCTACGCCGAGACCTATGCGGGCCTCGTCGAGGTCGGCGTCGGGCTCATCCCGGGCGGGGGCGGCAACCTGAACCTCCTGTGGCGCGCGCTGTCGACCATCCCGGACGGCACCGACGGCGCCGACGTCATCACCCTCGACTACGTGAGCCGCGTCTTCCAGAACATCGCCATGGCGCGGGTCGCGACGAGCGCCGTCGAGGCCCAGCGCTACGGCTACTTCTACGCGCGGGACGGCGTGTCGTTCGACAAGGCGCGGCACCTCACCGAGGCGAAGGCGCGCGCCGTCGGGCTCGCGGCGGCCGGCTACCACCCGCCGGCGCGGCGCACCTTCCGCCTGCCGGGCGAGAGCGGCATCGCGACGCTGCACATGATGGTCGACACGCTCGTGTCGGGCGGATACGCGACCGAGCACGACGCGCTGATCGCGCGAAAGCTCGCCGTCGTGCTCTGCGGCGGCCCGAGCGGACACGCCCACGACGTCACCGAGCAAGAGATGCTCGAGCTCGAGGCAGAGACCTTCGTCAGCCTTTGCGGCGAGCCGAAGAGCCTCGAGCGCATGCAGCACATGCTCCTCAACAACAAGCCCCTGCGAAACTAGTCGTCCCATGGCCGCCGCAACAACGACGAGGACACCGAAATGACCGAGATCGTGATCGCACAGGCCGTCCGCAGCGCGGTCGGCAAGGCCCACAAGGGCTCCCTCGCACAGCGCCGCCCCGACGAGTTCGCCGGCGAGGTCATCCGCGGGCTGCTCGCGCGCGTGCCCGAGGTCAAGCCCGCGCAGATCGAGGACGTCGTCCTCGGCTGCGCGATGCCGGAGGGCGAGCAGGGCCTGAACGTCGCGCGGAGCGTGGGCTTCCTCGGCGGGCTCCCGCAGGAGACGAGCGCGATGACCATCAACCGCTTCTGCTCGAGCGGGTTGCAGTCGATCGCCATCGCGGCCGGCACCATCGGCGCCGGCTACTACGACATCGTCCTCGCGGGCGGCGTCGAGTCGATGTCCATGGTCCCGATGACCGGCAACAAACCGAGCGCGTCCGGCGAGCTGATGGACCAGATGCCGACGGCGTACACCCCGATGGGCATCACCGCGGAGAACGTCGCGAACAAGTTCGAGATCTCCCGCGAAGACCAGGAGAAGTTCGCCGTGTGGAGCCACGAGAAGGCGCTCGCGGCGATCGAGTCCGGCGTGTTCAAGGACGAGATCGTCCCGGTGCACGGCGTGCGCTTCAACGACAAGGGCGAGCGTGAGCTCTTCGAGTTCACCGTCGACGAGCTGCCCCGCCGCGGCACCACGATGGAGGCGCTCGCGAAGCTCCGCCCTGCCTTCTCGCTCAAGGGCTCCGTCACGGCGGGCACCTCTTCGCCGCTCTCGGACGGCGCCGCGGCGGCCATCGTCATGAGCCGCGCGCAGGCCGACAAGCTCGGCATCGAGCCGCTCGGCGTGTTCCGCTCCTTCGCGACGGCGGGCGTCGACCCGGCGATCATGGGCATCGGCCCGATCCCGGCCGTGCGCAAGCTGCTCGCCAAGACCAAGCTCACGCTCGACGACATCGATCTCATCGAGCTGAACGAGGCGTTCGCGAGCCAGTCGATCTACGTGAAGCGCACGCTCGGCATCCCCGACGAGAAGCTCAACGTGCACGGCGGCGCCATCGCGCTCGGCCACCCGCTCGGCTGCACCGGCGCAAAGCTCACCGCGACCGCCCTGCACGAGCTGAAGCGCCGCGGCGGCAAGCGCGCGATCGTCACCATGTGCATCGGCGGCGGCATGGGCGCAGCCGGCCTCTTCGAAGCCCCGTAACCCCAGCCCGCCCGCGCGAGACTGACCGAGCACGGGATCGGGCACGGGATCGGGATCGGGATCGGGATCGGGATCAAGATCGGGATCAAGATCGGGATCGGGTTCGGGTTCGGGTGCGGGCACGGGATCGGGTCGCCGCGCCACCGGGGTACCCAGGGTACGCCGCCGTTGGGTTCAGTCTTGCCCCCGCAAGAGTGCAACCAACGGCGTCCGACCACGACGCCAACGCCGATACGTGAGGCTCCGCCGCGGTGCCGAACCTCGCCACTAACCAACAACCGTAACGTGTATACCGCTACTTGACACTCTACGCTTGGCTTCACATGCTGGAGGCATGGGTACACTCGAGCAGCTCGGCCTCGCCCTCACCACCCCGGTACGACGTCGGCTGGAGATGCTCCGCCGCGACCTCTCGATGGTCGGCGGTCGGGTGGTCCTCGGTCGCCGCGCGCCGGTCCTCGTCGACCGGTCGCATGCTGGCGCTCGCGCCTGGGCGCACACGATCCCGCGCCGGCCCGTCCGGGTCACCCGCGTCGTGCACGAGACGGACGAGGCGTCGTCGTTTTACCTCGAGGAGATGGACGGCTCGCCCATCGAGTTCGAGGCGGGCCAGTTCCTGACCTTCTCCGTCGAGGTCGACGGCGTGACGCTTCGCCGCGCCTACTCACTCGCGAGCCCGCAGCTCCCGGACGAGCCCCGCCACGTGACCGTGAAGCGGATGCCGGAGGGCCGCGTCAGCCACTACCTGAACGACCACTGCGCGGAGGGGACGATCCTCCACGTGCTCGGGCCGTCGGGAAACTTCCTTCTCCCTCCGCTGTCGGGCCGCCCGCGTCACGCGGTCTTCATCGCCGGCGGCAGCGGCATCACGCCAGTGATGAGCCTGCTCGGCACGGTGCTGGCGACCGAGCCCGCGAGCCGCGTCACGCTCATCTACGGCAACCGTCGCCGAGAGGACATCATCTTCGCAGCGCAGCTCGCGGCGCTGCGTGAGCGCTACGGCGACCGGCTCCGCGTCGACCACGTCCTGAACGCGCCGCCGCGCGGGTGGACCGGCGGCGAAGGCCTGCTCGACCCGCCGACGTTGCAACAGCGCTTCGACGCGCTCGGGCTCTTCGGCGACACCGGGCCAAGCGACGAGGAAGACGTCGAGGTCTACCTCTGCGGCCCGTCGCCGATGATGCAGGCCGCGCACGAGGCGCTCCGAGCGCGGGCGGTCCCCGCGGCGAGCATCCGCGAGGAGCGCTTCACGCAGCCCGAGGCGCGGACCGAGGCGCGCGTCTACAGCACCACGCCCCAGCCGATGAGCGTTCAGATCCGCGGCCTGCACGCCGACACCGTCGTCAAGCCCGGCCAGACCCTGCTCGAAGCCGGCCTCGAGGGCGGCATCGGGCTCCCGTTCTCGTGCGCGATGGGGGGCTGCGGCACCTGCAAGGTCAAGCTGCGCGAGGGCGAGGTCGAGATGGACGAACCCAACTGCCTCTCCGCCGCCGAGCGCGAAGCCGGCTACGTGCTGACCTGCGTCGGCCACGCGACAGGCCCCTGCGTCATCGAGGTGGAGCGATGAGCGACGCCGCCACCATGAACGGCGCCTCGGCGCGCACGGAGGACGGCTACACACTCCGGATGCGCGACCTCTGCGAGGCAACCGGGCTCGACCGCCAGGCCGTGCACTTCTACATCCAGCAGGGGCTGCTCCCGCCCGGCCGCAAAACCGGCCGCAACATGGCCTGGTACACGCACGCACACGTCGAGCGCCTCGACCTGATCAAGCGCCTTCAGCAGGAGCGCTTCTTGCCGCTGAAGGCCATCAAGGCGCTGCTCGACGGACGCGACGCCGAGTCGTTCACGGTCGAGCAGCAGGCGTTCTTGCAGTCGCTCAAGGGCAACCTCGACCCGGATCTGCAGAGCGAAGGCGATCGCCACGCGATGGAGGACGCGGACGCCATCTGCGAGCGCACCGGCGTGGATCGGACCGACGTCGACCGGGCGGTCGTGCTTGGGCTCGTCGCCGCGCAGCGCGATGCGGACGGGCGCCTGCGCATCGCGGCGGCGGACGCGTGGTCGTTCGAATGCCTCGGCGCGATGCGCCGGCTCGGCTTCTCGGCAGAGCTCGGCTTCGTCATCGACGACATGCTCTTTTACCAGGAGGCGGTGGACACGATGTTCCGCAAGGAGCTCGGCCTCATCGCCTCCCGGCTAGCGTCGCTCCCCGCCGCCGAGGTGGCGCCCATGATCGAGCAGGCCCTGCCGCTCATCCACGCGTTCCTCGCGCGCTTTCACACCGCGCGCGTCCGTGAGTTTTTCGACAGCCTGGGCGACGCGCCCCTCGACACCGCTCCGTCGCCCCCGCTGCCCACGCGCCGATCGACCCGTCGCGCGGCGCTCGAACACCCTTCGGAGGTTGCACCATGACCCGCCATCTGTCCCCCCTCGAACGTCTCCCCCGCCTCCCCTCGATCGTTCGCGAGCGCGTCGAGCCTTACTTCGAGGCCCTCGACGTGATGACCGCGGTCAAGGACCCAAAGATCTTCGCCTCGCTCGGCCCCTCCGGCGTGCGCGGGCTCATCCTGCAGCGCGGCAAACAAGGCGTTCCGACCCTCATCGGCTCGAAGCACAAGGCGCACTTCGACTGGAGCTACCCGAGCGACCAGCCGGAGATGCTCGAGCTGTACCGGCGCGCGAAGGCGGGGCAGTGGGACGGCGAGCGCGACCTCGACTGGAGCATCTCGGTCGACCCGGACAACCCCGAGGTGCCGATGGTCCCGGAGAACTTCTTCAACGCCGACAAGATCCGTGAGTTCGGGATCAAGCTGACGCCGGCCGAGGGGCTGCGCCTCACGCACAGCACGGTCGCGTGGATGCTCAGCCAGTTCCTGCACGGCGAGCAGGGCGCCCTGCTCGCGGCCGCGCAGGTCACCGAGGCGGTGCAGTTCTTCGACGGGAAGCTCTACGGCGCGACCCAGGTCGTCGACGAGGCGCGCCACGTCGAGGTCTTCCACCGCTACCTCGATACCAAGCTCGACAAGCTCTACCAGATCAACGACAACCTCTTCGTCATCATCGACGCGCTGATGGCCGACTCGCGCTGGGACATGAAGTTCCTCGGCATGCAGATCATGGTCGAGGGGCTCGCGCTCGGCGCGTTCGGGATGCTCTACCGCATCACGAAAGAGCCGCTGCTCAAGTCGCTGCTCGGCCGCGTCATCCAGGACGAGGCCCGGCACGTCCACTACGGCGTGCTCGCGCTGCGTGAGCACATCCGCACCCAGCTCAGCGAGGCGGAGCGCCAGGAGCGAGAAGACTGGGCGTTCGAGGTCGCGCTGCTGATGCGCAACCGCTTCCTGTCGTACGAGGTCTACGAGGAGTGGTTCGAGGGCCTGCTCACGCGCGCCCAGTGGCAGGAGGTCGTCAACACCTCGCCGGGGCTCGAGCTCTTCCGCCAGGTGATGTTCAGCCGGCTCGTCCCGAACCTCCGAGACATCGGCCTGCTCAGCGATCGCATCAAGCCCTACTACGCCGAGGCCGGCCTCGCGAAGTACTTCGACGGCGTGTCCGCCCGCGAGCTCGACGAGACGACGATGATCTCGGCGCTCGACGCAGCGGGCTCCTTCGAGATCGCCGCCGAGTAGCGCTCGAATCCTGCGTCTTGGTCACCGTCTTGCGGTATCCTCCGCCCACCGGGGGGCCGACAAGGCGGTGACCCATGCGTGCTCGGTTGTGGTTGGGATGGACGGCGGCGCTCGCGCTCTGCCTCTCCTCGTGTGGATCTTCGATCACGCTCGGCCCGCAGCCGCCGGGCACGCCGAACAGCCGCATCGAGCACCTGGTGGTCATCGTCCAGGAGAACCACACCTTCGATAACTACTTCGGTGCGTACTGCACCGCGCCGGCGGGCAGCGACCCCGCCTGCAACCACGGCCCGGCCTGCTGTGAGGCGGCGCCGGCGAAGGACCCGAACGGGTTCGCGCCGATCGTGCTCGACGACGCATCGAACGGGGCGCGCGATCCGAACCACGAGCAGAGCTGCGAGCTGAGCCAGATCAACGGCGGCGCGATGGACGGGTTCACCGTCGGCCAGGCCGGCTGCGCGAACCCGCAGAACTTCGCGGTCGCGGGCGACGCGGCGAAGCCCTACTGGGACCTGGCGAAGACGGGCGCGCTCGCCGACCGCTACTTCCAGCCGGTCGCCGGCCAGTCCAGCATGAACGACATGTACTTCGCGAGCGCGAAGTTCGTCTTCCTCGACAACATGTTCGCGCCCGACTTCGCGCTGACGACGTGCGGCCTGAACCAGCACACGATGGTGTTCTCGCAGCCGAACCTCGGGGACATGCTCACCGAGGCCGGCGTGCCGTGGGCCGTCTACGCGGAGGGCCTCTCGGCGACCCGCGCCGCTCTCACCACCGATAGCTGCGCGGACCCGGCGCCGGCCTGCCCGCTCGGGCTGCCCATCTACCCGTGCGTGTTCGACGGCGGCGACATCCCCTATGCCTACTTCGGCGCGAAGACCTCGGACACCGAGCACTTCCGGGACACCGACGCGCTCGCCGCCGACATCGACGGGCAGACGCTCCCGGACTACAGCTTCGTGAAGTTCCTCGGCTTCAAGACGGAGCACCCGGGCTACGGGACCACCATCTCGGCCGGCACAGACGCGGTCACCGCGCTGGTGCAGAAGATCGAGGGCTCGGCCTACGCCAACAACACGCTCATCCTCATCACCTGGGACGAGGGCGGCGGCTACTTCGACCACGTGCCGCCGCCGCCGACGTCGACCATCGACGAGCAGCCCTACGGCACGCGCATCCCGCTCATCGCGGTCGGGCCCTTCGCGAAGAAGAACTTCGTCTCACACGTGACGCTCGAGCACAGCTCGATCGTGAAGTTCATCGAATGGAACTGGCTCGGCGCGAAGACCGGGCAGCTCGACGGCCGGGACACGACCGTGCACAACATCGGCAGCTTGCTCGACCTGCAAGCCGCCGGCGCCGCCGTGCCCAACTGAGGGCGAGCACGTGCCGCGCGTGGGCTGCCCGAGGCACGCGCGCGCGTGGCGCGTGTCAGTCGTCGTCGTCCTCGCGCGCGCGTGACGCCGGAGCGCCCGCGCGCGCCGCCGTGTCCGGATCGCCGGGGGCCTCCTCGCCGAAGCGCACCGGCTCGCCGAGAAAGTCCGCGACGTTCTCGTGCTGCGCGAGGATGGGCCCCGTCGAGAGCATCGGGGCCGCGTCGATGTGCTCGGCCTCCATCATGTTGACGACGCGGCGCAGCACCCAGTCGATCATCGCCTGCTCGCCCTCGGGCAGCAGCGCGAGGCGCCTGCCGAACTCGTCCTGCAGCGGCGACGGCGCCGACACGACGGCGTCGCGGCCCTCGGCCGTCAGCTCGAGCAGCGAGCGGCGCTTGTCCTCGTCGCTCCGGCGCTTGGTGACGAGGCCACGCGCCTGCAGCCGCTCGACGATGCCGGAGACCGTCGCCTGGCTCAGGGAGACCTCGCGCGCGAGCTTGGTCGGCGTGGTCACCCCGGCGCGATGGATCTGTCGCAGGCAGACGAGCTGCGGGCCGGTGAGCTGGTAACAGGTCGACAGGCGCTTGCTGTGCAGGTCGACCGCGCGGCTCATGCGGCGCATCGACCGAAGGATGCTCTCCTCGAAGCGGCTCCCCATCGAGCGGAGAGCGTCGCCGGCCCGAGCCGCGCTAGCAAGCGGCGCGCGCGCCACCCACCGGAGCGGGCCGGCGGGCTGCGCTGCGCGTCCACGCCCAGCCGCGCGGGACGCCCGGGCACCGTCCGTGCCCGCACGCGCCCGCCGCTCGGAGCCGCCGCTCACTTATCCTTCGGCGTCAGCAGCGGATACGCGCCGTCCGGGCCGTGGGTCTCCGGTCCCACCAGCGGCGGGTTGAACGTGCAGACGAGGTGCAGGTCGGTCTTGGCGCGCAGGATGTGGTGGTCGTGCGCGTTGAGCGCGTAGATGGTCCCGGGCCGGATCTCGTAGGTGACGTCGTCGTCGCAGGTCGTGACCGTGCCCTCCCCCTTGACGCAATAGACCGCCTCGAGGTGGTGCTTGTACTCCATCTCCGTGACCGTCCCGGCGTGGATGATGGTGTCGTTCATCGAGTAGCCCATGCCGTCGTCGGCGAGGAGCAGCCGGCGGCTGCGCCAGGTCTTGCCCTTGACGTCGCGGTCGGTGTCGTTGATCTCATCGAGCGTCCGTACGATCACAGCCACACCTCCATGCCCTCGGCCGTCGTGCGCGCGGCGTGGCCGTTCGCCCCGGGCCCGGTCCGCTTGCCCTGCGCCGCCGCGGCCGCCGCGTCGAGCACGTCGAGCCCCTCGTCGAGCAGGTCCATCGGTGTCGTGAGCGCGCACAGCAGCTTGAGCACCTCGCCCTCCGCGCCGGCCGTCTCGATGATGACCCCGCGCTCGAACGCCTCGTGCGAGATCGCGCCGGCGAGCTCCGGATCGTCGTCGAACGCGACGCCCTGGATGAGCCCGCGGCCGCGCAGCGCGCCGCCGTGGCGTGAGGCGAGCGCGCCGAGCCGCTCTTTGGCGTGTGCGGCCTTGCGGTCCACCTCCGTCGTGAGCGCGTCGTCGGCCCAGAAGAGGTCGAGCGCGCGACGGCCCGTCACGAAGGCGTGGTTGTTCCCTCGGAAGGTGCCGTTGTGCTCGCCGGGCTCCCACTGGTCGAGCCCGGGCCGCATCAGCACGAGCGAGAACGGCAGCCCGTAGCCCGACAGGGACTTCGACAGACACACGATGTCGGGCGTGATGCCGGCCTTCTCCCACGAGAAGAAGGGCCCGGTTCGGCCGCAGCCGACCTGGATGTCGTCGACGATGAGCAGCGAGCCGTGGCGCTTCGCGAGATCGGCGAGGCCGCGGAGCCAGCGGTCGGTCGCGACGCGCACGCCGCCCTCCGCCTGGACGGTCTCGACGATGAACGCGGCGGGCGCTTCGATGCCGCTGCTGCCGTCGGCGAGGAGCTGCTCGACGTAGCCGAGCGAGTCGAGGTCCTGCTCATAGTTGCAGTAAGGCACGCGTGTAGTAAACGCGAGCGGCACGCCCGCGCCCTGGCGTTTCATGCTGTTGCCCGTCGTGGCGAGCGAGCCGAGGGTCATGCCGTGGAAGGCGTTGGTGAAGGCGACGATCTGGAGCCGCCCGGTCACCTTGCGCGCGAGCTTGAGCGCGGACTCCACCGCGTTGGTCCCCGTCGGACCGGGGAACATCACCTTGTAATCGAGCCCGCGGGGCTTGAGCAGCCGCGTGTCGAGCGCTTCGAGGAAGCCCTCCTTGGCCTCAGTGGTCATGTCGAGGCTGTGGGTGATCCCGTTACCGGCGATGTACTCGATCAGCGCATCGCGCAGCCGGGGCTCGTTGTGCCCGTAGTTGAGGGCGCCCGCGCCGGCGAAGAAGTCGATGTAGCGGCGACCTTCGCGGTCCCACATGAGCGAGCCCTCCGCCCGCGTGAAGGTGGTCGGAAAGTTCCGGCAGTAGCTCCGGACCTCGGATTCCAGACGTTCGATGACTGTCATGACTGTTTCTCCAGCGGTCCGATGCGGTACATCTGCTCGGCTTCGTGCGCTCCACGAGGGAAGTGCGCCGCTTCGAACCAGGGTTGAGCTTCACAGGGGACCCCGTGGCGCCTGGCGAACCCGCGGAACAGCGCGATCGACGCGTCGTTCGAGGGGGTGACGGTCGCCTCCAGGTAGCGGGGTGGTGCGGGGTACGGGGCGCCGGCCGGCGAGGCGAGCTCTGCGGTGAGGCCGGCGAAGGCGTCGAGGAGCCGGCCCGCGAGCCCGAGGCCGCGGGCGGTCGGGGCCACGCCGACCTGCCACACGAAGACGCTGTCGGGGCGGCGCGGCGGGCGGTAGCCGAGGACCAGCCCTTCGAGCGCGCCGGAGCCGCCGAGGCGCTCGGCGACGACGGAGGTGTCGGCGAAGTCGGACGCGAGCAAGAGGTAGGCGTACGCCGTGTTCTGCTCGAGGGTGCCGCAGGCCTCGACGAGCGCGTGCAAGGACGCCCCGTCCGCGACGGTGGCGTGACGGAGCCGGTGGGTCTGTGGGGTCATGTGCTTAGTTTGAGTACGAACGACTTCGCATCGAGTGCGTTGCTTGGATCGAGGCCTCGAGCGAGCGCGCACGGACGAGCGCCGCGTGATGCCCGAGTGATCTCTTGCGATTGCACGGGGTTTCGGCGACGGCAGAACGTACACATGCTCGGGCTCGGTTGACGCCCTCTGTCGCCTGCGCTCGGCGCAACAGGCGACCGCTCCACACGCCAGCGAATATACTTCGTGTACTATGCATTGTCAAGACGAGGTCGCGGTCACGCGCACGTCGGAGGGGGTTCCGTGCCGCCGCGGCCGGCGGTATGGTCGAGCCCCACGGGCCCGGCCCACGGCTACAGTCGCCTGTCCTCGCGGGCGCCACCCGCCGCGCAACGCGCGGGGCAGCCGGAGCCCATCGAGCCCACCAGCGGCCCCCGGGGCGTCCCGGCGCGCCGGCCAGGAGGTGATGATCATGAAGCTCTACGACCAGCTCCTCGAGGTCCTCGAAGCCCACGGCGTCCGCTCCGTGTACGGGGTGCCCGGCGACGCGATCAACCCCTTCATCGAGGCCATGCGCGAGCACGACGCGGTCGACTACGTCCACGTCGCGCACGAGGAGAGCGGCGCCTTCGCGGCCAGCGCCGCGGCGAAGCTCACCGGACGCCTCCAGGTCTGCGCGGGCACGGTCGGACCGGGCGCGATCCACCTGCTCAACGGCCTGTACGACGCCAAGAAAGACCGCGCCCCCGTGCTCGCCATCCTCGGGCAGGTCCCGACCGAGTTCCTCGGCACCGACTACCACCAAGAGGTGAACCTGCCGGCGCTCTTCGCGGACGTCGCGGGCTACCTCGCGGAGGTCCGCAACGTCGCGCAGATGCCGCACGTCGCCATCGAGGCGTGCAACGCCGCCGTCGCGACGGGCCGCCCCTCCGCGCTCGTCATCCCGCACGACGTCGGGAGCCGCTCGGTCGACGCGCGCCCGATCACCGTCTTCTCCCCCGACGACGCCGGCATGGTGGTGCCGCCGCCCGCCGCGCTCGACGCGCTGCACGCGCGGGTGCGCGACGCCAAGCACATCGCGCTCTTCGTCGGCGAGGGCGTCCGCCGCGGCGCCGACCACCTGCTGCCGCTCGCGGAGCACCTGAGCGCCCCCATCGTCCACGCGCTGCGCGCCAAGGACCTCGTCCCCGAGTCGAGCGAGCTGTCGGCGGGCGGGCTCGGCCTGCTCGGCAGCCGCGGCGGCGTGAAGGCCATGCACGAGTGCGACCTGCTCCTCGTGCTCGGGACGGACTTCCCCTACCGCGACTGGTACAACCACGAGTGCGACGTCGTCCAGGTCGACACCCGCGCCGAGGTGCTCGGGCGGCGACGCCCGGGCGCGCTCGCCGTACACGCGGACGCGGCGATCGTCATGCGCTGGCTGCTCGAGCACGCGGAGGCGCGCGACGACCGGCGATGGCTCGCGTCCGTCCAGAAGACCCGCAAGGCCTGGGACGCCGAGCTCGAGCGCCAGGAGGCGATCGATCGCTCCGCCGACCGCATCCACCCGCAGGCGGTCGCCAAGGTGCTCGGCGAGCTCGCGAGCGACGACGCGATCTTCACGTGCGACACGGGCGAGGTGACCGTCTGGGGCGCGCGACACCTGCACCTACGCCCGGGCCAGCGCTTCACCTGCTCGTTCAACCTCGCGTCGATGGCCTACGCGATGCCCGCCGCCATCGGCGCGCAGCTCGCCTTCCCCGACCGGCAGGTGATATCGCTGTCCGGCGACGGCGGCTTCAACATGCTGATGGGCGACCTGCTCACCGCCGTGAAGTACCAACTACCGATCCGCGTGGTGGTCTTCGACAACCACAAGCTCGGGCTGATCAAGATGGAGCAAGAGGTCGAGGGCTACCCCGAGACCGAGACCGACCTGAAGAACCCGAACTACGCTGCGCTCGCGAAGGCGATGGGCGCCGAGGGCTTCCACGTGCGGGAGCCAGGGCAGCTCCGCGAGGTGCTCGGCGAGGCGCTCGCGGCGGACGGTCCGGCGCTCGTCGACGTCGAGATCGACCCGGACGAGCTGACCATGCCGCCGAAGGTCGACGTCTCGCAGGCCTTCGGGTTCGGGCTCGCGAAGTTCCGCGAGCTCGTGAACATCTGAGCGACCTCGCCCCGCCTGGAGGACCCATGAGACGCACCTTCTTCACCGTCAGCGCGATCGTCGTTGTCATCGTCGCGCTCATCGGCATCCGCCACCCCGGCGCGTGGTGGTCGATGACCATCCTCGGGCCGCTGATCCTCCTCGGCGGCTACGACCTCGTCCAGACCAAGCACACCATCCTGCGGAACTTCCCGATCATCGGGTACTTCCGGTACTTCTTCGAGTTCATCTCGCCGGAGCTGCAGCAGTACTTCATCGAGCGGCACACGGACGGGATGCCGCTGTCGCGCAACCACCGCGCCATCGTCTACAAGCGCGCGAAAGACATCGAAGCGACGCACCCCTTCGGCACCGAGCTCGACCTCTACAGCGCCCGCTACGAAGGGCTCAAGCACACCATCTACCCCGTGAAGCCGCCCGACGAGCCGCCGCGCGTGCGCTTCGGCGGCGCCGCGTGCAAGCAGCCCTACGACGCGTCCATCCTCAACATCTCGGCGATGAGCTTCGGCGCGCTCAGCAAGAACGCCGTGCTCGCGCTCAACGAGGGCGCGAAGATCGGCGGCTTCTACCACAACACCGGCGAGGGCGGCCTGAGCGACTACCACCTCGCGGGCGGTGGCGACCTCGTGTGGCAGATCGGCACGGCGTACTTCGGCTGTCGCACCCACGAGGGGCGCTTCGAGCCCGGTGCCTTCGCGAGGGGCGCGGCGCACCCGCAGGTCAAGATGATCGAGCTGAAGATCTCGCAGGGGGCGAAGCCCGGACACGGCGGGGTCCTGCCGGCCATCAAGAACACCGAGGAGATCGCGCGCATCCGCCTGCTCGAGCCGCGCACGACCGTGCTGTCGCCGCCGGGGCACCCGGAGTTCTCGGACGCCGAGGGGCTGCTCCGCTTCGTCGGGCGGCTGCGGGAGCTGTCGGGCGGCAAGCCGACCGGCTTCAAGCTCTGCATCGGGCGCAAGCGCGAGTTCGTCGACATCTGCGAGGCGATGAAGACCACCGGCATCATCCCCGACTTCATCACGGTGGACGGCGCCGAGGGCGGCACCGGCGCCGCCCCGCTCGAGTACTCGGACGCGGTCGGCATGCCGATCGAGCCGGCGCTGCGCTTCGTCGACACGACACTGCGCGAGCACGGGCTGCGTGAGTCGCTGCGGCTCATCGCGAGCGGCAAGGCAGTGACGGCGGCGTCGATCATCCGGCTCTTGTCGATCGGCGCCGACACCTGCAACTCCGCCCGCGCCTTCATGCTCGCGATCGGCTGCATCCAGGCGCAGCGCTGCGACACGAACAAGTGCCCGACCGGCGTCACGACGCAGAACCCACGCCTCGTGCGAGGGCTCGTCGTCGAGGAGAAGAAGCACCGGGTCGCGAACTTCCACCGGCACACGGTGCGCGCCGTCCTCGAGATGGCCGCAGCCTGCGGGATCGACTCGCTCGACGACCTCTCGCCCGACCTCTTCATGCACGGCACCGACTGGCGCCCGGAGGGGGGCCCGCCGGGGCAAGCCCCCTCGTGGCGCATCTGAGCGGGCGACGACCACGCGAGGACGAGGCCCGCGCCGCGGGCGTCGGGCCGGTGGACGCCCCGTAGTGGCTTCGCACGCGCCGAGGCGCGCGTCAGGGCGTCGGTGTCATCACCGCGGCGAGCGTCGCGCGCAGGGCGTCCGAGACCGCGGCGCGCGCGTCCGTGGGGCCCATCAGCAGCGCCTGGTTCACCTCGAGCTCAACGCCCACGTAGCGGTCCGCCGGGTGCACGCGCCGCAGCGCGGTCGGGAGCCCGTCCGCCCGCCCCTCGTAGGGATCGTTCCGGCGCACGCGCAGGTGCGGCGCGACCGCTTCGAGGCGGCGCTTCCAGCGCGCGCACAGCGCCCGCTCGAGAGGGCGGGCCGGATCGTAGAGCAGCCCGATCTGCGTTCGGCGCACGTGCCCGTCGAGCCGCGGGGTGAAGCTGTGCACCGCGACGTGCAGCGCCAGGTCGCCCGCCTCGATGACGCGCGCGACGTGGGCCCCGACGCGCGCCCAATGCGGCGCGTGGTAGCGCCGCAGCAACGCAGCCCGCTCCCGGGCGTCGAGGTCGCGCACCGGCGCGCCGAAGACGCGCGGGTTCGTCGGGCTGCGGTTGAGGTCGACGACGAGGCGCGTGACGGTCCCCGCGAACAGCGGGGCCTCGAGCGCGCGCGCGAGGCGCCGCGCGAGGGCGAGCGCCCCAAGATCGTAGCCGCGGTGGCTCGCGAGCAGCGCCTGCATCCGGTCGTCGCCGAAGCGCTCCCGGAGGTGCGCCGGGACCGCGTGGCTCGCGTGCTCACAGGAGAGCACGAGCCGCGGCGACGGCCGCCCGCTCACTCCGCGGCACCGCGCGGACGCTCAGCGCCGCCCGCCATCGAAGGGGCGCCCCTCGGCGAGGCAAGCGCAGAGCTCGCCGTAGACGTCGTGAAGGGCGGAGGGCCGCGGCGACGGCCCGAGCGCCCGGACGATGCGCGCCGCGAGCGGCCCATCGCGCAGGATGCGCTCGAGTATCCCGGACCAGCGACCCGAGCTGGGATCGTCGAACGTCTTCTCGAGCAGGTGCTCCCAGAGGCGGCCCACCGTCACCGGCGCGCCGGCCGTATACCCGAGGCTCTCGACATAGGCGGCGTCCTCGACCACCGCGTCGAGCCCGTCGCGAAGCGTCGCGATCAGTACCGCCTCGAGCGGCTCGGTCCGGACGTCGCGCTGTGCGCGCGCGGGTGACAGGCGCTCCTCGCCGATCGCGCGCACCGCCGCTACGACCGCCGCGGCGATCGCGATGTCCGCCAGCGGGCACTCCTGGATGTCGAGCAGCCGGATCTCGATGGCCATCCGGTCGAAGCGCGCGATGCAGCCGCGCGCGTTCACCCACTCGTACCGGAGCACCCCCTTCGGATCGAGCGGCGCCATGTCGTCGTAGATGCGCTCGAGGATCTCGCGCTCGTAGGCGGCGCGCGTGAACACCGGCTCCGGCACGACGTGACCGCTCACGCTGGGCACGCGCCGCGCGTTGTGGCGGTACAGCTCGACCCGGTTGTCGAGCAGCCCCGTCACGCGCCCCTCGACCACCGGTGAGCTCGCGGCGAGCGCCGGGAGCAGCGGCAGGATGAGCCGGATCGCCGCGTGCAGGCGCCCGAACTCGTCGTCGCCGTCGAAGGGCAGGTTGATGTGGGTGCTCTGCAGGTTCGCCCAGCCGTGCCCCGAGCAGTCGAAGATGCGATCAAACGTCTCGTAGATCTCGCGATCCTCGTGGGGCCACAGCCGCAGCTCCGCGTGCGGGTCCATGAAGGGGTGCATCCCCGTCGGCATGAGGCGCGCGTTCATGGGCGCGAGCAGCGCGTCGATCTCGGCGACCTGCGCGTCGAAGAGGGCGGGCAGCGGCGCGAGGGTCGGCGACGGCCCGTTGCTCTTCATCTCGATGACGTGCAGCGCGAGCTCGTTCGACCACGCGGCGTCGCCGCGATCGACCTGCATGTCGTAACCGCCGCCCACCGCCGCGAGCAGCTCGTCGGCGACCGGTCGCACGGCGAGCGTCTCGGCGTCGACGATCATGTACTCGAGCTCGATGCCGTAGCCTTCGAACCAACGGAGCGCTCGCATGGACGTCGTGTTCACGTGATCACCTCGCAAC
>JAGQJE010000075.1 GCA_020430775.1 Myxococcales bacterium
GGGCACGGGATCGGGATCCGGTTGCCGCGCTGCCAACCTACTCACGGTACGGCGCCGTTGGGTTCAGTCTTGCCCCCGCAAGAGTGCAACCAACGGCGTCCGACCACGACGCCAACGCCAACGCGTGAGGCTCCGCTCCGGTGCCGAACCCCGCGGGGTGGGAGCCAAGGGCGGATTCGCCGCGCGCCGCGCGCGGTGAATTTGCGCTTGGGAGGGGGCGCGTGCCCCCTCCCCGAGCCGCGGGCGAGGGCACTACCAACCCGACCACGACGCCAACGCCACAGCGGGAGGCGACAACGGCGCCGAACCCCGCGGGTGAGGGAGCCGCACATCGGTTCGCCGCGCGCGGCGAACCGATGTGTGGGAGAGGGTCGCGTGACCCTCTCCCCGAGCCGCAGGCGAGGGCTCAATTAGTGACCCCAAGGGGATTTGAACCCCTGTTACCGGCGTGAGAGGCCGATGTCCTAACCACTAGACGATGGGGCCGGGTGCGCGAGAGCGCGGCTCGGGGACTAGGATTCGAACCTAGATAGCCAGAACCAGAAACTGGCGTCCTGCCATTAGACGATCCCCGAATGATCGACTGCGCCAGCGATGACGAAGCCACTCGGGCGCCCCTTCGGCCGCCCAAGGGAGACGCAATATAGTCATAACCCCTGAACGAGCAAGCGCGCAGGCGTCGCCGGCCGGGCTTTTCGCAGTCGCTACCTCGAATTGGCAATAACTTTACTTTTTTGATAGGGAATACCGCATTTTTTTATCGCATAGTTTCAATAGGTTACGAATAATGCGCGTCGGTTCGCCTTGACCAGTCGCCTCGCGAATGGATAGCTGGCGTCGTCCGCCGGACCCCGCCGTTTAGGGCCGTTCGGCGCACCTCGGAGCCACGACCATGACCGCCCAGACCTGGAAAGCCCGCCTCGACGGCGCGATGCCCGCCGCGCTCGCCGGCGAGATCGACACGTATGAAGGCCAGATCGAGCTCAAAAAGCAGGGCAAGCTCGACGACAAGTTCTTCGCCGAGACCCGGCTGCGGCGCGGGACCTACGGCCAGCGCTACGACAAGGGTGAGCGCGACGATGGCACCGGCCCGAAGCCGCTCGCGTTCCCCTGCGGCGACCTCAAGAAGGGCCCCGACACCGTCTGGGACGCGCCCGGGATGCAGCGCATCAAGATCCCCTTCGGCAAGGTGAGCGTCGCGCAGCTCGAGCTGCTCGCGGAGCTGGCCGAGGAGTACTCGGACTCGATCCTGCACATCACGACGCGCCAGGACATCCAGCTCCACTACGTGCACATCGAGGACGCGCCCGACCTGATGCGGCGCCTCGCCTCCGTGAACATCACCACCCGCGAGGCGTGCGGCAACAGCGTGCGCAACGTCACCGCCTGCGAGTACGCGGGCGTGTGCAAGACGCAGAGCTTCGACGTCGCGCCCTACGCGAAGGCGATGATGGAGTTCATGCTCGGCCACCCGGACACGCTCGAGTTCGGCCGCAAGTTCAAGATCTCCTTCTCGGGCTGCCACGGCGAGCCCTGCGGCCTCGCGACCTTCCACGACCTCGGCTGCCTCGCCGAGATCCGCGACGGCAAGCGCGGCTTCCGCGTCGTCGTCGGCGGCGGCCTCGGCGCCGTGCCGATGCAGGCGAAGCTCCTGTCAGAGTTCTGCCCCGAGGAGGAGCTGCTGCCCCTCGCGCAGGCCGTCGCCCGCGTCTTCGGACGCCTCGGCGAGAAGGACAGCCGCGCGCGCGCCCGCGTGAAGTTCCTCATCCAGAAGCTCGGCATCGACGAGTTCGTCCGCCTGGTCGAGGAGGAGCGCAAGACCCTCCGCCCCGACCCGCGCTGGACGGCGTTCCTCGAAGACCTGCGCTGCACCGACGAGACGCCCATCCGCCCGGCCGGCGAGATCCCGGCGGACGCCCCCGCCGAGTTCAAGCGGTGGGCGGCGACCAACCTCAAGCCCCAGTCGCAAGAGGGGTACTACACCGCCATCGCGAAGATGACGCTCGGCGACTTCACGTCGGACCAGGCGCGCGCCCTCGCCGACCTCGGCCGCAAGTTCACCGGCGACGCGATGCGCACGACGGTCGAGCAGAACTTCGTCTTCCGCTGGGTGAGCGGCGCGGACGCGGTCGCGTTGTGGAAGGGCCTGCGCGCGGTCGGCTTCGACGAGGCCGGCGCGAGCACGATCACCGATCCGGTCGCCTGCCCGGGCACCGACACGTGCAAGCTCGGCATCTCCTCGTCGCGCGGGCTCACGGCCGAGCTGCGCCGCCGCCTCACCGTCCTCGAGGACAAGCTCGACCCGGCGGTGCGACGCCTGCACATCAAGACGAGCGGCTGCTTCAACTCCTGCGGACAGCACCACGTGTCCGACATCGGCTTCACCGGCGTGAGCCGGCAGGTCAACGGACGCCGCGTGCCCTACTTCAACGTCGTGCTCGGCGGCCAGTGGACCGAGAACGCGAAGAGCTACGGCCTCGTCGTCGGCGCCGTCCCGTCCAAGTACGCGCCGAAGGCCGTGACGCTCATCACCGACCACTACCTCGCGGCGCGCGACGGCGACGAGTCGTTCCAGGCCTTCATCGCGCGCGTCGGCAAGCGTGACTTCCGCAAGGTCCTCGAGCCCATCCTCAAGCCACCGGCCTACGAGGTCGACCCGAGCTTCTACAGCGACTGGGGCGACCCGCGCGAGTACTCGATCGGCGACATCGGCGTCGGCGAGTGCGCCGGCGAGATCGTCCGCGGCATCGAGGTCGCGCTGCAGGCGGCCGAGCAGAAGCTGCACGAGGCGCAGGACACGGCCGAAGCGGGTCGCTTCCAGGAGAGCGCTCAGCAGGCCTATCTCGCGATGGTCACGGCCGCGCAGGGTCTGATTCGGGACCTCGAGATCCAGGTCACGGAGGAGCCGGACGACGTCGTGCGGCTGTTCCGAGAGCACCTGCACGACACGAAGCGCTTTCACGACCCCTTCATGGGCGGCAAGTTCGCGCACTTCCTCTTCAAGGCGCAGGTGAACAGCCCCTTCGACAACGCGGACGCGGAGGTCACCCACCGCACGCTCGACGAGGCGTACAACTTCATCGAGGCCGCGCACGCCTACTACCAGCGCACCTCCGAGGCGACCGCCTCGGCCGCGGAGTGATCGACATGGACGCCAAGCGAATCCAGCTCAAGCTCTACGCCGCGGACCACGCGGAGCGCCTCGACCTGCGCGGCCTCGTGCCCGTCTTCCACGACTGGGTGAAGCACCACCGCATCGAGGACGAGGTCCTCGTCAACGTGACCGACTACACCCACGTCCCGGACGGGCCCGGCGTCGCGCTCATCGGCCACGGCGCGCACTACTTCCTCGACCTCGGCGAGGCGCGCCCCGGGCTGCTCTTCAGCCGCAAGCGCGCGATCGAGGGCGACCTCGCGCATCGCCTCGAGGACACCTTCCGCCGCACCCTCGCCGCGTGTGATCTCCTCGAAAAAGACGAGCGCGCCGACGTCTCGTTCGAGACGAAGGAGCTGCTCCTGCGCATCCAGGACCGGCTGCTCGCGCCGAACGACGACGCCACGCTCGAGGCGATCGAGCCGGCGCTGCGGGCGCTGCTCGAGCGCCTCTATCCCGGTGAGACGCCCGCGATCGAGCGGGTCAGCGCCGACGCGCGTGAGCCCTTCGCCCTGCGCGTCAAGCTCGCGACGAACCCCGCGGTGAGCGCGCTGCTCGAGCGGCTCTGACCGCACCCCTTCCGGCGAGACGGGCCCGGCGACGCCCGCCCCGCTCTCGTAAGCCCTCCCTGTCTTCATCCTACGTCGCCCCGCAACCGGACCCGTCGCGCCTCTCGGAACCTCCCCGAGGAGCGCGGCGGGTCCCTAGCGACCGGCGGAGCGGGCGATCTTCGCCGCGACGGTCGCGTCCGCCGGCGGCAGCCGATAGCGGCCGACCTCCGCGCGCGGGCACCACACGTGGTCGGCCACGCCGAGGTGCTGCACCTCGCCGGCGACGATGCGGCACGCATAGAAGAGCAGGAGCACGTCCTTGTGCTCGTAGCGGTGGAACGCGACGTCGAAGATGCCCTCGACCTCGACCTCGACGCCGCACTCCTCGCGACACTCGCGGACGACCGCAGCCTCCGGCGCCTCGCCCGGCTCCAGCTTGCCGCCCGGCAGCTCCCAGAAGCCGCCGAGGTGCGCGCTCGCGACCCGGCGCGTGAGCAGCACGGCGTCGTCCCGCACGATCACCGCGGCCGCCACGAGGACGGGCGCCCTAGGCGCTCGACTGACCGAGGACGGCGACATGGGCGCGGACCGTAGCAGCCGGCGCGAGGGCCGGCGATCGCGCGGCGTTACGCGGATCGCTCGCGCCCGCACGGCGCCGCTGCCATCGACATCAGGCCCGCGGCTGCTATGTAGGAGCGCAATATGACGAAGAGTTTCAAAGTCGCGGTGGTCGGCGCGACGGGTGTGGTCGGCCAGGAGATGCTCAAGGTCCTCGAGCAGCGCCGCTTCCCCGTGCGGGAGCTGGTCCCGGTCGCCTCGGAGCGGAGCGCCGGCAAGAAGGTCCGCTTCAACGGGAGAGACCACACGGTCCTCGCCATCGCGCCGGAGGTGTTCGAGGGCGTCGACATGGCGCTCTTCTCCGCGGGCGGGTCGACATCGAAGCACTGGAGCCCCATCGCCGCGAGCAAGGGCGCCATCGTCATCGACAACTCGTCGGCGTTCCGGCGTGATCCCGACGTCCCACTCTGCGTCCCCGAGTGCAACCTCGAGGCGGCGAAGGTCCGCCCGAAGGGCATCATCGCCAACCCGAACTGCTCGACGATCCAGATGGTGGTCGCCCTCAAGCCGCTGCACGACGAGGCGGGGATCGAGCGCGTCGTCGTCTCGACCTACCAGGCCATCAGCGGCGGCGGCGCCAAGGCCATCGCGGCGTTCGACGCGCAGTGCAAGGCGGCCGCCGCGGGCGAGCCGGTCGACGAGACGCCCCTGTCCGGGCGGCTCACGGGCAACGTCCTCATGCACTGGACGCCCGACGCCGAGAGCGGCTACCAGGAAGAAGAGCTGAAGATGGTGTTCGAGACGCGCAAGATCCTCGGCGACCCGTCGATCCGGGTCTCGCCGACCGCCGTCCGGGTCCCCGTCGTCAGCGGGCACAGCGAGTCGATTACGGTCGAGACACGCAAGCCGCTGACCGCCGCGCGCGCCCGAGAGCTGCTCGAGGCCGCCCCAGGGGTCGTCGTGGTCGATGACTTCTCGCACGGGGTCTACCCGAAGCCCATCGACGCGGTCGGCGAGGACGCCGTCTACGTCGGCCGCATCCGCGACGACGTCGGCAACCCCGGCGGCGTGCAGCTCTGGGTCGTGTCGGACAACCTCCGCAAGGGCGCGGCGCTCAACGCCGTTCAGATCGCCGAGGGCCTCCTGCTCGCTTGACGACTTGTCACGCCGGCCCGCCCTCGAGCGGGGTCGGTGGACAAGACGTCACGCGCGTGAGACCGCACTGCCATCGCGCGGCCACGCACGCGCGAAGATCGCGCGACAACCGCTCTCGTATGCCACGCTGGACCACTCTTTGCTTTACGCTCGCCGCATGTTTGCTCGAAGCGCCTCAGTACCGAGGCTGATCGCAGCCGCGTCGCTCGCCGCCGCCGCGGTGCTCGGGGCGCCCGCGCTCGGGGCGGCCCAGGACACCACGGGCACCGGCACCGGCACGGGCGGCATCGGGATTACCCTGAACCAGGTCGAGCACGGCGCCGACGTGATCAAGGGAGCCGACTTCAACGCGTTCAGCGCGGACGAGTGCGCGGACGCCTCGAACGTGCTCATCGCGTTCAACGTCATGAATTCCCCGAGCGTCCTCAAGTACGACGTCTGGCGGGGCGGCACCGGGAGTCAGTGCCAGCTCAGCAACAGCCGCACCGAGCAGAACGCGACCTGCGTCGAGCTCGGCGTCAACCCCGACCGCAGCTCGACCGACGGCTCGTTCGCCCTGACGCTCGCCGACCTCGGCGTCTGCGGCAGCGACTCCGACTTCACGCTCTACGTGTTCGCGACGAACGAGTCGACGACGACCGGCGACGTCTCCGCCGACAAGTACGGCAGCATCACGCTGCGTGTCGACACCACGCCGCCCGCCGCCCCGGCGTTTTCGAGCACCACCCTCAGCGGCGACGCGAGCGTGAACCTCTCCTGGGGCGCCGCCGGGGAGACCGAGGTGCGCTACCGGCTGTACATCGACACCGCCCCGACCCCGGGCGGCGGCGACGGGACCTGCACCTCCGCGAAGCTCACGACCGGCCAGACCGGACCGACCGAGGCCGAGGCCGACGCGGCGGGCCTCGACTTCATCGAGACGAGCACCGACGTCAAGGGCCGCACGCTCTCACTCGACGAGCGGGGCCTGAACCTCCCGGTCGGCGGCCAGGCGGCGGTGTATCTCTCCGCGGTCGACAAGATCGGCAACGCGAGCGTCATCTCGGCCCCCGCCTGCGTGACCCGGGTCGAGACGCAAGGCTTCTGCGATTTGTACGAGGCCCAGAACCCTGGGAAGCGCTGTACGACCGACTGCACCGTCGCGGCGCCGGGAGGCGCGGGAGGGCCGATGAGCGCGCTCTACCTCGTCGGGCTCGCCGCCTTCGGCCTGCTCCTGCGCCGGCGGAGGTCCGCGTGACCGACCACCGCTCGACCGCCGGCGCCTCGACCGGCGCCACCCTCGGCCCACTCCGAGGCCCGGACGCGCGCCGCGGGCCGATGGCGGCGCACCTCTTCGCGTTGTCCCTGATCGCCTGCGTCGCGGCGCTCTCCGCCCCGCGCCCGGCGGCCGCGCAGGGCCTCTATCCCTTCGCCGATACCCAAGGGCAGACGAAGGGGTCGCCGGAGCACTTCGGGCTCGAGCTACGGGTCGGCATGTACCGCCCGGACCTGGGCAGCAAGACCGACGCGTTCAAGCAGATCTTCGGCAGCGACAACGGCCCCTTCGTCGGGGGCGAGCTCGATCTCTTCCCGGTGCGCATCCCCTACGTGGGGCTGCTAGGCGCCGGCCTCGGCATCGGCTGGGCGAAGTACACCGCCACGAACTGCTCGGTAGACATGAGCGGGCAGTGCACCGGCAAGAGCGACGAGAAGAGCTCCTTTCGGCTCTTTCCGCTCTCGACCCTCGCCGTGCTCCGCGTCGACGTGCTGGCGCAGCGGTTTCACGTCCCGCTCGTCTTCAGCGGAAAGGTCGGCCTCGACACGATCTTCTACCGCTCGCGCTCCGGGTCCCGGACGGACGCGCGCAGCCGCAGCCTCGGGCTGCACTGGGGCGCCCAGATCGCCATTCAGCTCGACTTCCTCTCACCGAGCAACGCCCACGCCCTCGACAGCGACTACGGCATCAACCACTCGTACATCTTCGGGGAGGTCTTCGGATCACGCGCCGCGAGCCGCCTCCCGGTCGGCGACGAGCTCGCGTGGGTCGCCGGGCTCGGCCTGACGCTCTGAGTGCCTGACGCGCGCGACCCCGCCCCGTCGCACCCGTTCGGCGTGCGCCTCGTCGTGGCGTACGACGGCAGCGCCTTCCACGGCTACCAGCGCCAGCGCGGGCTTCGCACCGTCCAGGGGGCGCTCGAGGACGCGGCGCGGGCGCTCGGCGAGCGGGCACCCGAGGCGCGCGGCGCGAGCCGGACCGACGCCGGCGTGCACGCGCTCGGGCAGGTGGTCGGGCTCGGCGTCGACAAGGCGCTGCCGCCCTCGGTGTGGGTGCGGGCGCTCAACAGCAAGCTGCCCGGCGACGTCAGCGTGCAAGCGGCGGCGCCATGCGACCCGCGCTACAACCCGCGCTTCGACGCCGCCGGCAAGACCTACCGCTACCTGCTGCATTGCGACGTCGCTCCCGCCCCGCTCTGGCGCGCGCAGAGCTGGCACATCGCGCCCCGGCTCGCCCACCCGGCGCTCCGGGCGCGTCTCGCCTTCACGCCCGACCGGCCGCGCGCCCCGAGCACGCTGCTCGACCTCGACGCCATGCGCGCCGCCGCTGACGTGCTCTCGGGCCGGCACGACTTCCGCGCGTTTCGCGCCGCGAGCGACACCCGCGACAACAGCGTCCGCACGCTGCACGCTGTGCGCATGCTCCCGGGCTTTGCAGGCGAGGCGGCGCTGCTCGCGATCGAATACGACGGGGACGCCTTCATGACCCACATGGTGCGCATCCTCACCGGGACGCTCGTCGAGGTCGGCCGCGGACGCATCGCGCCAGGGAGCCTCGTGGCGCAGCTCGGGCCGCGTGGGCGCCGCGAAAGCGTCGGCCCCACCGCGCCGCCCGGGGGGCTCACGCTCGTGCGCGTCGACGTCGGACGACCCGGCTACCCCTACCGCGCGGACCGCTTCGAGCCGGGGGCGGGCCGGGGGGGCACCGCCCGGGAGCCCGAGCCGGCCGACGACGCGGCGGCCGACGCGCAGCCGGACGGAGCGGAGCGCTCGTGAGCGCCGTGCTCCTCCGGCTCA
>JAGQJE010000076.1 GCA_020430775.1 Myxococcales bacterium
CGCAGAGTACCTCTCACTCCCTCGCTTGCGGGCGCGCTCGCTCACTGGACCCCTCATCGCCCGAAGCTCGCATCGCTTGCGACGTCACGGGTAGCGCATTCGGGCGCTGAGCGGCCCATTGAGCGGCCCGAGCGGTCAGCGTTGGGCGAGGGGGAGGGTGCGGCCGAGCCGGTTGGTCGGACGGACCAGCGCGCGGCGCGGTCGGTCCGCGGGCAGCGCCTCGAAGGCGTCCCTCCAGTGCCGGAAGCGCCCGCCCGCGTGGACCGCGTCGAGCACCGCGCGTCCCTCGGCCTGTCCGCCCTGCGCGAGGACGTACTCGACCCAGGCCCAGCGCGCGCTCGTCGAGCGCAGATCGACCCGCCCCTTGACGCCGGCGCGGAGGCGCGCGAGCCGCGCCTCGATGACGTCGATGCCGGCGAAGGGCGTCCCGTCGAGGGGCGTGTTGCGCTTGGCGACGAAGGGCGCGATGCCGAGCGAGAGCGGGAGCACCTCGGACAACGCCACGGAGAAGCGCGCGAGCTCGTCGATGTCGTCGTCGTCCTCGGTGGGCAGGCCGAGCATCATGTAGAGCTTCAGGCGCTTCATCCCTTGGCGCTTGCAGATCTCGGCGACCTTCGAGAAGAGCGACTCCGGGCCGCGGCGCTGGATGCTCGCGCGCAGGCGCTGGCTCGCGCCGTCCGAGGCGGTGGTCAGCACCGTCTGGCCGCCCGCGCGGAGCGCCGCCACGAGGCGGTCGTTCAGTCGGTCCGCCCGCAGCGAGGACAGCCCGACCTCGCAGCCCCGCCCTACGAGCGCCTCGACGAGCTCGACGATGCGCGGGTGGTCGGTCGTCGCGGCGCCGACCAGCCCAACCCGCTTCGCGTGGGCCGGCACCAGCTCGAGCACACGGTCGATGTCGAAGGTGCGCATGCCGTCGTTCGTCGACCGCCGCATCACGCAGTACGTGCAGCCGCGGTGGCAGCCGCGCTCCGGCTCTATCAAGAACATGTCCCGCAGCTCGGTGTGCGGGGTCGTGATCTGCGCGCGCGCGGGGAGTCCCGCAGCGCTCGCCTTCTCGACGGGCGGCATCTGGTCGCCGTGCAGCGACGGCACGTACGCGCTCGGGATGGCGTCCGCCAGGGCGCGCAGGGTGTCCCGCTTCGAGCGCGACGCGAAGATGAGGTCGAGCGCCTGGTGCACGGTGTCGTCGGCCTCGCCCATGAGGATCACGTCGGCAAAGGGCGCGAGCGGCAGCGGGTTCGAGAAGGTCAGCGGACCGCCGGCGAGCACGATCGGCGCGCGCTCTGGGCGGTCCTGCGCGAGCGGCTCGAGGCCTGCGAGCTCGAGCACCTGGACGACGCCCGCCAGCTCGATCTCGAACGAGACCGAGAGCGCGACGACGGGGTAGTCGCCGACGGGGACACGCGCCTCGTAGGTCACGAGGGGAGCGCGACGGCGGCGCGCGTCGGTGACGTCCTCCGGCAGGAAGGCGCGGTGGGCCGCGCGGGCCGAGGAGGCGTTGATCGTTCGGTAGATCGTCTGATACCCGAGCGACGACATCCCGACCGTGTATGGGCTCGGGTAGACGAGGGCGACACGCTCCGGCGCGTCCTTGAAGAGCGTGCCCGTCTCGTCCTGCAGGCGCGCGTCGATCGTCATGGGCCCCGGCGAGCGCGTCATCGGGCGCCTCGCGGGCTCGGGTGGACCTGCGGCGCCGTCCCTGCCGCCGATGGCTTACCCTGCGTCCGAGGGAGCGCCGCGCTGCGGCCGGCCGTCAACGCGACTCCAGCCCCTCGAAGAACCGGCCCCACCGCACCCCGCCGGCGTCGCTGAACGACGTGAACACGAAGAGCGCGTGCCCCTTCACGCGAGAGTAGGGGATGGGGCCGATGTTGCGGCTGTCGTTCGACATGTCGCGGTGGTCGCCCATCACGAAGATGTGCCCGGGAGGGACCGTGACGGGCATCGAGAGGTCGCGATCGGGGTCGTCCTCGCGCGAGTGGCTGATGAGGTGCGGCTTGCCGTCGAGCGTCTCGCGGTAGACCGCGCAGTCCCACTGCGGGTGCTCCTCCTGCGCGGGCTCGCAGTCGCCGACCTCGTTGGTGCGCTGCAGGACGCCGTTGCGAAAGAGCTCACCGTCTCGATACGCGATCACGTCGCCAGGCAGACCCACCACGCGCTTGACGATGTCTACGTTGTCCATCGGGCTGTGAACGATGACGATGTCGCCCACGTTCGGGTGGCCCCACGTCCACACGGCGTGGTCCATCCCGGGCAGGAAGAGCCCGTACGGGTACTTGGCGACCACGATGCGATCGCCGTTCAGCAGCGTCGGCTGCATCGACGAGCCCTCGATGTGGAAGAGCTCGATGACGACGATACGGATGAGGATGGTGAGCACGACCGCGGCGACGATCGTCCGGAGGTTGGCGACCCAGCGGTCGACGCCCGTCTCTTCGAGCTTCGCGTCGACCACCTCCGGTGCCGGCTGGCCCCCCCGGGACTTCGGCGGCGTCGCCTCTGACATGGGCGCGCTCATCCGTGGACCGTCGGGCCGAGGGGGAGGTGCGCGGCGACCGCCGCCTCGCGCGCGGCGAGCACGCCCAGCCGCTCGCGCGCGAGCGCTCCGAAGCGCGCCTCGGCGAGGCCGCGAAAGAGCCCGTAGTGCCGCGCCTCGCTGGCCATGAGCCCGCGGTAGAAGTCGCGCAGCCGCTCCGACCCGAGCCGCTCGGAGAGCAGCTTGAAGCGCTCGCAGGAGCGGGCCTCGATCAGCGCGCACACCAGCAGCCGGTCGAGCAGGACGGGCGCCTCTCGGTGGTCTTCGCGGGCGGCGCGACGCAACCCCTGCACGTACGGGTCGCTCGCCGGCGAGGTCAGCTCCGCTCCGCGCTGGGCGAGCTCGGCGTGGACCTGCTCGAAGTGCTGCGCCTCCTCGCGGGCGAGCGCGACGAGCGGCTCGATGATCTCCGGGGCCTCACCGCCGAAGCGGCCGAGCAGCCCGAGCGCGCTCTGAGCGGCCTTCAGCTCGCAGTGCGCGTGATCACGCAGCAGCCCGTCGAGATCGGCCTCCGCGGCCTGTACCCAGCTCGGGTCGGTGGGCTCCAGTAGGCTCAGCATCCGACGGTGGCCGCACCGGCGAGCTGGCGATAGGCTCCCCAACCGAACATGCCGCCGTTCCTAACCCTACGCCCTTGCGTGGTCAAGCCTGCGCCCACCCCCGAGGCGGGGCGATGACCCTGCTCTGCATCGACACCTCCTCCTCGTTTGCCTCGCTCGTCGTCGCGCGTGAGGGGCGGTTGCTCGCGGCGCTCGGCGTCGAGGCGCGCCACCGACACGCCGAGACGCTCCTCGGGCGCATCGAAGAGCTGCTCAGCCGCGCCGGGGTGGACAAGCGCGCGCTCGAGCGCGTCGGGGTGACCGTCGGCCCCGGAGGGTTTACGGCGGTGCGGGTCGGCCTCGCCACGGCGAAGGGGCTCGCCCTCGGGCTCGACATCCCCGTCGTCGGCGTCGGCTCCCTGCGCGTGCTCGCCCGGGGGATGCCCGTCGGCTCGGAGGTGCTGCGCCTCGCGGTCCGCAACGCCTACCGCGGCGAGGTCTTCGCCGCCGCGTACCGGTCGACGCCGAGCGGCGCGCTCGAGGAGGTGCTGGCGCCCTTCCACGCGGCTCCGGAGCAGGCGGGCCGGGCCGCGCTCGACGTGGCGACGCGGGGCGACGCCGGGGCCGCTCAGATCGCGGTCGCCGGCGAGGGCGTGCTCGCGCACGGACCGGCCCTCTGGGCGACGCTCGGCGAAGCGCGCGTTCCCGTGCCGCCCGGGTTCGACGTGCCGTCCCCCGCGGCGCTCGTGGTGGAGGTCGAGGAGCGCTGGCGCGCCCGCGGCCCGGTCGACCTCTCCGAGGTCGAGCCGCTCTACGTTCGCGCGAGCGACGCCACGCTGCCCGCCTCCGCGCCAGGGATGTAGAGTTCGCGCTCCTGTCGGGGCGGGCCGTAGGCGCTGCCGAGCGACCGCGCCCGCGGTTCAGGCGCAGGTGCGGGATCGGGCACGGGATCGGGAGCGGGAGCGGGGGCGGGGGCGTTCGGGCACCGCGGATGGCCAAGGCGCGGGCTTCGTGTAAGGTGCGCGCGCATGCACATCCTGCTGATCTCTTCCGATCTTGCGCCCTACGGGGCCTCGACGACCGCCGGCGAGACCTGCCGGAGCCTCGCCTCGACGCTGCGGGGTCTGGATCACCACGTGACCGTGCTCTCGCCGCTGTACGGGTCGATCGACCCGAACGAGCACATGCTCGCGCGCCGCCTGGTGCGCCTCGAGACGAAGGTCGGGGACCGGACCTTCGCTTGCGACCTCTACAACGGCCGGACCCCGAGCGGCGTGGACCTGCTCTTCGTCGGCAGCGACGAGCTCTTCGCCGGCGTCGACGGTGTCGGTGAGGGGACACCGGAGCAGGTCGCCCGGCGCGCCGGCGCGTTCGCGCGCGCGGCCGCGAAGCTCGCGGCTGACGCGGAGGCAGGCTACGACCTCGTGCACGGCTACGGCTGGCTCGGCGCGCTCTGCCTCGCCCGCATCCGCGACGCGGCGCCCGAGCTCGGGCGGGTGCTGACCGTGTACGACGCGAGCGCCGACGCCGGCACCTTCCCGGGCGCGCTCGCGGACGTGCTCGGCGTGCAGGGCGCCGCGGCGCCCGACCGTGACGAGCTGCAGGTGCTGCGGGCGGGCCTCGACGCCGCGGATCGGTGGACGACGGTCTCCTCGACCTACGCCCGGCGACTGCTCGACGGTCGCGAAGGCGCCGCGCTGCGCGAGGCGTTCGACGCGCACCGCGACGCGCTGACCGCCATCGAGTGCGGCGTGGACGCGTCGACCTGGAGTCCGACGACCGACGTCCACCTCCCGTGCCGCTTCGACCCGATCGACCGCCGCGGCAAGGGGCGCTGCAAGGGCGCTCTGCAGCAGGCGATGTCGCTCCCGGTGCGTGCCGACGTCCCGCTGGTCGGCGTCGTCGCCACGGGACCGGCGGATCGGACGATCGAGGTCTTCGCGGAGATCGCCCGCAAGGTGCTGCGAAACGACGTCCAGGTCGTCGTGCAGATCGACGCCGCCGAGCCCGCCGAGCGTGTCGCGGTGCTCGAAGCGCTCGGGGACCGCTGGCCGGACCGGCTGCAGGTCCGGCGCGGCAGCGCCGAGGCGACGACGCACCTCATCATCGCGGCGAGCGACCTGCTCCTGGTGCTCGCGGACGCGGCGGACGGCGTCGCGCTCCAGCTCCGGGGCCAGCGCTACGGCGCGGTGCCGGTGGTTCCGGCCGACAGCGCGCTGAGCGACGCCATCGTCGACTGCGACGCGTCGCTGCGTACGGGGACCGGGTTCGTCGCGGACGACGCCGGGCCGGACGCGGTGCTCGCTGCGGTTCGTCGAGGGCTCGCGGCGTTTACGAACGGGGCGGCCTTTGGCGGGCTGCAGGGCCGGGTGATGGGGCTCGACTCGAGCTGGGAGCGGAGCGCTCGCCGCTACGAGCACGTCTACCGCGTGGCGCTCGCGGAGCACGCCGCCCAGTCGGCCTGAGGGCAGGACCACCGACGGTCGTGCCCCCGGCACACGGGGGACCGACCACGCGCGACGGCGGGCGCCGGTCGCTCTCGCGGCGCGCTCCACGGCGCGCACGGCGAGGCTGCGCGAGGTCAGCCGCGCTTGTCGGCTTGGGAAGGCGTCGACATGTCGGGCGAGTCGTAGCGGCCCTTGCTCGCGTCGAGCTGCGCCTGCAGACGCTCCCGCAGCTCGGGGTGGGTGCCGGCGAGGATGCGAGCGGCCATGAACGCGGCGTTCTTCGAGCCGTCGATCGCGACCGTGGCGACCGGGATTCCGGGCGGCATCTGGACGGTCGAGAGCAGCGCGTCGACCCCCTGGAGCGCTCCGGACGCGAGCGGTACGCCGATGACGGGCAGCGTCGTGTGGGCGGCGACCACGCCCGCGAGGTGTGCGGCCATGCCGGCGCAAGCGATGAGCACCTCGATCCCGGCCTCGCGTGCCTGTTCCACGTAGCGCACCGTCTCGACCGGGGTCCGGTGCGCCGACAGGACGCGGATGTCACACGGGACGTCGAGGTCGTCGAGCACCTCACGGGCCTTGAGCACGACCGGCAGGTCGCTCGGGCTGCCGGTGATGATCCCCACGACGGGTTTGCCTTCTCGATTCAGCATCAGCGTGTACTCCTCTCGCGCGGCGGGCGACCGCCCTGACCACCGGCGGCGCCCTTGTAACAGGCGCTCATACGCCGGTGTTGCGAGGCCCTACTCGGTCGGGCGCGGCCTGTCCACCCGTCCGCACCGAGGGACCTCCCGGGCGCCCGTGGGCAGCCGTATAGTGCCGTCGGGGCGCGCTACGCGCCGCGGATCGGAGGCCCGATGACGACGATCGCGATCAAACGCATCTACGAAGACCCGTCCCCGGATGACGGCTGCCGCATCTACATCGACCGGCTCTGGCCCCGCGGCCTGAAGCGGGACGAGGCGGCGTTCGATACCTGGTGCAAGGACGTCTCGCCGAGCGACGCGCTGCGCAAGCGCTTCGGTCATGACCCGAAGAAGTGGAAGTCGTTCATCAAGGACTACGAGGCCGAGCTGTCTGAGCACCCGGACGCCTGCGGGCCGTTGCTCGACGCCGCCAAGCGCGGCAAGCTCACGCTGCTCTACAGCGCCAAAGACGAGGAGCACAACAACGCCGTCGTGCTCCAACAGTATCTCGAACGCCGCCTCGCGAAGCCCGCCTGAGGGCGGACCTGGGCAGCCTCGGGCGCCGCTCGAATCACCTCGATCGCCGCGCGCGGCGCCGTGCGCGCACGGAGTAACCTACCTTGCCGAACCCCGTAGCCCACTCGCTCGCCGTCACCGCCTCGGTGCTCGCTTCGACCGCCGCCGGTTGGCGCGGCGCCATGCAGCGTCGCGCCCGCTCGGTCGCGACGGACCCCAACTCGACGCCGCTCCCCCAGCTCTTCGACATGGAGGGCTGCCCCTACTGCCGCGTGGTGCGTGAGGCGCTCTCCGAGCTGCAGCTCGACGTCGAGGTGTACCCGTGCCCGAAGGGCGGGACCCGGTTCCGACCTCGCGCAGCCGAGCTCGTCGGTCGAAAGACCACGTTCCCGGTGTTCTACGACGTCGAGCGCGGCCAGGCGATGCCGGAGTCCGCCGACATCGTCGAGTACCTCTGGGAGCACTACGACAGCGGCCGCGCCGTGCGCCCGAACGCGCTCACGTACGCGACGTCGTCGCTCGCCACGGCGATGCGCCCGACCCGCGGGTTTCGTGCGCGGCCGTCGCGCGGGCCGGCCCAGCTCCTCGAACTCTACTCGTTCGAGGCGAGCCCCTACAGCCGGCTCGTGCGTGAGCGCCTGACCGAGCTCGAGCTGCCGTACCGGCTGTGGCAGCTCGCCAAGGAGCAGCGGTCGGACATCGGTCCCGCCAACGCTCGGTTGACGCTGGGTAAGTGGACGCCCGTCCCCGGCGGGCGCCGCGAGGCGATGATCGCGCGCACGGGACGGGCGCAGGTCCCCTGCCTGGTCGACCCGAACACGGGCCGAACCCTCTTCGAGTCAGCCGACATCATCGGCTACCTCGAATCGACCTACGCGCTCTGATCTGCGAGCGGGGCGCGCCACGGCGTCGCGACCGCTGCGCTCGAGCCGCCATCTGGGCCCCGCATCTACGCGCGGTCCCGGGGGTCGATCGCCGCTCGCGTAGCCGCGGCGCGGCGCCGGTGGTACGGGGGCCCGATGCCGATCGTCGTCGCCAAAGGGGTCCGCAAAGCGTACGGGGCGCGGGTGCTCCTCGACGGCGCGGACTTCTCGATCCACGCACGCGAGCGCGTCGGCGTGGTCGGGGTGAACGGCTCGGGCAAGACCACCTTCGCGCGCTTGCTCGCCGGGCTCGACGAGCCGGACGCCGGCGAGGTCGTCGCGCGCAACGACGCGACCGTCGTCTACCTCGCGCAAGAGCCCGCGCTGCCGTCTGGGGTGACCGCCGTCGAGGCCGTTCTGGCCGGGCTCGGCGCCTGGTCGGCCGCGGTCGCGCGCCACGCCGCGCTGAGCGAGGCGCTCGCCGCGGGCGAGGCGACCGAGGCGCGACTCCGCGCGCAGGCCGAGGCGGCGGCCGAGGTCGAGCGCCTCGGCGGCTGGGACCGGGAGCGCGAGGCGATCGCCACGCTCGGGCACCTCGGCGTCCGCGACCCGGGCCGCGCGGTCGACACGATGAGCGGCGGAGAGCGGCGCCGGGTCGCACTCGCGCGCGTGCTCGTCGAGGAGCCCACCCTCGCCATCCTCGACGAGCCGACCAACCACCTCGACATCGACACCATCGAGTGGCTCGAGCGCTACCTCGCCGAGCGCTATCGCGGCGCGCTCTTGCTGATCACGCACGATCGCTACGTCCTCGACCACGTGGTCGAGCGCACCGTCGAGGTCGATCGCGGCCAGCTCTATACGTACGACGGCGGATGGGAGGCCTACCTCGTCGGCAAGAGCGCCCGGCTCGAGCACCAGGCGCGCGCCGAGGCGAACCGGCAGAACCTCCTGCGCACCGAGCTCGAGTGGTTGCGGCGGGGCCCGAAGGCGCGCGGCACCAAGCAGCGGGCGCGCGTCGAGCGCGCCGAGGCCGCCCGAGACCAGGCCGCGCCCGAGGCCGAGCGCAGCGCCACCTTTGCCCTGCAGACGACGCGGCTCGGCAAGACGGTCGTCGAGCTGCGCGGCGTCGGCCTCACCCTCGGCGACCGGCGGCTCATCGACGGCCTCGACCTCGACGTGACCCGCGGCGAGCGCATCGGCGTCGTCGGCGACAACGGCACGGGCAAGACCTCCCTGCTGCGCATGCTCCTCGGCGAGCTGCGCCCGACCGAGGGCGAGGTCCGGCTCGGACAGAGCGTTCAGCTCGCCTACCTCGATCAGGCGCGCGCGCGGCTCCGTGACGACGCGTCGATCGTCGAGAACGTCGCCGGCGGCGAGCGCACGGTCGAGTTCGCGGGCCGCGCCATGGACGCGCGCACGTACCTCGCGCGCTTCACGTTCGAGGCGGCGCGCGTCGATCAGCCCGTCTCCGCGCTCTCGGGGGGTGAGCGCGCCCGAGTCGCGCTGGCGAAGCTCCTGCTGCAGCCGGCGAACGTGCTGCTCCTCGACGAGCCGACGAACGACCTCGACGTGACGACCCTCGCCGCCCTCGAGCAGATGCTCGTCGCCGAGTCGGTGACGGCGATCGTCGTGAGCCACGATCGCTATTTCCTCGACCGCGTCGCCACCTCGGTCCTCGTGTTCGAAGGTGGGGGGCGCGTCGTGCGCTACCCCGGTGGTTACGGGATGTACCGCACGCTGCGCGCGCAGGCCGAGCAGGCCGAGCAGGCCGCGCAAGCGGATGCGGTCGAGGCGGCAGCGTCACGGGACCGCCCGGCCGCACGCGCCGACGGGGCGACGGCGGCGCCCGTGGCGTCGTCGGCGCCGCGCAAGCTCAGCTACAAAGACAAGCGCGAGCTCGAGGGCATGGAGGCGTCCATCGCGGCGGCCGAGGCGACGGTGGCGGATCTCGACGCCCAGCTCGCCGACCCCGGCATCTACGTCGAGCGGGCCGATGAGGTCCCCGCGCTCGTCGAGGCCGCCGCCACGGCGCGCGCCGAGGTGGAGCGCCTCGTCGCCCGCTGGATCGAGCTCGAAGAACGGCGCGGCTGAGACGAACGCTGCTTGCCCCGCGTGGCGCGATGCGCTCTGCTCCGCCTGCCGCCCACGGCGTGAGCCCGAGGAGACCACGTGACCGAGCCTCTCACCGCGATCGCGCACCACAAGTACGCCAACATCACGACCTTCCGCCGCAACGGCGAGGCGAAGAAGACGCCGATCTGGTTCGCCGTCCGCGACGGCAAGGCCTACCTGTGGACGAACGCCTACACGTGGAAGGTCAAGCGCATCAAGAACGACCCGCGCTGCGCGCTCACGCCCTGCGACGTGCGGGGCAAGACGGAGAAGGGGCCGACCGTGCCGGGCGTCGCGCGCCTCTTGTCGGACGCTTCAGAGATCGCCCGCGCGAAGGCCGCCTTCCGGCAGAAGTACGGGCTGGGCTTCGCGTTCGGCGAGCTCTTCGGCCGGCTGCGGCCGGGCAGCCAGCACGTGTACCTCGAGATCACCGCAGGCGAGGGCGCGTGATCTCGTCTGTGTGCCGCCTCGCGGTCGGCGGCACGGAGAGCGAACGATTCCGGTTGACGCGGCGGCGCGTACGCACCATTACGGGCAGCTCGCGACGTTTCTGGCACTCGGCTCACTCTTTCGGCATCTCGACCGCGGATGGCCGCGTCCTCCGGTGACGATCACGGAGGCAGCTTGATGCTGCGGACCCCGCCCGGCACAGCCGCGGCCCGCCGAGTGGGGAGTTTGGAGACCCGGCGCGCGAGCGCCCAAGGCCGCGACGAGAAGAAGAACCAAGACACATGAACAACCGACTCTACGTAGGCAACCTCTCGTTCGACACCAACGAGCAGACGCTCCGTGGCGCCTTCGACCAGTTCGGCGAGGTGACCGATTGCAAGGTGATCACCGACCGTGAGACCGGCCGCAGCCGCGGCTTCGGTTTCGTCACGATGGGCAACTCCGAAGAGGCCCAGCAGGCCATCAGCGGCATGGACGGCGTCATGTTCGATGGGCGCCCGCTCCGCGTCAACGAGGCCGAAGAGCGCCGCCCGCGCTCGGGTGGCTTCGGTGGCGGTGGCGGTGGCGGTGGCCGCGGCGGCTACGGCGGTGGTGGCGGCGGCGGCCGTGGCGGCTACGGCGGCGGCGGCGGTCGCGGCGGCTGGTGACCGATACGCCGGGGCGCAGCGCTCCGGCCCTCGGCTGACGCCATGGTGCGTCGGCCGGCGACGCGCCCGACGGGCTCCCGGTGAACGGGTCCCCGCCGGGCGCGCTCTTTTTCGTGACGTCAGTCGTCGAAGTGCACGGCGAGCCACACCGTCGGCTCGGACGGCGCGGTCCACTCGACGCGGTGGCGGCGACCCCGCGTGATCAGGAGCGCGTCTCCCGGCGCCAGCTCCACCGGTCGCGGCAGGTCCTCGAAGCGCAGCGCGGCGCGCCCGCGGAGCAGCGTGACCCACTCGGAGCGCAGGGCGGGATCCCACGTGCCCTCCGGAGTGCCCTGGCCGGTCGACACGATCCGTTCGACGCGCACGCCGCCGACCTCGGCGAGCGTCTCGAAGACCTCGTCGCGCGCGCGCGGCTCGATGCCCGCGAAGAGGTTGCGCACCTTCGTCGCCGCCTCGTCCGTCGCGGGCAACCCGACGCTTTCGTGCCTGCCTCGGCGGTCGCCGTCCATGAGACCGAGCGTATCGCCGATCGGGTCGTCTCGAACGAAAAAGCCCCGGACGTGTGCCCGGGGCTCTTCATGTCATCGGTGGCTCGGCTCCGCTAGCGGAGCCGGCTGAGGCTCACCAGCGGTCGCGACCGCCGCCACGACCGCCGCGGCGATCGCCGCCGCCACCGCCGCCGAAGTCGTCGCCGCCGCCGTAGCCGCCGCCGTAACCGCCGTCGTC
>JAGQJE010000077.1 GCA_020430775.1 Myxococcales bacterium
CCGGGGAACCGCGAGGCGAAGAGCCCGCCGTCCCCGAAGACCTCGGAGAGGTAGTCATTCATCGGTGGCTCCTCGCGGCTCGCTCAGGCGAAGGGATCGACCTCGGTCTCGGCGGCGGCGGGCGCGGCGCTCTCCGTCTGGAGCTGCTCGACGAACGCGCGCGCCTTCTCCACCTGCGAGGTGGGCAGGTCCTTGATGCGCTGGACGCCGAACTTCGCGAGGAACTTGTCCGTCGCCTCGCGCGGCAGCGCCTTAAGCGCGGTGACGAGCCCCTGCGCAACGTTGGGCGCCACGGTGCCGTCGCCTTTCGCGTCGCTCTTCTTGTCGTAGCTGTCGAGCGACTGGCCACCCTTCGCGCCGCCGCTGTCCGCCTCGCCGGAGTAGAGCTTCGCGAGGTCGTGCTGCGGCAGCGCCTGGAAGGCCTTCTGCTGCTCGACCGAGAGCTGGTGCTCCGGGAGGATCGAGTACGTGGTCTTCGGGTCCTTTGCGGCGCCGTGGCGCTGGATCTCGAAGGCCCACTTCTCGAGGCCGTACTTCTCGCGGACGCGGACGAGGTCCTTGAAGAACATCACGCCCTGCTCGAGGACCTTCACCTCCTTCGAGTCGTAGAGGGCGACGTTCAGCGCGACGCGCAGCGAGGCCTTCGTGCCCGCAGCCTTCATCTTCTCGTCGACCTCGACGTACTTGCCGTCGACGAAGGCCACCTCGCGCGGGTGCGGCTCACCCAGGAAGACGACGACGGCCTTGTCGCCATCGCCCGCGAGCTTGAGCCAGAGCGAGCCGCCCTGGTCGTGCTTCTTCGCCATCTCTTCGGTCTGCTGCCACATGCTGTTCGTCATTGGTCACTGCTCCTTCTTGTTGGGGTTGGTGGTGCTGCTGCTGTCGGTGGTCGTGTTGCGGGTGCTGCGTCGCTCGCGCCGGTACACGGCGATGAGCTGCGTGCCGTCGGCGGCCTCGCCGGCGTCTTCGAGGTGGAAGTCCGCGCCGAGCTCGATGACGTCGTTCAGCTCCCAGCGTCGGAAGAGGCCCGGCAGGCGGATGAAGTCCTCGTCGCCGGGCAGGTCGTGGATGGGGATCGGTTCGTGGGTCATGCGGTCGGCTCCTCCGGGCGGTTCATCCGGTTCGTGGGGAGGCAAACGCGGCCCGCGAGGTCGGAGTGGGACAGCGAGCTCGCGAGGTGCTCGCGGAGTCGGCCGAGCGCGCGCTGGAAGCGCTTGCGAGCGGCGTCGTGCGAGAGCCCGAGGCGCTGGGCGGCCTCGCGCTGGTTCTCGTCCAGCACCAGCACCGCGAGCAGCAGCTCGGCGTCGGCGCCGATGATCTCCGTGAGCCACACGCGCAGCTCGGCGACGTCGTCCTCGAACGACAGCCCCTGCGTCAGCCCGAGCGGGGCTTCCGCCTGCGACGCCTCCCACTCGGCGCGCGCAAGGCGGTCGAGATGGCTCGCGACGATGATGCGGTCGTCCTGGTCACGTACCGGCTCGAAGGTGTCCCGGTAGACGATCCGGTCAGCGTCGGCCCACACGCGGCGGCGGCGATCGATGAGGTCGCGCGCGGTGCTGCGCACGAGCGTCGCGGCCACGCGGTGGACCACCTCGAGGTCGAGCCGCTCGATGATGCCCGTGAAGACGTCGGCCAGCTCGGCGATCAGCTCCTCGGGCTGTCCCCGGAAGTTGCGCTGCCGCCGCCGGTAGACGGCGTCGAGGCCGGGCCAGAGCCCGAGCCACAGGAGCCCGCTCACGAGCTCGTGGTGCTCGCGGCGCTGCACGAGGGTCACGAGCACGCCGAGGAGGCGATCCTTCTCGTCGAGGTCGCCGCCCTTGCTCGCGAGGTACTCGACCACCTCGAAGGGCTGGTCGAAGCGCGCGAGCGCGGGGTGCTGCCTTGCCTGTTGAAACGCCTGCTCTGCCTGAAGAGAACGAACGGAACGGTCGAGGGCTGCATGCAGCGCCTCCCAACGTGCGCGCATGACGCGCCGCCTTTCCGGCGGGCGTCAGGCGCTCCTTGGGGCCGTGGTTAGGGCGTCATGCGCTCGGTGGACTTGAGGTGAAGGAGGGCGCCGCGAGCTACGCGGCGCTCGCCCTCGGGAGCGCGGGCACGGGCGTCGGCGGCATCGGCGTGCGCGACGCGAGGACGTTCAAGGTGCGGCAGCGGTCGCGGTAGCAGGTGACGGCGACCGTGCTGTCGCCGCTGACGACGACCTGCATGTCGCCGCGCCGGATGGTGAGGCCGTCGCGATCGCGCTTCGCCAAGAGGGCGCCGCAGGCCTTGCAGCGGCAGTC
>JAGQJE010000078.1 GCA_020430775.1 Myxococcales bacterium
GCGCTCCGGGGTTGGTTCGTCCGGGTCAGCCCTGAGCGGCGCAACGGTCGCGCCAGCGGTGGCTGTCACGCCCCTTGCGCCTTGGGGGGGCATGACCCGAACGAACCAACCCCTCCGCGCTCTCGAACTGTCGCACGCCATGCTTGACGCGATCGCGCCGCTGGTCGGCCGCATCGCCCAGCACGACCGCTCGCTCTCAGACCAGCTCCGGAGGGCCGCACAGAGCGTGACGCTCAACCTCGCCGAGTCCACCGGCCACCGCGCCGGCAACCGCCGGCTGCGCCTCGCGTCAGCGCTCGGCTCCACCTACGAGACGCGCGCCGCCCTCCGGGTCGCACGCACCTGGGGATACCTCACGCACGACGCGGCCGACCCGGCGCTCACCCTCGTGGACCGCGTCGGCGCCATGACCTACCGCCTCCTGCACCCCCGGTCCTGACCGGGCCGCGGCCGTTATCCCAGACCCTGACCGAGTCCGTGCCCGGGTCCAGGTCCGCGTCCGGGTCCGCGTCCGTGTCCGTGTCCGCGTCCGTGACCGAACCCGCACCGGTACCCGTACCCGATCCCCTTCCCGAACCCGCGCCCGGTCCCGATCCCGAACCCCGCGCCACGTGCCCGCGCCCGCCCGTGGTAGACCCGGGGCCATGAAGACGCTCGCGTACACCCTGGTCTCCGCGGACGGCGCGGCGAGCGACGCAGAGGCCGGGGAGGTCGACGACGACGCCCGGACGCGGCCGGCGCGGTGGATGGTCTTTCTGCACGGGATTCTCGGGACGCGCGCAAACTGGCGCACCATCGCGCGGCGCTTCTGCGAGGCGCGCCCCGAGTGGGGGGCGGTGCTCGTCGACCTCCGCGAGCACGGCGACTCCCTCGGCTTCCCCCCGCCGCACACCGTCGCCGCGTGCGCAGCGGACCTCGACGATCTGGCCACGGCGCTCGCGTCCGGCGGCTCCGGCGCCGGCGACGCGCCCGGCGACGTGCGCATCGCCGGCGCCCTCGGGCACAGCTTCGGCGGAAAGGTGGCCCTCGCGTGGGCGCAGCGGCGCGACGCGCGGGGCGAGCCGCTCGACGCCCTGTGGCTCATCGACTCGTGCCCTGGTCCTCGCCCGCTGCGCGAGAGCGACGAGCCGCTCCGCGTGCTCTCCCTGCTGGAGCGCCTGTCGTTTCCGATGGCCGACCTCGCGACGTTCAAGCGGGCGGTCATAGACGCCGGCTTCAGCGAGCCGCTCGCCGCCTGGCTCGCGCTGAACCTCGAGCGGCTCCCATCCGGTGAGCGCGCCCTCGCCATCGATCCGTCCGCGATCCGCGCGTTGCTCGAAGACTACGGTCACCTCGATCTGTGGCCAGCCTTCGAGCACCCACCGCGCGCCAGCGTCTACCACGCGGTGGTGGCGGGGCGCTCAGACGTCTACGCTCCGAGCGACCTCGAGCGGGCGAGGCGCGCGGCCGCCGCCGACCCTCACGTCCGCGTCGACCTGATACCGGAGGCAGGCCACTCGATTCACGTCGACGCGCCCGGCACGCTCCTCGGGCTGCTGGCGGAGACCTGAGCGGCCGCCGCCGGCCGGCGCTGGTCGACTCCAGCGCACCTCCGACGACGGCCCCGCGCCGCCTCACCCCCGCGCGCGATCGGGCTCGGCCGACGGAGCATGCTGCGAGCGTGCGTTCGGGTGTAAACTACCAACGCGATGGCGTAGACTGGCCGCACGCGTCCGTGTGTCGTCGCACGATGACGGGGAGACGTTTCGATGAGCAATCGCGTAGGCATCGCCGGGACTGGGCTGATTGCGCGGCAGGTGGCCCGCTGCGTGTCCATGGCGCGAACCGGCCTCGAGCTCACGCGCGTCTTGACGCGCCGGCCGCTCGACTCGGTCGAGGGCATGGATTCGGCGCTGCTCACGAACGACCTCGACGACCTGCTCGAGCGCTGTGACATCGTCTTCGAGTGCACGGGCGACGCCATCCACGGGACCGAGGTGGTCGATCGCGCTCTGTCGGCCGGCCGGCGCGTCGTGACGATGAACTCCGAGCTGCACGTCACGACCGGCAGCGCGTTCGTCGGGCGAGGGTACTTTACGGAGTCCGCCGGTGACCAGCCCGGTTGCTTCGCGGAGCTGCGGGCCGAGGCCGAAGAGATGGGCTTCGATGTCCGGGCGTTCGTCAATATCAAGGGCTTTTTGAACCTCGACCCGCCCGAGAGCGACATGCGCTACTGGTCGGAGAAGCAGGAGCTCGCCCTCGAGCAGACCGTCTCGTTCACCGACGGGACGAAGATCCAGATCGAGCAGGCGTTCGTCGCGAACGGCCTCGGGGCCGATCTCCTCCAGGAGGGCCTCGTCGGCGGAGACGTCGTTGACATCGCGGACACCGACTACCTCGGCGACGCGGCGGTCGAGCGCGGCCGGCCCGTTTCGGATTACGTCGTCTGCCCGAGCGCACCACCTGGCGTGCTCGTGCTCGCGAGCCACGAGGTCGGCGACGCCTTGGTCGGGTACCGCGCCTACTCGCGTATCAAGACCCGAGCGGGGAAGTACTTCGTGCTCGTCCGCCCCTTCCACCTCTGCGCGCTCGAGGTCGTGAAGAGCCTGCACGCGGCGCAGCAGGGCAGGCCGATCCTCCTCGACAACGGCAAGACCCCCCGCTACGGGGTCGCCGCGGTCGCAAAGCGCGCGGTGGCGGCGGGCCAGCCCGTCTCGCACGCCCTCGGCAGCTTCGAGTTCCGCGGCACGGCGGTGTCGATCGCCGAGCGCCCTGACCACGTCCCGATCTGCCTCATCAGGAACGCGCGCTTCGTGCGTGAGGTGGCTCCGGGGCAGATGGTGACCTTCGGCGACGTCGAGCTGCCGGAGAGCAAGGCGCTCGACTTCTACCGCGCGATCCGCCAGCGCGTCCTGCGCGCCGCCGCCGCCGCCTGAGCCACCCGCGCGCTCGGCGCCCGGCCCGGGCCTGCGTCAGAGCAGCGCCGCGACGCGGTCTTCGAGGCCGCTCGCGCTCACGTCCGCCGCCTGCACCGGCGCGCCGACGGTGAGCCGCACGCGCGACCAGAAGCGCCGGAACGGCCGCCGGAACGGGGCCCCGTCCTTGCGGCTAAAGAAGCTCCCCCACAGCCCGCCGAGGCCGATCGGGACGACGGGCACCGGCGTGCGCTGGACGATCGCCTCGACGCCGGGCCGGAAGGGGCCGAGGGTGCCGTCCGTCGTCAGCCGCCCCTCGGGGAAGATGCACACGGGCTCACCGGCGCGCAGCTCCTCGTCGATGCGGTCGAGCGCGGCGGCGAGCACGGCGGCGTCCTCGCGGGCCGAAGCGATCGGGATGACCTTCGCGCCTCGAAAGAGGAACCCGATCAGCGGCAGCCGCAGGAAGGTGTGGTGCATCACGAAGCGCACCGGTCGCTGGTAGGCGCTGCTGATGATCAGCCAGTCGACGAAGGTGACGTGGTTCGCGACGAGCAGCACGCCGCCCTCGTCCGGGAGGTGCTCCTCGCCCCGCACGCGGATGCGATAGAGCACGTGCGCGACGATCCAGGCGACGAAGCGCAGGAAGAACTCCGGGACGACGGTGTAGATGTAGACCGCGACCATGGCGTTCACGACCCCGAGGAAGAGGAAGATCTGTGCGATGCCGAGCCCGAGCTTCGGCAGCGCGATGAGCACCGCCGCCGAGACGACCATGAAGAGCGCGTTCGCGATGTTGTTCGCTGCGATGACGCGCGAGCGCGTGTCGTCCGACGCGCGCTGCTGGATGAGCGTGTAGAGCGGCACGGTGTAGAGGCCGCCGAAGACCGCGAACAACAGGAAGTCCGCGATGATCCGCCACGAACCGGGCTGCTCGATGAAGGCCGCGAGCCCGATGAGCGCGCCGGGCTCGTGCGGCGCCGGCGAGGCGAAGCACAGGTCGATGGCCACGATGGACAGCCCGATGGAGCCGAAGGGCACGAGGCCGAGCTCGACCTTCTTGCCGCCGAGGCGCTCGCACAGGAGCGAGCCGATGGCGACGCCGACGCAGAAGAGCGCGAGCAGGAAGGTGACCACGTCCTCGTTGGCTCCGAGCACGGACTTGCCGTAGGTCGGGAGCAGCGTGAGCACGCTCGCCCCGAGGAACCAAAACCACGAGATGGCGAGGATGGCGTTGAAGATGGCGACGGACTGTCGGGCCGCGCGGTAGGTCGGCACTGCGGGCGCGAGGAGGTTCGCGGTGAGCGGGAGCTCGGGGCTCGCGGGCGCGGTCGGGGGGATGGCGAGGCTCGCGAGGTAGCCGAGGAGCGCCACGGCGACGACGCTCGGCCCGACGTAGGGGCCGCCGATACCGATGAGCACGCCGCCGGCGATCGTGCCGAGGAGGATGGCGATGAACGTCCCGGTCTCGACGAGCGCGTTGCCGCCGGTCAGCTCGTGTGGTCGTACCAGCTCCGGCAGGATGCTGTACTTCGCCGGCCCGAAGAACGTCGACTGGAGGCCCATCAAAAAGAGCACGACGAGCAGCAGCGGCAGGTTCTCGAGCCAGAACCCGGCGGCGGCGCCGAGCATCAGCACGATCTCGACCGCCTTGACCCAGCGGATCAAGGTCGCCTTGCTGACCTTGTCGGCGAGCTGCCCGGCCCACGCCGAAAAGAGGAAGAAGGGCAAGATGAAGATCCCCGCCGCGAGCGCGACGACCGACTCCGAGCGGAGCCCGAGCAGCGTCATCGACTTGTAGGCGACGCCGATCATCAGCGCGTTCTTCATCAGGTTGTCGTTGAACGCGCCCAAGAACTGGGTCGCGAAGAAGGGCAAGAAGCGCCGCTTGCTCATTAGTCGGAGCTGACTCATGCGGACCTCGCTCGAGCGGAGTCGCCCACGGTAGCAGCGCGCGCCGGACTCGCGAAGCGGACAGGCGCGCGGTGCGGTGGTATGAACGTGTCCGCCACGTGCGCCGGCCTGGCTGAGCGGTGTAGTGGCCCAGGGGACCGATGCTCAAAGCCAAGGTGATCGCGCCCGTGAGCGCAGATCCGGTCGTCGAAGCCGCCGTGGATCCGCTGAAGCGGCGCGGCAAGGATCTGCGAACGAAGCTAGGGCTCTCGGTCGAGGTGGCGGACCGCCGGACGCTCGCCGAGATCGACCGCGAGGCGCGCGCGGGCGGGGTCGACCTGCTGATCATCGCGACCCCGTGGAGCGAGACCAAGGAGGCGACGGTCGGCATGTTCGAGGGGCTCGCGCGGCACCCGGGGCGCCCGCCGGTCATCTACCTCGACACCTTCGACCAGAGCTCGTCGCCCTATTTCGGTGTGCTCCCGTACGTCGACGCGTACGTGAAGAAGCAGCTCCATCGCGACCTGTCCGACTACGACAACGACTACGTCGGCGGCTACATCTTGCCCGACTTCTGCGCGCGCCAGTACGGGCTCGAGGTCGGCGACTGGCACTTCGGCTCGCCCGTCCCGGTGGAGTACCGCGACCGCGTTCACGTCGGCTGGAACATCGGCGCGTGGGGGGAGATCGCCAAGCGCCTGTTCTACCCGTGGAAGGCCCTCGACGTCACGCACCGCAAGCGGCTCGACGTGGTGTGCCGGTTGTCCTGTGGCGACACGGAGAACTACTACCAGGTCCACCGCAAGGCCGCGCTCGAGGCCCTCGCGCCGCTCCGAGACTCGGGTCTCGACGTGGTCGTCGAGGGCTACAAGCGGGTGCCGCTGCGGCAGTTCCACGCCGAGCTGCGCGAGAGCCGCATCGGCTTCAGCCCCTTCGGCTGGGGGGAGGTCACCGACCGCGACTACCACTGCGTCTCAGGGCGCACGCTCCTGGTCAAGCCCTCCATGGAGCACCTCGTGACCAAGCCGGACATCTACGTAGCCGGCGAGACCTACGTCCCGGTGAAGTGGGACATGAGCGACGCGGTCGAGCGGTGCCGCCACTACCTCGACCGCCCGGCCGAGATCGAGCGCATCACGAAGAACGCGCTCGCGATGTACCTCGCGTACTTCGAGCACGACGGCTTCCTCACGACCATCCGCGAGCTGCTCGACGCGGTGATGTAGTCAGCCGCCGAGCTGGTGCACGTGCGCGATGCGGTTCACCGCGTCGGCGATGCCGGCCAAGAGGCGCAGGCGGTTGTCGCGGACGCGGGCGTCGTCGACCATGACGAAGACGTCGTCGAAGAAGCGATCGATCGGCTCGCGCAGCTCGCGTGCGACGATGCCGAGCGCGTCGGCGTAGCGGCGCTCGGCCTCGGCCTCGGCGAGCGAGGGGCGCACGTCGGCGAAGCGCTCGGCGAGCACGCGCTCCGCGCCGTCCTCGAGAAGGGCCTGGTCGACCTCCCCGCGCACGGCGTCCTGGGTGATGTTGTACGCGCGCTTGAAGGCCACCGCGAGCGACTCGAACGCCGGCTCCGCGCGGAACGCGGCGACCGCGTCGAGGCGAGCACGCAGGTCGCGGACCGAGCCGCCGTCCCAGGCGCCGAGGCAGGCCTCGATGACGTCGACCGGGAAGTCTGAGCGGAGCAGCGCGCGCAGCCGCCCCCGCACGAACGCATCGAGCGCGTCGAGGACGCCGGCGCGCTCGTCGAGCGCGACGCCCTCGTACCCGTCGTACGCCTCGCCGAAGACGCCGCGGAGGTCGACGTCGATGGGGCCCTCGAGCGCGACGCGGATGAGCCCGAGCGCCGCGCGCCGCAAGGCGAAGGGATCGGCGGAGCCGGTGGGGGTGAGCCCGATGCCGAAGCAGCCGACCAGGGTGTCGGCGCGGTCCGCGACGGACACGACCGCCCCGAGCACACCCCGAGGGGGCGCGTCGTCGACGCCCTGGGGCTGGTAGTGCTCGCGGATGGCGTCGGCGACCTCGGGATCGACGCCCTCAGCGAGGGCGTACCAGCGCCCCATCTCGCCTTGCAGCTCCGGGAACTCGAAGACGACCAGGGTCTCGAGGTCGCACTTGCACAGCCGCGCCGCGAGCCGCGCGCGCCCCTCGTCGACGGCGGCCTCGGCCGCGCTGCGCCGCGCGACCCACCCGCTCAGGCGCTCGATGCGGCGGATCTTCGCGCCGACGGTGCCGAGCTTCGACTGGAAGACGACCTTGTCGAGCTTGTCGAGGCGGCTCTCGAGGAGGCGCTCTTTGTCCTCGTCGACGAAGAAGCGGGCGTCGGCGAGCCTCGCTCGCAAAACGCGGTCGTTGCCGCGCGCGATCGTCTCCGGGGCGCGGGCGGTGTTCACGACGTTGAGGTAGGCCGGCAGCAGCGGGCCGCCGTCGCGCGCGCGCACCGCGAAGTAGCGCTGGTGGTCGCGCATCACGGAGACCACGACGCCGTCGGGCAGCCCGAGGAAGGCCTCGTCGAACGCGCCGGGTACGACGAAAGGCTCCTCGACGAGCGCCGCGCACTCGTCGAGCAGGAACGCGTCCGGCGCGAGCACCCCACCGAGGCGCGCGGCGGCGGCGACGAGCGCCTCGCGCATGCGCTCGCGGCGAGCGGCCGGGTCGACGACGACGTGCGCCGCCCCGAGCGCGTCGACGTACGCGCCGGCCGAACGCAGCTCGAAGGGCGCAGGCGCGAGGAAGCGGTGCCCGCGGGTGTGCCGTGAGGCGACCAGGCCGCCGAAGGTGAAGGGCACGACCGCGTCGTCGAGCAGGGCGAGCAGCCAGTGGATGGGGCGGCCGAACGCGAGGTCGCCCTCCGCCCAGCGCATGGACTTCGGGAAGCGGACGTTCGCGACCGCCTCGCCGAGGAGCCGGGGCAGGACGTCGGCGGCGGGCGCCCCCGCCTCGCGACGATGCGCCGCGACGTAGCGGCCCTTGTCGGTGTCGACGACGGTCAGCGCGGAGACCTCGACCCCCTGCTTCTTCGCGAAGCCCTCGGCGGCGCGCTTCGGCTTGCCGTCCGGATCGAAGGCCGCGGCGTAGGGCGGCCCGGTGACGACCTCGTCGAGGTTCGACTGGTGCTCGGCGAGGCCGTAGACCACGAGCGCGAGCCGCCGCGGCGTGCCGAGCGGGCGAGTACGCTCGTAGGTGAGGCGTGCCTCGCCGAGCAGGCGCTCGACCGCGGCTTGCAGTGACGCGAGCCCCTGGGCGAGAAACGACGCCGGCAGCTCCTCGACTCCGATCTCGATCAGCAGCTCGTGGGTCATGCGGGGGGCACCTTCACTGCGCGGCGGCTCGACCGCCGTCGTCGCGCAAGAGGGGGAAGCCGAGCGCCTCGCGCTGTGCGTACCAGGACTCGGCGACGGCGCGGGCGATCTGGCGCACGCGTCCGATGAAGCGCTGGCGCTCGGTGACGCTGATCGCGCCGCGGGCGTCGAGCACGTTGAAGTAGTGGCTGCACTTGATGACGCAGTCGTACGCGGGCAGGACGAGGCGCTCGAGCGGCGCCCGGTCGAACACGAGCGCGCCGCCCTTGCCGCGCTCGGCGGACAGGCCGAGCAGGGCGTGGACCTGCCGCTCGTAGTCGTCGAAGAGGCGCTGCTGGAGGGCGACGTCGGCCTGCTCGAAGTTGTACGTGCTCCACTCCCACTCGGCTCGCTTGTAGACGTCGCCGTACTTGACGCCGGGGCCGTAATCGAGCGCGTAGACGTCGTCGACGTCCTGCAGGTACATCGCGATGCGCTCGAGGCCGTAGGTCAGCTCGCCGCTGATGGGCTTGCAGTCGATGCCGCCGCACTGCTGAAAGTAGGTGAACTGGCTGATCTCGAGGCCATCGAGCCACACCTGCCACCCGAGCCCCCACGCGCCGAGCGTCGGCGACTCCCAGTCGTCTTCGACGAAGCGGATGTCGTGCTCGAGCGGATCGGTGCCGATGGCACGCAGAGAGTCGAGGTAGAGTTCCTGGATGTCGATGGGCGAGGGCTTGAGGATCACCTGGTACTGGTGAAAGTGCTGCAGGCGGTTCGGGTTGTCGCCGTAGCGGCCGTCGGTCGGGCGGCGGGACGGCTCGACATAGGCGACGTTCCACGGCTCCGGACCGAGCGAGCGCAGGAAGGTGTGCGGGTTGAAGGTGCCCGCGCCGACCTCGGAGCCGTAGGGCTGGCCGATGAGGCAACCGCGCTCGGCCCAGAAGCGCTCGAGCGCGAGGATCAGCTCTTGGAAGGTCATGGTCGCTCGTCCTCGGGCGGGGTGTTGCCCGCGTCGTCGCCCGCGTCATCGCCCTCGTCGGCCCGCTGCGCGGCCTCGACCTCGGCGGCCTCGGCGTCGTCCTCGGCGTCGGCGATGGCGCGCGCTTCGGCCGCCGCGCGCGCTTCGGCCTCGGCCTCGGCGAGCGCCTCGGCTTCGGCCACGTCACGCTCGACCGCGGCCAGGTCGATGGGCTCGCCCATCCGGCGCTCGAAGATCTGGCGGCTCTCCTCGCTCAGCTCGCTGAACTCCTTGAGCGTCGGCAGGTCGCGCAGGCTCGCGAGCCCGAACAGCTCGAGGAACGCGCGCGTCGTGCCGTAGAGCAGCGGGCGGCCCGGGTCGTCCTTGCGCCCGAGCGTCTTGACGAGCTCGCGGTCCGCGAGCAGCCGCAGCGCCGAGCCGGAGTCGACCCCGCGCACGTCGTCGATCTCGGGGCGGGTGATCGGCTGGCGATAGGCGACGATGGCGAGCACCTCGAGCTGCGCGCGGGACAGGCGCACCGGCTTCGGCGCGAGGAACGCGCGCACGAAGCTCGCCGTCTGCTCCGGCGTGCGGAACTGATAGCCGCCGGCGACACGCTGCAGCTCGACGCCACGCCCGGCGTAGCGCTCGAGCAGGTGGTCGAGCGGCGCGCGGAGGTCTGCGACCGGCGTGCGGGTGGCGTTCGCGAGCTGCTGCGCGGAGATCGGGGCGTCCGACACGAAGATGAGGCTCTCGAGGATCTGCTCGAGCTGTTCGCTGTCGAAGGGTGTGGGCTCCGCCTTGCCGAGCCCGGGGCGTGCGGGCGTCGCCATGGAGGCGCCGTCTTCTTCGTCGTCTTCGTCGCGTGCCCGCTCGCCGGCCGCGGCGGCGCCGTCCGACTCGACCCAGGGCTCCCCGGCGTCGGTCCGCGGGCCGCGCTGCGACGGGTCGCTCGCGGAATCGGCCTGTGCCTCAGGCGGTTCGGGGCTCATCCCTCGCGCACTCCCTCCGTCCGGGGCCGGCCCGGCGGGTGCTCGTCTTGGCCTGGAGCGCCGGTGAATTCAAGTCGGGCCCCCGTGCGTCGGCTTGGGCGCGGGAGCGGCGTCGCGCGGCGCCGTGGGGGAGTCGGCCTGCACCTCGCCGTCGCCGTCTCCGGCGTCGAGCACGCGGTACTCGAGCACGAGGGGTGCGTCGAAGCTCGCCTGGTACAGCCGGAGCAGGCGCATCTTGGTCATCTCGAGGAGCGCGAGGAAGGTCACCACGAGGCCATAGGTGCCGGCGCCCGCGTCGAGGAGGGCGTCGAGCGTGCAGCGGCGCCGCTCCCGGAGCCGCTCGGTCAGCTCGACCATGCGCTCGTTCACGGTGATGCCCTCGGCCGTGACCTCGAGCGCGAGCCGCTGGTCGCGCCGCTTCGCGAGCCGCGCGAAGGCGTCGATGAGCTGAAAGACGCTCGCCTCGGCGAGCTCGGCCGGGCCGGCGGCGGACTCGACCTGCGCGCCGCGCGTGAACACGTCGCGCCCGACGACGCCGCGGCCCCCGAGCGACTCCGCGGCGCGCTTGTACTTCTGGTACTCGAGCAGGCGGCGGATGAGCTCGGCGCGCGGGTCGCCCTCCTCGACCTCCTCGTCGTCCTCGTCGTCGGGCTCGTTCGGCAGGAGCATCTTGCTCTTGATGTGCGCGAGCGTCGCGGCCATCACGAGGTACTCCCCGGCGACGTCGAGGTTGAGCTGCTCCATCAGCCCGAGGTACTCGACGTAGGCGTTCGTCACGAACGCGACCGGGAGGTCGAGCACGTCGAGCTCGTGCTTGCGGATGAGGTGCAGGAGCAGGTCGAGCGGGCCCTCGAAGTTCGGCAGCTCGATCCGGAAGCTCGGGTCGATGGCCTCGATGTCGTCGGCCGCGGCGTCCGTCATGCCTCGCCGCGCGCGTCCTCGAGGGCCGCGATGACCTCGTCCGCGTGCCCCTTGACCCGCACCTTCGGGAAGCGCGCCACCACGATGCCCTCGGGATCGATGACGACGGTCGAGCGGATGATGCCCATGTAGGTCTTGCCGTAGTTCTTCTTCTCGCCCCACGCGCCGTACGCCTCGATCACCTCGTGCTCCGGGTCGCTGAGCAGATCGAAACCGAGCTCGTACTTGTCGCGGAAGCGCTCGTGCGAGGCGATGGAGTCCTTGCTGACGCCGAGCACGACCGCGTCCAGCGCGGCGAGGCGCTCCGCGGCGTCGCGGAACCCCTCGGCCTCGGTCGTGCAGCCAGGCGTGTTGTCGCGCGGGTAGAAGTAGAGGACGACGTACTTGCCGCGCAGATCCGCGAGCGCGACCTCGCCGCCTCCGGTCGACGGGAGGCGGAAGTCCGGAGCGGGCTTGCCTTGCTTGATCATCGAGGAACCTTGGGCCAGAAGGCCGGCGAGTACGAGGTCGCGGCGAAAGCCGGGTAAGCTACCAGGGGGCGGCTCGTGACGCGCGGCTCGACGCATGAGGTGTCTATAGTGGGCTACGAGGCTGTATGACGCGGCCGGAGCGGCTGTCAACGGCGCAGCCGGAGCGAGGGCGGCAGCCATGAGCGGGCGCACGGTCATCGTCGGCGACGTTCACGGCTGCGCGGACGAGCTCGACGAGCTGCTCGGGGTGCTCGCGCTCGACACGAGCGATCGCCTGGTCTTCGTCGGGGATCTGGTCGCCAAGGGGCCGCGCTCGATCGACGTGGTGCAGCGGGTGCAGCGCCTCGGCGCCGACTGCGTGCGCGGCAACCACGACGAGCACCTCGCGGCGATGTACCGCGCGGAGCGCAACGGCGAGCCGATGCCGCGGAAGAAGGCGCACCACGTCGCCGCCTACGAGCAGCTCGGCGACCCGGAGCTCGCGTACTTGGACGCGCTCCCGCTCTGGCTCTACTTCGACGACATCGACACCTACGTCGTGCACGCCGGGCTGGTGCCTGACGTGCCGATCGACGCGCAAGACCCGTCCATGCTCATGAACCTGCGCAGCATCCGGCCCGACGGCACGCCGAGCACCCGCATCGAAGAGGGCGTGCCGTGGGCGACGGTCTGGCCGGGTCCCTCGCGGGTCGTGTTCGGACACGACGCGGTGCGCGGGTTTCAGCAGACCGAGCACGCCATCGGGCTCGACACCGGCTGCGTGTACGGCCGCGCGCTGACCGCGCTCGTGCTCCCGGAGGAGCGGCTGGTGTCCGTCCCGGCGCGTCGGGTGTGGTCGGTGCCGAAGGGCAAGCCGTGAGCCGGCGCCCGGACGCGCGCGGCGCGCAGCGCGGAGACGACCAGCCGGCCGGCGCGAGCCGAGCGCGCACCCACGTGTGCGCGGTCGATGCGCTCGAGGTCGGCCGCGTCCGCGAGGTCGACCTCGGCCGCGACGCCCTCGGCCGCCCCCGCTCGGCGCTCGTGCTGCGTCCGGCCGTCGACGCGCCGGTCGTCGCGTACCTCAACCGCTGCCAGCACCTGCCCATCCCGCTCGGGCCCAGCTCCGACTCGCTGCTCGCGCCGGGCGGCCAGCACCTGGTGTGCGCGACCCACGGCGCGACCTACCGCGTCGACGACGGGCACTGCATCTTCGGGCCGTGCGAGGGCGCGCACCTCGCGCCGCTCGAGGTTACGGTCGAGGCGGGCGAGGTGTACCTCGCCGTCCCGGCAGGCGAGTGATCGCCCGCGGGACGGCGGAGCCGGCGCCTCGGCGCGGCGCCCATCGCGAGGGTCAGGCGCTCGGGGCGTCCTCGTAGGCGTCACCGCCTGCCGAGCCGCCGTGTCGCGCGGCGCGGCGGCGCTCGCCGCGCAGGACCATGTTGCGCACCAGCACGTAGAACACGGGCGTCAGCAAGAGCCCGACGAGCGTGACGCCGATCATGCCGGAGAAGACCGCGGTGCCGAGCGCCTGGCGCATCTCGGCGCCCGCACCGCTCGCCCAGACGAGCGGGACCACGCCGAGGATGAACGCCATCGACGTCATCAGGATGGGGCGCAAGCGGAGCTTCGCCGCGGCGATGGCCGCCTCGATCGGGCTCGACTGCTGCTCGTCTTCGTGTTGCTTGGCGAACTCCACGATCAGGATGGCGTTCTTGCTCGCGAGACCTATCAACACGATGAAGCCGATCTCGGTCAGGATGTTGTTGTCCATCCCGCGGAGCATCACGCCCGCGAGCGCGAACAAGACGCAGAGCGGCACGATCAAGATGATGGACAGGGGGAGCGACCAGCTCTCGTACTGTGCGGTGAGCAGCAGGAAGACGAAGAACACGCTCAGCGGGAACACGAGCAGGCTGAGGTTGCCGACGAGCTTCTCCTGGAGCGCGATCTCGGTCCACTCGGTCCCGATGCCCGCGGGCAGCACCTTCTTCGCGAGCGACTCCATGTGCTCGAGGGCGGTCCCCGAGCTGACGCCCGGCGCGGCGCTGCCCTGCACCTCGACCGACGGGTAGAGGTTGTATCGGACCAGGCGGTCGGTGCCGGTGCCGCGGTGCAAGGACACGATGGACCCGAGCGGGACCATCTCGCCAGCCCGGTTGCGGACGTGGACGCGGCGCACGTCGTCCCGACGCTGGCGGAAGGGTGCGTCCGCCTGCGCGGTCACGCGGTACGATCGCCCGAAGCGGTTGAAGTCGTTGACGTACGCCGAGCCGAAGTTCGTCGCGAGCGCTGCGAACACGTTCTGCAGCGGCACGCCGAGCATCTCCGCACGCGTGCGGTCGATGTCGAGATCGTACTCGGGCGTCGAGATGGTGAAGGTCGTGAACACGCGCGACAGGTCGGGGTCCTGGTTCGCGGCGCCCATGAGCGCGTAGGCCGCGCTCCCGAGCGTCGCGAGCCCCTCCCCGCCGCGGTCCTCGACCATCATCTTGAACCCGCCGCCGCGACCGAGACCGCGCACGGACGGCGGCTCGATGACGAAGAACTGAGCCTCCTGGTACTGCGAGAGGATGCCCCAGAGCTTGCCGGCGATGGCGGAGGACGTCTCGTCTCGGCCGTGGCGATCGGCGAACTGCTTCAGCGTGACGAAGATCGCCGCGGCGTTCGGCGCGGCGCTGAAGGTCGCCCCGGAGAAGCCGACGATCTCCACCGCGTGCCCGACGCCCGGGACCTGGCGGATCTGCGCGCCCGCGCGCCGGACGACGTCGTCGGTGCGCGCCAGCGACGCACCCGGCGGGAGCTGCGCCGCGACGATCAGGTAGCCCTGGTCCTGAACCGGGATGAAGCCGCGCGGCACGCGCTGAAACACGAACGCCGTGAGGGCGATGAGCGCGAGGAAGACGACGAAGGTGGTCTTCGGCCAGCGAAGGATGCGCTCGAGCGAGGCCATGTAGAGCCGCGCCCCCGCGTCGTACACGGCGTTGAACCCGCGGTAGATCGGCTGGGCGAGGGCATCGACGAACCGGCCCACCGAGCCTGCCGGCTCGTGCTTCGCACGCAGCACGAGCGCGCCGAGCGCGGGGCTCAGGGTGAGGGAGTTGAACGCCGAGATGATCGTCGCGGCGGCGATGGTGACCGCGAACTGCCGGAAGAACGCGCCCGAGATCCCGCCGATGAACGCGGTCGGGATGAACACGGCGCTGAGCACCAGCGCGATCGACACCAGCGCCGTTCCTACCTCGTCCATCGTGATGTGCGAGGCCTCGCGCGGTGTCTTGCCGAGCTCGAGGTTTCGTTCGATGTTCTCGACGACGACGATGGCGTCGTCGACGACGAGCCCGATCGCCAGCACCAACCCGAAGAGGGAGAGGTTGTTGAGCGAGAACCCGAGCGCGGCCATCACGGCGAACGTGCCGATGAGCGACACGGGGATCGCGACGATCGGGATGAGCGCGGCGCGCCACGACTGCAAGAAGAGGATGATGACGAGCACGACGAGGAGCACCGCCTCGAAGATCGTCTCGTACACGGCGTGGACCGACTCCTGCACGAACTGGGTCGGGTCGTAGGCGATGTCGTACTCGAGCCCCTTCGGGAACGACTCGGCGAGCTTCGCGATCGTCGCGCGGAGGTTGGCCGCGGTCTCGAGCAGGTTGCTGCCCGGGAGCTGGAAGATGCCGATGCCGACCGCGGGCTGTTCGTCGAGGTAGCTGTTCGACGAGTAGCTCTGCGCCCCGAGCTCGACGCGCGCGACGTCCTTGAGGCGCGTCACGCGCCCGCCCGAGCCCGTCTTGACGATGACGTCCTCGAACTGGTCCTCGGTGGCGAACCTGCCGCCGCCGTTGATCGTGAGCTGGAAGGCGTTGGTCGATGAGCCGGGGGGCTGCCCGAGCGCGCCGCCGACGACCTGGACGTTCTGGGCTTGCAGCGCACCGACGACGTCCGCCGCCGTGAGGTCGAGCGCGGCGAGGCGGTCCGGGTCGAGCCAGACGCGCATGCCGTACTCGCGCGCGCCGAAGATGGTCATGTTGCCGACGCCCTCGACCCGAGCGAGCACGTCGCGCACGCGGAGGATGGCGTAGTTGCTGACGTAGAGCTGGCTGAAGGTCTGGTCGGGCGACTTCAGGTGGATGACCATCATCAGGTCGGGCGAGCTCTTCTGCACGACGACGCCCGTGCGCCGGACCTCCTCCGGGAGCCGCGGCTCCGCGAGGGCGACGCGGTTCTGGACGAGCACCTGGGCCGTGTCGAGATCGGTCCCCTGCTTGAACGTGACGGTGATCGAGACCGAGCCGTCGCTCGTCGACTGCGAGCTCATGTAGAGCATGTGCTCGACGCCGTTGACCTGCTCCTCGATCGGCGTCGCGACGGTGTCGGCGAGGACCTGCGGCGTCGCCCCCGGGTAGCTCGCGTTGATTTGCACCGTCGGCGGCGCGATCTCGGGGTACTGCGCGACCGGCAGCGCGAAGTACGCGAGCCCGCCGATGACGACGATGAGGATCGAGACGACGAACGAAAAGCGCGGGCGCTCGATGAAGAAGTGACCGAGTCTCATTGGGCGGCGCTCGGCTCGGCGTTCGGGGTCGAGGCGCCGTGATCGGGGGCCGACCCGGGTGCCGCCGCGGCGCCGCTTGGGCTGCCACCGGCGCCGCCGTCATGCGCCGCCGCGCCGCCGGGCGCGGCCCCAGCGGCA
>JAGQJE010000079.1 GCA_020430775.1 Myxococcales bacterium
CGCCGTCGTCGATGAGGAACTGGCTGATCGCGCGGACTCGCTCGATGTTGCCGGCCGGGTCGTTCGCGAACGGGTGGCAGACGTAGATGCGGCGACGCCGACCTGCCTCGATGCGACGACGGCGCACGAGCTCGGCGGCGGTGTAGTGCAGGCCATCCAGCACCTCGGCGTAGGCCTCGCTCGGGTAGTCGCGGCCGTCGTCGAGGCGCCACGGACCGTACTGGCGACGTCCTTGCGCGAGGCGACCGAGGAGCGCGTCGCAGATCTGCCGTTCATCCACCGGGAGCCCGGTGACGAGGCCGCCCGCGCGCATGCGCTCCACCAGGCGTCGGGCGACTTCGAGCGAGCAGCGGGCGTCCGCGAGCGCTCGGTGCGGGTGCGGGCGCTCGAGCCCGAGCAGCTTTGCGAGCGGCTCGAGCGACATCGACGGCAGCTCGCCGGTGACGACCAGCGGCCACGCGAGGCTCGCGGTGTCGAGCCGGTGGTAGTCGACGTTCGGCAGCGCGAGCCCGGCACGTCGAAAGCCGGCCTCGAGAAAGGCCCAGTCGAAGCCGACGTTGTGGCCGGCGACGAGAGCGCCGTCGAGGAGCGGGCCCACCTCGAGCAACGCCTCGCGGAGCTGGAGCGCGTGCACCCACGCCGCCGTCGTGAAGCCGTTGATCGCCAGCGCGTCGAGCTGCGCCTCTCCGAGACGCTCGGGTGCGACGAGCGCCTCGTGCTCGTCCAGCACCTCCAGCGTGCGCGCGTCGACGCGGACGATGCCGATCTCGATGATGTCGTGCCGCGACGGATCGAGCCCGGTGGTCTCGAGGTCGACGAAGGCGATGGTCGTCTTCGGTGCCCGGCGTGCTAGGCGCGGAGCGTCGTGAGCGATGACGGGCGCGGCGGCTGCCGACGCCGGGTCGAGGGGCGGCGGGAGCAGCATCACGCCACCTCCTTCGCCCACAGGCGCGGGGACATGCGCTTGTCCGCGTGCGCTTCGAGCTCGGCCTTCAGCAGCGAAACGCGCGGCTTATCGAGCTTCTTGCCCAGCGACTTGAGGAGCCCGTCGAGGGCCTTCTTGTCGATGGCGCCAAGCTTCCCGAGCACCTCGTCGCGCGAGAGGCCCGTCGCGTCCGCGAGCAACGTGAGCGTCGGCTCCAGCGGGTAGTCGAGGCTCGTCGTCGCGAACATCCGGTAGCGGACGCCGCCGAGCACCAGCTCGTCGCGCTCCTTGAGCTGCGCCTTGAGGATGTCCTCCAGCTCCTCTTTGCGCGCGTAGAGCGCCTTCGCGAGGCGAGCGACCTCCTCGCGCTCGCGGGCGACGCCTTCGAGATCGGCGAGGTCTTCGACGATGAACTCGCGCTTGCCCTTGAGGGCGTCGGCATAGGCCGGGCACTGCTTGCGGTGGTCGCAGTAGGAGCAGTTGGTGTTGAGGCGCGCCGGGTACTCCGTCTCGATCTCCGTCTGCCGCCCGAGCGTCTCGACGTAGGCGAGCGCGTCGGCGAGCTGTTCCTCGGTGCGCGTGGTCTGCTGCCGGACGCCGTGGCGCAGCATCCAGAAGGTCAGCTTCACCTTCTTCGCCCAGGGCCAGAGGCGACGAACCGCCACCTCGTAGAGGCTCATCTGCAGCGACGTGTCGACCTCGTCGCGGGTGAAGAGCTGGTGGTTGGTCTTGTAGTCGATGACCTCGACGGTCTCGTCGTCGATCCAGTCGACGCGGTCGATGAAGCCCAGTACCTCGAAGGGCCCGACCGGCAGCCGGAACTCCTTCTCGATGGCGAGGACGTCGCGGTGGCCGACGACGCCCTGCTCGGCGATGAAGCGCCGGAGGATGGCGAGCCCCTCGGCGAAGACGTCCATGCCGGTGAGCCGCTCGGCGCCCCACGCCTCGCGGTAGAGCTCGATGGCGCGCTCCTCGGAGAGCGTGCCCGTGCGCTCGTCGTCGACGACCTCCTTGATGAGGCGCTCGAGGACGGCGTGGATGGTCTTGCCGAAGCGGAGCGGCAGCCCTGGCTCGGCCTGCTGCTTCTCGATGTAGTGGAGACGGTACGAGAGCGGGCAGGTCTCGAACCTCGAGAGCCTGCTGTAGCTGAGATGCTGGTTCTTGAACGGCGCGACGTTGGTCATGAGCGCTCCTCGAGGGGGCGCTCTCGGCGCTCAGGGTTGTTGGTCTTGGCGGTCTTCTCGAACGAGACGATGTGCGAGCCCGGGAACACGCTCATGACGCGCGCGAGCGTCGCGGCGTGCTCGGGCGTGATCTCCTTGCGCTCGCGGCCCGTGTACGCGGGCACCAGCCACACGTCCCCGTAGGTCTCCGAGTGCAGCAGCACCTCGACGCCGAGCGCCTTGAAGCTCTCGATGTCCTCGGTGGTGAAGCCGCGAAGCTGATCGACGTCGACTGCGGGCTGCGCGTCGGCGTCGGGCTTCGGGGCGAGCGCGATCGGCGCGGGCGGCGTCGAGACCTTCGCCGCGGTCTTCTCGACGTCGGGCAGCGGGTTGCCGAACAGGTCGCGCGCGACGGGCTTCGGTGCGGGCGTGACCTCGACGACGGGCGCAGGCGCGACGACGGGCAGCGTGCGCTTGTTCGGCCCGTTGTGCTTCTGCCACTCGGTGCAGACGAACTCGTCGGGCAAGGCGCACGTGCCGCCCTGCTGGAAGTGGATGCAGCGCTTGCCGTCCTCGCCCCGCGTGTACTTCTCGCAGGTGATGTTGGGCGGGCGCTCTGCGGCCGGTGTCGGCGGCGGCAGCTCCGGTCTGACGAGGTCCTTGATGGCCATGCGCTTCCTGGCCGGCGACACGAAGCGCC
>JAGQJE010000080.1 GCA_020430775.1 Myxococcales bacterium
CACACGCGCGGCCGCGCGCGCTCGCCCTCGTCGCCGCGCTCCCCCTCACCCGGGCCGGCAAGCTCGACCGTCGAGCCGCCGCCGAGGCCTGCGCCGACGGCCTGCGCGCGCTCGACCGATGAGCCGGCCGCCCTCCGCGTGTGCCCAGCCTTGGCTCGCGGGCGCCGGCGTCCGCTATGATAGGCGCTGTGGTGGACGAGCCTCGGCGACCTGACGCTCACGTGCCGAGGGGCATGCTCGTCCTCGATCGCCTCCGCGCGGAGCAAAAGATCGGCGCCGAGCGCTACGACGCCGTCCGAGACTACGCGACCCGCCGGTCGATCCGCGTCGAAGAGGCGGTCCTCCGCGTCGGCGGGATCGAGGAGTCGGACCTGCTGGGGTTCATCGCCGGCCTCTTCGGCACGCGCTTCGTCACGACCGAAAAGCTCGCCCGCCTTCGGGTCTCTCGAGGCCTGCTCGACCGGCTCCCGTGCCGGGTCGCCGAGCAGCTCGACGTCTTCCCCATCCGCTACTCCTCGGCGAGCAACGTGTTCGGCGTGGTGGCCGCCGACGTCTCGGACGCCGGGCTCGCCAAGCAGGTGCAGCTCGTCACGGGCCTGCCGCGGGTCGAGGTCTTCGTCGCTCGACCGGCGGCCGTCCACGCGGCGATCCGCAAGCACTACTACGGCGACCCGCAGCCCTTCCGCCAGCTCGTCACCACGTCGGGGCTCTCGGACGTCACGACCGAGAGCGTCGTCGGTATCCCGATCCGGCTCGACGAGCCCGAGGCGCCGTTCGACGCGGGGGAGCTGCTGCGCAGCTCGGGCGCGGCGCGCGAGGAGGCCCCCGCGGAGCCGCCGGCAGCGACGGACACGCGAGACGCGGACGATGACGCGGCCGAGACGCCCATCCCCCTCGAGCGTCGCCTGCGGCGCGGCAAGGAAGGCGACGAGGCCGCCGACACGGGGCAGGGCGCGTCGCCGAAGCGGGAGCCGGCGTCCCACACGCTGCCGCCCGACGCGGTCGGCCTCTCGGCCGAGGGACACCTCGAGATGGTCAAGTCCTTCGTGATGCTCCTCGAGCAACGCGAGGGCGCCGCGCGCGCGCACTCGGCGCAGGTCGCCCGCATGTGTCGCCGCCTGTGCGACCGGATGGGCCTGTCCGCGGCGCAGCGCTACGCGATCACGGTCGCGGCCTATCTGCACCACATCGGCAAGGGCTCGGCCGAGTACACCCTGAGCCCGCTGAACGTCGCGCGCTACCCAGAGCATCGGACGATGGCGCGCGCGTCGTTTCGCGCGCCGCTGCGCCTCTTCGGCGCCTCGTCCCTGTCGCCGGAGACCGCGGCCGCGATCGAGCACATGTACGAGTGCTACGGCGGCGGCGGCTTTCCGGACGGCCTCACGGGCGGCGACATCCCGCTCGGGGCCCGCATCCTCTCCGTGGCTGCGACCTACGTCGACCTGACCATGTCGAAGCGCAACGCCTACCGCAGGAAGCTCACGCCGGAGCAGGCCTGCGGGGGCCTCGAGGAGCGCCAGGGGCGGCTCTTCGACCCGACCGTCGTGGGGCTGCTGAGCCACCTCGTGCTCCGCGAAGATCGGGGCGGCGTCGAGACCATGCCGCGCGTCCTCGTCGTCGAGGCCGATCCCGAGGAGGCGGCCGCGCTCGAGCTGCGCCTCATCGAGCGCGGTTGCGCCGTGACCGTCGCGCGGAGCGTGCAGATGGCCGCCGAAGCCATCGCCGAAGGTGACGTCGCGCTCGTCATCACCGAGCTGACCATCGATCGTCCGCACGACGGGTTCGAGCTGCTCGAGGCGCTGCACGGCGAGCCCGCGACGCGCGAGGTGCCCGTGATGGTGCTCACGGGCGAGAGCGGGCAGGCGCACGTCCTGCGCGCGTTCGAGCTCGGGGTGGTCGACTACGTCGTCAAGCCAGCCGCCGCGCAGGTGGTGAGCGCGAAGGTGACCCAGGTGCTCGAGTGGGCGAAGCGGCGCCAGTCGGGGCGCGGCGTCTCGGGCTCGCTGCAAGAGATGGCGCTCCCGGACGTCATCCAGATCCTCGCGCATGGTCGCAAGACCGGGCGCCTGACCGTGCGGAATCGAGACCGTGAGGGCGTGGTGTCCTTCGTCGAGGGCGAGGTCTACGACGCCGCGTATGGCACCGAGCGCGGCGCTGACGCCTTCTACGACATCCTCGCGCTCGTCGACGGCGAGTTCGAGCTCGACCCGACGTTCCGTGCGACGACCAACGTCATCCAGGCATCGACCGAGGCGCTGCTGCTCGAGGCCATGCGCCGCTTCGACGAGCGCGACCGCGCGCACGGCTCGCCGTAGCGGCATCCGAATCGACGACCGCGCCTTTGGGTTGGGTTCGGGCGCGGGATCGGGATCGGGAGCGGGCGCGGGCGCGGAATCGGGATCGGGGTCGGGGTCGGGCTCGGGCTCGGGGTCTGGCTCGGGGTCGGGCTCGGGCTCGGGCTCGGGACCGCGGTTGGGGTCGGCCGCGGCCGCGTTTGTCTGATCGCGGTCGGGCTCGTGTGCGGTTTGACGGGATGGTAGGCTCGGGGCCGGCGGCGAGGCTCGAGGGTGGACAGCGCCTGCTCGTACCGCCGCGAGCGCGCGCTGGGGGACGCACAGCCGAGGCACGCCGATGAACGCGCAACGACTCTACGACGCGCTCAACGACAAGCTGTCCGCTTGGCTCAAGGGCGCGGTGGTCACGCTGCCGAACTTCGCGCTCGCCGTGGTCGTGCTCGTCGTGGCGTGGGCGCTGTCGAAGGTCGCCTACAAGCTCACGGCGCGCGCGTCTCGGAGGGTGGGCGCGAACCGCGCGGCCCGCGAGCTGATCGCCACCTTCGTGCGCCTCGCCGTGCTGCTCGCCGGCGTCGTCATGGCCCTCGGCGTGCTCCAGCTCGACAAGATGGTGGCGTCCGTGCTCGCCGGCGCCGGCATCGCGGGCCTCGCGCTGGGCTTCGCGTTTCAGGATCTCGCGGCGAACGTCATCTCGGGCATCGGGCTCGCGATGAACCATCACCTGCCCTTTCAGATCGGCGACCTCATCGAGACCAACGGGGTGCTTGGCACGGTCCGCGAGGTGCATCTGCGCACCACGATCCTCGACGAGCCGGACGGCCAGGTCGTCATCCTGCCGAACAAGCTCGTGTACCAGGACAAGGTGACGAACTACACGCTCGCGGGGATGCGGCGTGTCGACGTGAAGTGCGGGGTCTCGTACGGCGACGACCTGCGAGAGGTGCAGCGCGTCGCGAAGGATGCGCTCGCCGGTGTGCCGGGTCGGGTCGCCGACAAGGAGGTCGAGGTCTTCTTCGAATCGTTCGGCGACAGCTCGATCGACTTCGTCGGGAGGGTCTGGGTCGGGTTCAAGGGGCAACGCGACTACATGGCCGCGATAAGCGAGGCGGTCGTGCGGCTCAAGGCCGCCTTCGACGCGCACGACATCTCGATCCCGTTTCCGATCCGGACGCTCGACTTCGGCATCCGCGGCGGCGAGCGGCTCGGAGAGACCCTGGCGGCGACGCCCGTGCGCGTCGCGGTGGGCACGGACCCGCGGCCGGCCGGCGACGCTCCGGCCGGCGACGCTCCGGCCGGCGACGCGTAGCAGCTCGGCGAAGGGTCAGCGGCGCCCGTTCGACGGGGGCACCCACCCTCCGAGCGCCCGCTCGAGCTCCATCGCGACGGCGATGGAGAGCCGGTCCTCCCCCGGCGCAGCGACGACCTGGACGCCGAGCGGGAGCCCGCGCCGGTCGAGCCCGAGCGGCACCTGCGTGACGGGCAGCTCGAGCGCATTGAACAGCGCCGTGTAGACCCACGCGACCGGCCAGAGCAGGGGCACGTTGTGGTGCGGCGCGACCCACGGATGGGGCGGAAAGAGCATGACTCCGTCGTCGCGGAGCGCCTCGATGAGCTCCGTGCGGAGCGCCCGGCCGAGCGCGTACATCCGCTGTGAGCGCGCGGTCGAGTCGGCGAAGAGCGGCTCGAGCACCGCGAGCGCAAGCGACGGGAGCGTGTGCGGGGAGCGCCCGACGAACCAGCGCGCCACCTGCCGCGGCGCCGAGAACTCGCCTCCGGCGCTGAGCAGCTCGGCGTAGCTCGTCGACTGCTCCGACTCGATCGTGGCGGCCCAGATCTCGAAGCCGTGGCGCATCGCAGGGAAGCTCGCCGCGGTCACGGTCGCGCCGGCGCGTTCGAGGTGCTCGGCGGCGCGCCGCTGTGCGCGGCGGATCGGGAGGCTCGGCGGGGTGAGGCCGTCGCCCTTCACGGTGATCACGCGGAGCCTGTCGAGCGCGGCCGGCGCGCGGTGGTAGGGACCGGCGCCGGCGGGTGGGCGCGCGCTCGCTCCGTCCACTCGCGGGGCGGCGCGTCCACCCGCTGCCGGGCTCACCCACGGCGCCTCATCGACCGGCGTCGAGAGCACCTCGAGCAGCAGCGGGAGATCCTCTGCCCGCCGAGCGAGCGGGCCCGTCGCGAGCAGGCCGAGCCCGCTGTCGTCGGTCAGCGGGAACTGCCCGTCGTTCGGTACGAGCCCCGGGGTCGGCTTGTGGCCGAACACGCCGTTGAAGAACGCCGGCATCCGGATGGAGCCGCCGATGTCCGCGCCGAGGCCGAAGGGCGAGCCGCCGGCGCCGATGATGGCGCCCTCGCCACCGGAGCTGCCGCCGACGATGCGGCGCGCGTCGTAGGGGTTGCGCGTGCGGCCGTAGACCCGGTTGTTCGACTCCATCCACATGCACAGCTCGCTCGTGTTCGTGACGCCGAGCGGGATGGCGCCGGCCGCCCGCAGGCGGCGCACGGTCACGGCGTCTTCGCGGGCGCGGAGGCCTCGCCGCGCGCACAGCCCCGCCGTCCAGGGCATCCCGGTGAGCGCGAAGCTCTCCTTGATGGTGCAGGGCACGCCGTGCAGCGGCGGCAGGGTCTCGGCGGGGGCGGTGGCGGTCCGCGCGTCGGCCACCCGCGCCTCGTCGCGCGCGCGGTCGAAGCGCTCGGCCACGACGGCGTTGAGCACGCCGTTGACGGCCTCGATGCGCGCGATGTGGGCGTCGACGACCTCGGCGGAGGTGACTTCGCGCGCCCGGATGCGCTCGGCGAGCGCCGTCGCGGAGAGGGTGAGCAGGGGGTTCAGCGCGCTCATCGGCGTGTCCTGTCGGAGTCGCCCGAGGCGGTGACGGCGGCGCGCTGGGGCCCGCCGGCCGCGACCGTGCGGAAGTAGGCCCGCACCTCGGGTCGGAAGAAGTACCACAGCCCGACGAGGTAATAGACGACGTCGATCATGGCGAGCGCGGCGGTGGCGGCCATGGTCATCCACGCGGCGCGCTCGATGAACTCGAGGTACGGGGTGAAGAGGCCGCCGAGCTCTGCAGGGACGGCGAGCATCAACGAGCGCTCGATGGAGAGCATCCGCGCGCGCACGTACAGGCCGACCGCGGTCGTGACGAGCTGGACCGAGAGCCCCGTGAAGAGCGCGGCGAGGAAGACCTGGCGGCCGCGTCGCCGCTCGGTGAGCACGAGGGCTGCGCCGGTGACGGCCAGCGTGGCGTACGCGAGCTGGAACGCGACGCTGACGAGGTTCGCGCGGGCGAGCTGGCGCTGCTGGTCGAGGGCGTGGGCGAGGGCGGTGGAGTCGTGGGCCCCGGGTCCGCCGGTCTCCTGCGCGGCGCGGGTGAGCATGTTGCCGCCGAAGGTCGACCAGGCGATGCCGTTGCCGGCGCTGCAGCAGCTCAGGATGCCCGACATCACGCCGAACGCGCAGATGAGCGACAGCCCCTTGGGTCGCGCGCGCGCGTGCGCCATCGCGGCGGTGTAGCACGCCCGGCGGAGCGCCGGCGCGCACATTTCTGCTTGAAGCTGATCATATGTTCAGTATCATGATCGCGTGATGGCTGATCACGCACATGTCTTGGCGGACCTCCGTTCGCTGCTCTCGGGGTCGTTGAGCGCGCCGTCCGGTTCCGCGCCCGCGTGGGCGCCGGACGAGGCTCCCCACGGCGTGCTGACCGAGCTCTCGGGCGCGGGGGGGCGGACCACCGCGGCCATCGCCTGGGTCTGCGCCGCGCAGCGAGCGGGCGATCCGGTGGCCTGGGTCCAGCTCGAAGGCGGCCCGTTCTTTCCCCCGGACGCGGCCGCGTGCGGGGTGGACCTCGATGCGCTCGTGGTCGTGCACGTGCCGCGCTCGGCCGAGGCCCCCCGTGCGGCCGGGGGGCGGGTGGGGCAGACGCGCCGCGGCGGTGGGCGAGGGGTTCGCGTCGAGCGGCGCCACCGCCCGGCGTCCGACGCGCAGCTCCGGGCCGCGGAGTGGCTGCTGCGCTCGGGCGCGTTCGGCCTGGTCGTGGTCGATCTGACGGAGGCCGCGCTGCCGCGCTTCGGCCGCTCCTCTGCGGGGTGGCAGGGGAGGCTCCGGAGCCTATCGGAGCGCTACGGCGCCGGGATCTGCCTGCTGACCGCCTCGACCGAGGGCGATCCCTCTGCCGGGGCTTTCGTCGGAGTGCGCCTGGCGCCTCGGCGGATCCGTCGCGCCGATGGGACCTACGCGCTGCACTACGACGTGCTGAAGGACAAGATCGGCTTTGCGACCGGGGCGCCTTTGGCCGAGCTGGCGCTGCTGCCCCCCGCCGGCCTCGACGCGGCGCCGGTCGAGGCGCCTACCGCGGCCGGGGCGTCGCGGTGGCGGGAGCGGGCCTCGTGACGGGCGGAACGCAGCGCGGCACGGGCTCGCCGCGGACGGCCGCCGTGGTCCTGGCGGGCTTTCCGCTCCAGCTCGCGATGCACGACCACCCGCGGTGGGCGGGATCGATCGTAGCGCTCGCCGACGGAGACGGCCCGCTGGCTCCGCTGGTGTGCCTGAACGAGCGCGCGCGGCGTGCCGGGCTCCGGGTCGGGATGCCGGCGGGGACGGCGCGCGAGCTGTTCCCCGCGGCGCAGCTCGACGTGCTCGACCCGGACGCGCTGGTCCGCAGCCACGACGCGCTGACCGAGGCGCTCGGCCTCTTCTCTCCGCGGATCGCCCCCGAGGCCGAGAGGTCCGGGGCCTGGCTCCTCGATCCCGAGGGCCTCGAAAAGATCTACGGCGGCTATGACGTCTGGGCGAAGGCCGTGTGGAGCTACCTACGGGGTCGAAGGCTCGAGGCCACGGTCATCGTCGGCTTTCACCGAGATCGCGCGCTGGCGCTCGCGCGCGCAGGCCGCCCGGGCGCGCGCGTGCTCGACAGCGCCGGAGCGGAGCGTGCGCTCGCGGCCGAGGTCCCGCTGCGCGCGCTGGCGCTCTCCTCGCTCGGCGCGGGCGCGGGCGCAGGCTCGGGCGCAGGCTCGGATCCCGGGGCTCGGGCATCCACCGGCGGCAAGGGCGGCGCGAGGTCGGGGGCGGGGCTCTGCGCGAAGGTGGTCGATGCGCTCGCGATGCTCGGCGTCCACACCCTCGGCGATCTCCTCGCGCTCCCGCCTGGAGAGCTCAGCGCCCGCTTTGGTCCCGAGGTCGCCGCGTTCTACCTTCGGTTCTCCGAGGGTCCCCAGCTCCCCATTCAGCCGCAGGCGTTCGCGGAGCCGGTCGAGGCGTGCTTCCCCATCGACCCGCCCGACGCCGAGGTGACCCGGCTGCTCTTCGCGATCAAGGGCGCGCTGCACCCGCTGCTGCGTCAGCTCCATGCTCGCGGCGAGCACCTCCGCGTGCTCCATGTGGGGCTCACGCTCGCGTCGGATTCGCGGGAGCTGAGCACGGTCTTGCTCCACCTGCGCGACGCGGCGTCGGATCCTTCGGGCGACGTAAAGGGGGCTGCGCCGCGTGTTCGTGTCGGGCGCCCCTTCTCGGGCCAAGGAGACGCCGGCCGGCACGCGGCGCGCGGGGCCGAAGCCGCGCTCGCGCAACGGAGAAGCCCGGTGAACGCGGCGGATGCGGCGGATGCGGTAGCAGAGGCAGAGGTAGAGGTAGAGGCAGCGATCGTGCGGCTCCGCGTCGAGCCGGCCGAGGCGACGCTCGACGCGCGGACGCTCGTCGATCTCCTCTACCTCCAGCTCGAGCGCACGACCCTCGACGGACCCGTCGCGGAGGTCTGGCTCGGCGCGGAGGGCGAGCGGCGGCGGCTCTCGCAAGAGACGATGCCGCTCGCCGCCGAGCCCCCCGCGGCGCGGGCCGAAGCGCGTGCAGGCGGGCGGGCGCGGGAGCTGCCGAGGCGCGACCTCCGCGCGGCGAGCGAGACGCTCGCGAGGGTGCGCGCGGCGTACGGCCTGCGCTCGGTGACCCGCGCGGTGCTTCGTGACGCGCACCTCCCAGAGGCCGGCTTCGAGTGGGAGCCAGTCGTCGACGTGACCGCGGCCGTCGCCACCCGGGCCGTGTGTGCGCAGCCGTCGCAGGTCGGCGCGGAGGTCTCGCGCGCGCTCGGGCCGAGTCAGACGATGCCGATCATGCGCCGCGTGTTCCCGAGGCCCCTGCCGCTCGCCGGGTCCGCGGGCGCGCCTCCGCGGCTGCCGCCGAGCTACGGGACGGGCGGGCGCGAGGGGGACGTGCGGCGGCTCTACGGTCCGTACCGGATCAGCGGCGGGTGGTGGAGGCGCACGGTGCGCAGGGACTACTACTACGCCGAGACCGAGCGAGGCGTGCTCGTCTGGCTCTACTACGACCGCCCGCGGCGGCGGTGGTTCCTACAGGGCGAGCTCGACTGAGTGGGCTCGCTTCGTACGCGCGTGGACGGGCGCGCGCCGTCGGTTCGCGCGCGAGGCTCCGGCAAGGCAGGCGGCTATGTCCCGCTCTGGGTCAAGACCTACCACTCCTTCCTCGCCGCCGCGTCGTCTCCCGAAGAGCTCGTCGAGCGCGCGCACGCGCTCGGGCTCGGCGCCATCGCCATCACCGACCTACACGGCGTGTACGGCCTGGTGCGGGCCCACGTCCGGGGCGTGGCGCTCGGGGTGCGCGTCCTCGCGGGGGCCGAGGTGTGCATCGAAGACGACGGCGGCCACACGGTCTTGCTCGCGCAAGATCGCGCCGGCTATGCAGCGCTCTGCCACCTGCTCTCGCGCGGGCACGCCCGCGGTGACAAGGGCGAGGCGCTCGTGCGCGTGCCGGAGGTCGCCGAGCACCTGGACGGCCTCGTCGCCCTCAGCGACTCCGCCGCGGTGCTCCGGGCGCTGCACGCGCTGCGCGGTCCAGAGCGCCTCCACGCGTTGTGCGCGCGCCACCTCGAGGCGGAGGACCGCGGTCGAGAGCGTCAGCTCCGGCAGCTCGCGGGCGCGCTCGGGATGGGCGCGGTCGGCGTCGTCGAGGTGCTCTACCATGACCGCGCCCGTCGCGCGCTGCACGACGTCCTGCGCTGCATCCACCACGGCTGCACGCTGAGCGAGGTGGGGCGGCGGATTCGCGCGAACGACGAGCACGCCTTGCTCGGGGTCGAGGCCATGCGTGCACGCTTCGCCGACGCCCCGGAGCTGCTCGACGCGACGCTGGCGCTCGCCGAGCGCTGCGCGTTTGGCCTCGGCGAGCTCGACTACCGCTACCCGTGCGAGGCCGACTCGAGCGACCAGGACGGCGAGCGCGCCGAGGCCATGCTCCGCGCGCGGACCTACGAAGGCGCCCGCGCGCGCTACGGCGGCGGCATCCCGCGCGACGTGCGCGCGCAGCTCGACAAAGAGCTCGCGCTCATCCGCTCCCTTCGTTACGGCGGGTACTTCCTCACGATGCACGAGATCGTGAGGTTCTGTCGGAGCCAGAACATTCTTTGTCAGGGTCGCGGGAGCGCGGCGAACAGCGCGGTCTGCTACTGCCTCGGCATCACGGCGATCGACCCGGTCCGGATGGACTTCCTCTTCGAGCGCTTCTTGAGCCGCGAGCGGGCGGAGCCGCCCGACATCGACCTCGACATCGAGCATGGACGCCGCGAAGAGGTCATCCAGCACGTCTACCGCACCTATGGGCGGGACCACGCCGCGATGGTCGCCAACGTCATCCGCTACCGCGCGCGCTCGGCGGTTCGGGACGTCGGCAAGGCGCTCGGCGTGCCGGCCGGCTCGCTCGACGCCGCCGCGCGGCTGCTGCGCCATCGCCGGCACGACCTCGACCCCCGGCTGCTCGCGGAGGCCGGCTTGAAGGCAGACGCGCCCGCGACGCAGCGGCTCTGCGCGCTCACCGAGGAGCTGCTCGGCGTGCCGCGACACCTGTCGATCCACCCGGGCGGCTTTCTGCTAGGCCGCGACCCGGTCCACTCCCTCGTACCGATCGAGCCCGCGACGATGCCGGGGCGCACCGTGATCCAGTGGGACAAGTACGACGTCGAGGCGTTGGCCCTCTTCAAGGTCGATCTCCTCGGGCTCGGCGCGCTCACGTGCATCCACCACGCGTTCGACCTCTTGAAGGCGCACCACGGCCGCTCGTACGCGATCGCCACCGTCCCCGCCGAGGACCCGGACACCTACCGCATGATCAGCCGCGGCGACACGGCGGGCCTCTTCCAGATCGAGAGCCGCGCTCAGATGGCGATGCTCCCGAGGTTGCGCCCGGCGACCTTCTACGACCTCGTCATCGAGGTCGCGATCGTGCGGCCCGGCCCGATCCAGGGAGACATGGTCCACCCCTACCTGCGACGGCGCGAAGGCAGCGAGCCGACGACGTATCCCCACCCTTCGCTCGAGCGCGTCCTGCACAAGACGCTCGGCGTGCCGATCTTCCAGGAGCAGGTGATGAAGCTCGCCGTGCTCGCCGCGGACTACACCCCCGGCGAGGCCGATCAGCTCCGTCGCGACATGGCCGCCTGGAACAAACACGGGCGCATCGAGGCCCACCACGATCGCATCGTCGAGCGGATGGTCGCGCACGGAGTGGCCGAGGAGTTCGCCGAGCGCACGTTCGCCCAGATCCGCGGCTTCGGCGAGTACGGCTTCCCGGAGAGCCACGCGGCCTCGTTTGCGTTGCTCGCCTACGTGACGGCCTGGCTCAAATGCCACCACCCGGACGTCTTCCTCTGCGCGATGCTCAACGCGCAGCCGATGGGCTTTTACGCGCCGTCGACGCTCATCGAGGACGCGCGCCGCCACGGCGTCGAGGTCCGCCCGATCTGCGTGCAGCGGAGCGCGTGGGAGTGCACCTTGGAGGCTCGTGGCGATACACACGGTCGAGGCGTCGCGGTCGCCGATCGGGTGCGCGACGGCGGCGACGCGGGGGAGGGCGCGTGGGGAGCACGTACGCCGGTCGCCCGGGTCGAGAGCGACGGCGACGACGCGGGGGACGGGCGGCACGACGCGCCGCAGCAGGCGGTGCGGATGGGGCTGCGGTACGTCCGCGGGCTCGGTGAGCGTGAGCGCGCATCCCTCGAGCGCCCAGGACCTCCTTACGCCTCCCTCGAAGCGTTCGTGCGCACAACCGGGCTCTCCGAGCGTCACCTGCTCGCGCTCGCCGAGGCGGGCGCGCTCGACGCGCTCGTCCCCGGGCGGAGGGCGGCGCTCTGGGCGAGCCGCGCCGAGACGCGCTTTTGGGCGCACGCGGCGGGTGTGCTCCCGAGCGCACATGAAGCGACGTCCGAGGGCCGTGAGCCGGTCGCGCAGCTCGCGCTCCCGCTGCACGTCCCCGAGGCGCGCGCGTGCTTTGCACCGCTCGATCGCTTCGAGCAGGTGCGTTGGGACTACCGCGCGAGCGACCACAGCACGCGTGGCCACCCGATGGCCGCGCTGCGGGCGGCCTTGAGCGCCCAGGGCGTGCCCGACGCGAGGACGATCCGCGGCCTCCGGGACGGCGCGCGCGTCGACTACGTCGGCGTCGTGATCTGCCGGCAGCGCCCCCACACCGCCTCGGGGGTGACCTTCCTCACGCTCGAGGATGAGACCGGCTTCGTGAACGCGGTCCTGTGGGAGCGCGTCTTCGAACGCTACGCGCGCCTCGCGAAGACCGCCGTCTTGCTCGGCCTGCGCGGAAAGCTCCAGGTCGTCTCCGGCGTCACCCACCTCATCGCCGAGCGCCTCTTCGAACCGACCTTCCTCCCCACGGAGAAGCTCGCCGGCGCGCAACCTCGGTCACGCGATTTTCACTGACCGCCTCGCGCCCACGACGCCGGCACCCGCACCGGCAGGTCCAGGAGCATCTGCGCGAGCCCCTTGCCCTGCGGGTCGTAGCGGAGCGACGCGATGCCGCCGCCGCCGAGCGCCTCGTGCATCAAGAAGTTGAACCCGTGCATTCCGGGCAGCTCGAAGCGCTCGACCTCGCCCTCGACGAGGTGGGCGAAGTACGCCTTGACCGCCTCGGGCGTGACCTGCGCGGCGATCGCCGGCACGTACTCTGGGAGCCGCGCGAGCACCCCGATGTTCGCCTTGTCGCCCTTGTCGCCGCTGCGCGCCCAGGCGAGCGTCCGGAGGGGTACCTCGACCGTCGCGCCGGACGGGGTCGCGGCCGCCGCACGCTCCATGCGGGGCGCCGGCGCGCGCGGCGGATCGAGCGGAACCCCGCCGGCGAGCGCCGGCTCCCAGCGCTCGTCGTCGAGGCTCACCCACACCGCGACCAGCTCGCGCGGCACGAGGAACGAAAAGAGCCGCACGACCGGCACGGGCTTCGGCCGGCCGCCGAAGATGCCCGTGATGCCCTGCGCCATGCTCGTCCCCGCCGGGACGATCTCTTCGCCGAAGAGCGCGAGCGCGTCGCGGTTCGGGTGGCGCGCCGCGATCTTCAGCACCGCCTCGCGCGCCGACTGGACCCGCCGCTGCGCGCCGTATCCGGCCTCGGCGCCCACCACCTCGACGGACGTCTCGTCGAAGTCCGCCAGGCCGCGGTCCGCGAAGAGGCGCCGCGCGCGGGCGATGAGCGCCTCGCCGACCCGCTCCGCCTTCGCGTCGGCCTCGAACCCACGGATGAGCAGCGTCCCGAGCAGCCGGAACCCGTCGACGTAGGTCGCGCTCACCTTATACGTCGGCGTGGGCGGCAGTCCCCGCGCGCCGCGCACCCGCACGCGGTCGGGGCCCTCCTGCGTCATGGTCACGTCGCGGAGGTCGCAGACCACGTCTGGCAGGATGTACGCCGCGGGGTCGCCGATCTCGTAGACGAGCTGCTCCCCGACGGTCGCCGGCGTGACGAGCCCGCCCGTGTCGGCGGGCTTCGTGATGACGACGTCGCCGTCGGCGCTGCACTCCGCGACCGGAAAGCCCATGTTCTCCCAGCCCGGGACGTCGCGCCAGTCGGTGAAGAGCCCGCCCGTACACTGCGTGCCGCACTCGACGAGGTGACCCGCGAGCGAGCCCGCCGCGAGCAGGTCGTAGTCGTCGTCGCGCCACTCGAACGCGTGCATCAGGGGACCGAGCACGACCGCCCCGTCGTTGCAGCG
>JAGQJE010000081.1 GCA_020430775.1 Myxococcales bacterium
CAGCAGCGTCGCCATCACGCCGCCGAGGGTGATGCCCAGCGCCTTGAACCCGATCGCCAGCAGCGCGACGGCGGCCTTGGCCGCGATGACGCCGCCGACCAGCGTGAGGAACACGCCCGCGCCGACGGCCAGCCCGGCGAAGAGCTTCTTGATGGGCGCCGGCACCGCCTGGATGGCCCTAATGAGCCCGCTGAGCAGGCTCGCGAGCGCGCCGACGATGGGCTTGAACACGGCCGCGAAGGGCTCGCCCAAGACGACGGCCAGCGTCTGCACGAGGCCCTGCACGAGGGTCTTCTGGCCCTCGAAGGTGTCGAGGAGCTGCTCGCGGAAGCTCTGGGCGGTGCCGCCGGCGTTGCCCATCTCCTGGCGCAGCGCCTCGATGGCCTCGGCGCCCTGCAGGGTCACCTCGCGGCCGTCCCGCATCGTCGTGAACGAGGCGTTGAGGATCGCGTTGAAGGCCAGCAGGCCGCGCGCGCCGAAGGCGGTGGCGACCCGGCGGTTGCGCTCCTCCTCGGACATGCCGCGGGTGACGTCGGCGAAGTCGAGCATGATGTCGACGATCGAGCGCATGCGCCCGCTCTGCTGGTCGAAGATGTCGACGCCCGCGCCGAGGATCGCCTGCTGCGCGCGGCTCTCCGCGCCCACGCGCCGCACCGCCTCGCGGAAGGCGGTCGACGAGGACGAGGCGTCGATGTTGCGGTTCCGGAGCAGGCCCATCGTGATGAGCACGTCGTTGAGCTCCTGCCCGAACACGGAGCCCGCGGCGGCGGCCTTCGCGAGGCCGGCCTCGAAGTCGCGTGCCTGGAAGTTCGAGAGCTGGGTGATCCGCAGCAGGCGATCGGTGACCGACGCGGCCTGGTCGGCGGACATGCCGTAGGCGTTGAGCGTGCCGACGACCGCCTCGGCGGCCTGGGCCACGCCGAGCTGCCCCAAGGAGCCCGCCGCGAGGTCGAGCACCGGGATGAGCGTGCGCGTCGCCTGCTCCGCGGTCTGCCCCGCGGTCGCCAGGGACTGGAGCCCCTCGACGGCCTCGTCGGGCGAGAACTGCGTGACCGAGCCGGCCTCGATCGCCGCGTCGCGGAGCATCCGCAGCTGCTGCGTGGTGGCGCGCGTGACGGCCCCGACCGCCGCGAGCCCCTGCTCGAAGCGCCCGGCGGCGTTGGCGAGGGCGAGGCTGCCGGCGACGACGGCCGCGCCAGCGGTGAACACGGCGAGGCCCACGCCCAGCTGGCGGAAGGCCGACGACATGCGCGCGGCGCCCCCGGTGACCCGCTCGTCGAGGCTCCCGAACTGCCGCTCGAGGTGGGCCATCTTCGCCGACGCGAGGTCGCGCGCGGTGAAGACGAAGCCGAGGCCGAGGTTGTTGAGCGCCATGTCCGACTACCTTCGTCTGCCTGCCTTCTCGATCTCGCGGGCCTCGCGCTGCCGCTGCTGCCCGACGCGCTCGAGCAGCCAGTCCCGGTCGGTGGTGGAGAGGTCGAGGGCCTCGGAGAGCGTCGCGCCGAGCCCCGAGCCGCCGTGCTGTCGCCAGCAGAGCTGGAAGAGGCCCTCGCGCCAGCCGTCGAGGCTCACCCGAGGGAAGAGCTGCTCCGGTCCCGGCGCCTCGCCGTCCTCGCCTTCCCAGGCAGGAAGAACCCCCGGTCGAAAGGGAGCTCCACCTCCTGGACGGTGAAGCACTCGGGGCACTCGACCTCGATGGCCGTGTCCACGCCGCAGTCGACCCGGTCGAACTCGTCGACGAGGAAGTCGGCGTCGCGCAGGCTGAGGTCCTCGAGGAAGCGGCGCTTGTCCTTCTCGGGCACGCCCTCGACCTCGAGCACGCGCCAGCCGAGCATCGCCGAGAGGATGCGGTCGCCGGCGGTGCGGCGGAGCTGGGGCAGCCGCCGCTCGTCGGCGCCGGTGAAGAGCCGGAACCACACGCGCACGCCCGCGTCGGGCAGCGTGGTCTCGAAGCGGTTGCCGGCGGTGAACGCCGCGCGGCTCTCGTCGCCGAGGCGGCGCACGGGCAGCTCGCCGAGGTCGAGCTCCCACTCGAAGCGCGCGCGGCAGCCGTCGTTCTGGCAGCCGAGGGCGAAGGCGTACTCGGGCCCGTAGGTCAGCGCGCGGACCTGGAGCAGCGCGTAGAAGCGGTCGCCCTGGAGCACCGCGCCCCAGTCGATCCCCTTGTCGCCGAAGTCGTAGGGCCCAGGGTCGAGCGTCTCCTCCCAGCACGCCCCGAGCAGCTCATCGACCTGCCCGCCGCTCTTGGCGAGCTTGCGGTCGGCGAGGATCCGCTCCTCGCGGACCTTCATGCCGCGGACGCGGCCGGTGAGCCCCGAGGGGCAGGTGATGACGTGGGACATGCGCGCGCCTCCGATGCGACGGGTCGTCGGAGGACGGCGCTCGACGGCGCGGCCTCCATCGGAGTAGAGCCGGAGGCGCG
>JAGQJE010000082.1 GCA_020430775.1 Myxococcales bacterium
CCTACACCGAGACGCTCAGCGGCCCGACCGGCGACACCGTGCGCGCGTGGGACCTCGCGACGAACACCTGGACGACCACCACCCCCGCCGGTCGCGTGATCAAGACCACGCTCGGCCAGGACGGACGCGTAGCGACGATCGCGGCCAGCGGCTTCGCGCCGGTGCACTTCGCGTATGATGATCTGCATGGGCGGATCACGACCGTGACGCAGGGGGCAGGTGAAGAGGCGCGGGCGACGCGCTACGGCTATGACGCAGTGCAGGCGAGCTGGCTGCCGTCGTCGGTGCAGGCGCCCGGCGCGGCGGCCTCGGAGGCTGAGGCGCTGCCGGGGCAGGGCGTGCCGGTGCGCTTTTCGTGGAGCGCGATGCTGCGTCCGGAGTCGGTGACCGACTCGGGGGGCGCGACGACGCGCTTCGACTTCGACGCCGAGGGCAACCTCCTGGCCCTCACCCCACCCGCGACGCCCGCACACGACGACACCGCGGCGCACCTGTTCACCGCGGGCGGCTGGGACCAGCTCGCGAGCTACACCCCGCCGGCCGTGTCGGGCCTGACCGACACCGCGACCTCGTGGGCGTACGACAAGGATGGCGCGCCGACCTTGGCCACGCTCCCGGACGGACGCACGGTCACGTTCGAGTACGACCCGGCGCACGGCCTGCGCCTGTCGAAGATGACGCTCGGCGTGGGTGACGTCACGCTCGACTACGAGCCGCGCGTCGCCCCGACGCCACCCCCGGGCGAGAGCCCCGCCGTCGTTAGCGGCGATGCGCTCGTAGGCGCGACGATGCCGCAGTACGCGGGCGCGTCGGCCGTCACGACCGCGATCGAGCGCGATGGCCCGCTCGTCACCAAGCTCACCTGGTCGGGCGGCGTCTCGGGCGAGGTGGCGTTCGACTACGGCCCGGCGCCCGAGCCCGGCTCGAGCGGCCCGCCAGCCCAGCCCTTCACCGGCCGGGTCAAGGCGCTGAGCGCGCTCGGTCTCACGGCCAGCTACGTCTACGACCCGGACGGGCTCGTGACCGACGCCGGTCCGATGACGATCTCGCGTGACCCGGAGTCGGGCCTGCCGCTCATCGTCCACGCCGGTGTCGTCACGAGCGGCTACGTCCACGACGACTTCGGCGCCCCGACCTCTGCATCGCACCAATGGCCGGGCGGCGAGCTCACCAACCTCTTCACCTACGACGCTGCGGGCCGCATCAAGTCCCGCGCCGAGACCGACGGCGACACCACCACCGTCTACGCCTACACCTACAACGCCGCCGGCCGCCTGCATGAGGTCCACGTCGATGGCGCCCTGCGCGAATCCTATGACTACGACGCCAACGGCAACCGCATCACGTGGACCGACCTGCGCGCCGGAGGCCAGGGCGCAGCGCCCGGGCACCAAGCGTCGGGCGCTCAGGCGAGCGGCGACGTCGCGCTCGACGCGCAGGACCGGCTGCTGCACTACGGCCACCTCGACTTCACCTACAACGCGACCGGCCAGCTCGAGAGCCGCAGCGACACGGTCTCAGGCGAGCACACCGCGTACCACTACGACGAGTTGGGCCGCCTGCTCGCCGTCACGCTCCCGACCGGCATCGAGGTCAGCTACCTCATCGACGCCGCGGGCCGCCGCGTTGGCCGCCGCGTCGGGAGCGGCCCCGTCACCGACACCCTCGTCTACCTCGACGCCCTGCGCCCCGCGGCGAGCCCAAGCCGCGGCCAGCTCTACCTCTATACCAGCGGCCGCAACGTCCCCGGCCTCATCGTCACCCCGGACGCCACCTACCGCGTCGTCACCGACTGGCGAGGCTCCGTCCGCCGCGTCATCGACATCGCTTCAGGCGCGGTCGCACAAGCCATCGACTACACCGCCTACGGCCGCGTCCTGAGCGACACCAACCCAGGCTTCCAGCCCTTCGGCTTCGCCGGCGGCCTCTACGACCCCGACACCCACCTCGTCCACTTCGGCGCCCGAGACTACGACCCTGAAACCGGCCGCTGGACCACCAAAGACCCCCTCCTCTTCGCCGGCGGCGACACGCTGCTCTACGGGTACGCAGGCGGCGACCCGGTAAACTTCGTCGACCCGAGTGGGCTAGCGTGGTGGGTCAACAATTCCGATACACCGATTCCAGTCGTAACTGAAGACTGGCAGTCCGATGTTATGCAGCCTGGAGAGATGCGTAATATCGATGGGTTTTTGCAACCGCCGGAACGTCACTTCTCCGGAACACGCCCTTCGGATTTCTACAATAAGACACCTGATTTCGTTGGCGGAGAGTTTTATAATGATGACAAATTTCGCCTCTTCTTTAGGCGTGACAACGACCTGCTGGCGCAAGACGTAGACTTCTACCGCGGAGGTGGATGGAAGGACGAGCAGTGGGCTAGCGACAACTCTCTTCCGCATCCCTACGACCAGTGCACGCCATGACGTTCGTTGTGGATACGAAGGAATCACGACAGTTTGTTGCGCTCTTGGCTTCGCTTGTGGCTTTGCCGTATGTTCAGATAGTCGCCGGGATTGCGGCAACTTATCGCAACATAGCGGTCGTTGTGGGGTTTTCCATTGGGCTC
>JAGQJE010000083.1 GCA_020430775.1 Myxococcales bacterium
AGTAAGTTCACGGGTACTGGCGAAAACAACGTTATTCAGCGTATTACTGAACTTACTCGTACTGAGAAAGGTGAGCAGGTTGACATTAATAGCCTGCTACTGGCCGCCTAATTAAAGCCAGAAATTCTCTTCTTATAGCTGGAAACTCCTTAAGCTATTAGACTACAACGTAGAGATGAAATAAGCTCAAGCGTGAATGTTTAAAAACTAATAGATTGGACAATCAGCAGGGAAGCCCCGAATAGGGGAACCCTCAACGACTATCCCGAAAGGGAGTAGGGCTAAGCCCGAAACGGAGAGCAATGAGTGAAAGAGTGTATTGTTTGTGGAGAAATAAAGATATTTAAGGCATTCTATAGAAACAGTCATATGGCTGATGGGTACTTAAATACTTGTAAAGAATGTGAGGCTAAGAGACGATCTACTCAGAAGTATAAAAAGATCGCCCAGAAAGCCGCAAAGAAGTATAGAAGTAAGAATCCTGACAAAGTCTCAGAATACAATAAAAGGTATAGAGAGCAGAATTCAGACCTTCTTAACGAACGAATGAAAGAGTGGCATAGAATTAATCGTCATCTTTCAAACGCTCATAAGGCTAAGCGTAGAGCATCAAAGAGAAAAGCTACACCATCTTGGTGTGAGATAGAGGATATCAAGCTTATTTATCTAGAGGCTAGACAAAGAACCTTAGATACTGGAATACAACATCACGTTGATCATGTTATTCCGTTACAGAATGAGCTAGTTTGTGGACTTCATTGCAAGGATAATCTCCAAATAGTCTCTGCTAAAGAGAATGCAGAAAAATACAATAAACTTATTGAAGATATAGTCTGATCTTAGTAGAAATATTAAGCTAACATTTTGTATTATGCACCTGTTGGCTGATCTGGTAGATGACGGTATCGTTGGTGATAATGAGCGTGAGGGTAATGAAGAAGAGATGATGACCTATACGGACACCATCTCGATTGATCTGATCTCTCATGGCGTACGTCAGAAGGGTAAACTGGCTGAGCAGAAGACTGTGGTCAAGTTCCGTGAACATGCCCGTGATCGTCTGGCTTACTGGCTGGCTAACCGTATGGACCAGCTTGCATTCCTGACTCTGTCGGGTATTGGTTATGGTTTCAATAACGACGGCTCGGCTCGTACATCTGGTGCATTCTCTACCCTGGCATTTGCCTCGGATGTGTCTGCTCCTACAACTAACCGCCACTATCGCGTGACCAATGATGCTTCCAGTGTTTATACTGGTCTTGCTGCTGGTGCTACTGCCTCGGTCGATGCTACAGATACGCTGAGCTATCAGTCTATCGTCGATATCGTTACCCTGGCTAAGACCAACTACGTTAAGCCGCTGATGGCTGGTGGAAAAGAGTACTATGTTGCTTTCGTTCGCCCTGAAGGTCTGGCACAGCTTAAGAAGGATCAGGACTTCCAGCGTGCTGTTGTGACTGGTCTGGAACGTGGTAAAATGAATCCGTTCTTCTCTGGTGGTACCGTTACCGTTGATGGTCTGGTACTGCACGAGCATCGTCTGGTTTATAACACCAAGGGTGCTGCTTCTGGTTCGAAGTGGGGTTCTGGTTCTACTGTCGATGGTTCGCGTATGCTGGTCTGTGGTTCGCAGGCTCTCGGTATGGCTGACCTTGGTTCGCCTGAGTGGGCTGAGAAGTGGTTTAACTATAACAGTTCTCCTGGTATCAACGTTGACAAGATGTTTGGTCTCCTGAAGCCGAAATATCATTCGATCTACTCCGGTACGGTTGAAGACTTCGGTGTTATGGCTATCGATCACGCTATCTAAGCTTAACACGGCCTCTCTCCCGGTGATAATTTGATCCGGGCTGAGGGGTTCTTTAGGAGGCTTTGATGGCTGAGAAACCAAAACTTGGTGAAATGCTTCG
>JAGQJE010000084.1 GCA_020430775.1 Myxococcales bacterium
GTCGCGAGGCCGTCGCGGTCGGCGGCGGCGCGCAGCGCGTCGTCGAGGCGCGCGGGAGCCGCGACGCGGACCGCGCCCTCCTCGCGGATGGTGTCGATCAGGGCGCCGCGGGCGTCGTAGATGCTCGCCTGGTCGAGGTTGACGTTCGAGGACACGAGGTGGCGCGCGAGCGCGACGGCGTCCGCGGAGGCGATCGTCGCGTCGGTGAGCGTCCGCCCGATCGCGTCGAGGCCGTCCTGGGCGGTGCCGAGCGTGTGGTCGATGGTGCGCGCGACGTCATCTGCGATGGCGTTCTGGTACTCCTGGCTCATCGTGCGCACGGTCGTGTCGGCGACGTCGAGCAGGCGTACGCTGAGCGCGACGAGCGGGACGACCGCCAGCAGGGAGGCGGCGATGGTCAGTTTGGTCCGGAAGGGAAACCGAAGCCCCGGCTGCGTCGTAGTGGAGGAAGAGGCGCTCATGAGGTTTCGGACGGCACCGTGGCTCGATACGAAGACGCGTGGGTGCAACAGTCCGCAAATAGGGATAGCATCGAATACGCCGGACGCGACGTCGTCGAAGGCGAGCATGATGTCGTCCGACTCCGATCGCCACCGACGGTACGCGCTGGCCGGGTTCCTGGCGCTGCCGCGGCGCGGCGATGATTCCGCGCGACCGAGGACACGGGCAGCGACGTGAAGAAGACCCTCCGTTATGAGAGCGACGCGCCGCCGTACTTGACCGTCGACACCGTCGTCGCGCGCGTCGTCGAGGGGCCGGACGCCGGGCTCGTCGTGGCGGGCGACTCGGACACGATGAGCGTCGGGACCGCGGACGGTAACGCCCTCGTGCTGACCGATCCCACCGTCTCGCGTTTTCACGCCGATCTCGTCTGCGCGCCGGACGGCGTCTGGGTGCGTGACCAGGGGTCGACGAACGGCACGCACGTCAACGGCGTCCGCGTCACCGAGGCGCTGCTGCCCGTCAAGGCGCGGCTTCAGCTCGGGCGCACGGTCCTACGGCTCGATCCGTCCGACTCGGTCGATCTCGTCGTCCACTCGGCGGACCACATCGGCGACATCTACGGCCGGAGCGCCGTGATGCGCCGGCTCATGACGCAGGTCGCGCGGGTCGCGGCGAGCGGGGCGTCCACCCTCGTCGTGGGCGAGTCCGGCACCGGCAAGGAGCTCATCGCGCGGGCGATCCACGACCTGAGCGACCGGAGCAGCGGGCCCTTCGTCACCGTCGACTGCGGGGCGATGGCGCCGAACCTCGTCGCGAGCGAGCTCTTCGGTCACGAGCGCGGGGCCTTCACGGGCGCCGATCACCAGCACGCCGGCGCGTTCGAGCGCGCGCACGGGGGCACGCTCTTTCTCGACGAGGTCGGCGAGCTCTCGCCCGAGCTGCAGCCGACGCTCCTCGGCGCGCTCGAACGGAAGCGCTTTCGACGCGTCGGCGGTCGCGCGGAGATCGACGTCGACGTGCGCGTGGTCGCGGCCACCCACCGCGACCTGCGCGCCGAGGTCAACGCGGGCAAGTTTCGGCTCGACCTCTACTACCGCCTCGCGGTGGTGCGCCTCGAGGTGCCGGCGCTGCGCGCGCGCGTCGACGAGGATCTCGAGCTCTTGGTGTCGCACTTCCTCTCGGAGTGCGGCGTAGAAGACTCGCCCGAAGCAGTCTTTGGGCCCGAGGTGTTGGCCGCGCTGCGCCAGCACCACTGGCCAGGCAACGTCCGGGAGCTGCGCAACGTGGTCGAGGCGACCGTCGCGATGGGCGAGCCGCCGTCGCTCTCCCGCTCTCTCGTCGGTGACGAGGGCGCCGTCGACGGCTCAGGCCAGATCGCGCTGCCGCCGCTCCTTCCGCTCCCGTACAAGGACGCGCGGGCCGCGGTGCTAGCGCGCTTCGAGGCGCGCTACCTCGCGCACTGGCTCGACAAAGCGGAGGGCAACGTCTCGAAGGCCGCGCGGCTCGCGAAGGTCGATCGGTCGCATTTCTTTCATTTGCTGCGCCGACACGGCCTCCGGTGAACGCATTCGGGCCCTGAGCGGCCCATTGAGCGGCTTACCGCCTCAGTCCCTCCCTGCGGCGCACGGAGAGTGCGCCTCAGTCGGGCCTTGCGGGGGCGCACGCTCACTGGACCCCTCAGAAC
>JAGQJE010000085.1 GCA_020430775.1 Myxococcales bacterium
ACCGACACGCTGCCGAACGCCATCGCCGGCGCGGTCGAGTCCATCGGCAACTTCTTCCGCGGCGTCGGGCAGTTCTTCGTCGGCATCTGGCGCTGGTTCACGGGGATCTTCCAGTCCATCGCCGACGGCATCATGAGCTTCCTGCAGCCCGTCGTGGACTTCTTCCGGGGCGTCGGCCGGGCGATCCAGTCCGTGTTCGACGCCATCAAGGACATGGTCATCCGCATCCTGCGGGAGATCCCGGACGCGCTGCTGCCCGAGAGCCTCGAGCGCCTGAGCCGGCAGCCGCTCTCCACCGAGGTCCGCACCGAGGACTCGTTCTCGGCGGTGGGGAACACGCAGGACACCGCGCGCCGGGCCGAGGCGGCGAGCTCGGCGATGCCGTCGGCGGCCGACGCCACCAACCGCATGAACGACTTCGCGCAGCTCGAGGCGAACCTCCGCGGCTTCGCCAACGACCGCGCCCGCGAGCGGGGCCAGCCGCCGCCCTTCCAGATCCAGGTCCAGGTCGACGGCGAGACCATCGCCCGCGCCACGCACAACGCCAACCAGGACAACGCGAGCCGGGCCTTCACGCCCGTGCCCGCGTACTAGACGAGGAGCGCCGCGATGCCCTTCGACACCCGCCCGCCGCGCTGCTCGCTGGTCAACGTCGTGACCGGCGAGGCCGTCGAGTGCCTGTTCAACCCGACGCAGCTCGTCGAGAAGGTGCAGGTCAACTGGAACCGCCTCGCCGTGCCCGGGCTCTCGCACCAGGTGCTGCAGTACCAGAGCACCGGCAACCGCGAGCTGAGCGGCGTCGAGTTCTACCTCGACCGCGTCTTCGCGGCGGAGCAGCCCGGCGACGTCGACATCATGGAGTTCCGCGCCTTCCTGCGCGCGCTGACGGTGCCGCCCGAGGCGACCGAGGGCGTCGCCGCCACCGCGCCGCCGCGCACGCTCTTCATCTGGCCCGGCGTGCTCACCGTCGAGGCGGTGCTCACCGGCGTGGAGTTCCAGTACCGGCAGTTCGGCGTCGACGGCCGCGCGCTGGTCTACGCCGCCAACGTGTCCTTCGAGGAGATCCTGGACGTACGGGTGACCTCCGAGGCGCTGCGGGAGGAGGTCTGACCATGCCGCCCGCGTCCGGCTCCCGGCACCGCTTCACCCTCGGCACCCGCGACGAGGCGGGCCGGCTCTTCCTGAGCGAGCGCGAGCCCTACGGCTACCGCGAGCTCGCCGACACGCGGCGGCACACGGTCGTCCAGGGCGACACGCTCTGGGGCCTCGCCGGGACCTACTTCGCGCCGCTGCCGAGGGCCTGCGGCTTCTGGTGGGTCATCGCCGACTTCCAGCCGGACCCCATCGTCGATCCGACGCTCGCGCTCGAGCCCGGGCGCGCGCTCTTCGTGCCGTCGGTCCGGGTGCTCACCGACGTGATCCTCTCCGAGCAGCGGCGGAGGGCGGCGTGAACCCGATCGTCGACCGTAGCGCGCCCGGCGTGCGCATCACGTTGCTCCCCGACGAGCAGGCCGAGGGCGGCGAACCCCTCGACCTCGGCGGCCGCATCATCGCGTTCACCTTCGAGGACGCCGAGCGCAAGGCCGACCAGGTCTCCATCCAGCTCGACAACTTCGACCTCTCGCTCTTCGACCGCGAGGACCTCGCCGGCGGGGCGGTGCTCGAGGTGAGCTGGGGCTACCCCGGCAACATGGCGCCGCCGCGCCGCGTGGTCGTCCGCAAGCTCAAGGGCTTCACCACGCTGACCCTCGAGGGCCGCGCCACCAGCGTGCTCATGGATCGGGAGTCGAAGACCCGCGCCTTCGAGAACATGAGCCGCGCTGACGTCGCCAGAGCCGTCGCGGAAGAACACGGGTACGAGGGCACGCTGGTCGACGTCGAGGACACCGGCGAGGTGCTCGAGGTCATCAACCAGACGGGCGAGACCGACGCCCGCTTCCTGCGGCGCCTCGCGAGCCGCGAGGAGTTCGAATTCTACGTCGACGACGGCGGCTTCCACTTCCACGAGCGCCGGCAGAGCGCCGCGCCCACCCACGTCTTCACCTGGTACGCCGACCCTGGCCGCGGCGACGTGCTGGCCGTCAAC
>JAGQJE010000086.1 GCA_020430775.1 Myxococcales bacterium
CTGGCTGGTCTCGAGCGCGCGTCCGACGGTGTCGGCGCCCGCGAGCTGCTGCGCGCGCGGCCCGACGCCCCGAGGGCGCAGCATGGCGTCCAGGAGCTCCGCGAGCCGCGCCGGCTCTCGGGACAGCCGCACCTCCGCGTCGATCGACTCCACGCGCGCGAGGGGGGCGTAGCCAACGCGCAGCGTGAGCCAATAACCGCCAGCGCTCGGTCGCACGGCTGGCTCGACGACCCAGCGGGCGCCGAGCCGCCGCCCGAGCGCCGCGAGGGCGCTCGCCGTCCCGTCGCCCTGTGACGTCGTGGGCCTCGCGCGCTTCACCTCGCGTCCGAGCGACCGCAGCGCCTCTGCGAGCGCGGCCTCGACGTGGTCCGCGAGCGTCGAGTCGGCTGGGCCGCGGGGCGGCAGGAGCGCGACGCGCTCGGCGGCTCGTTCGGGCGCGCCGTGCCGCGGTTGCGCCGTCGCGGTCTGCGTCCCGGCCGCCCACGCGACGAGGCAGATCAGGAGCGCCCGACGGGCCGCTCGGCGCGACGACCGCCGCATCGGGTGGTCAGCCTCCGAGCGCGGTCACGGCGTCGATGACGTCTGCGGGCGCCTGCACGAGCTCGATGAGCACGCCTTCGCCGCCGATCGGGGCGGCGTCGTTGCCCTTCGGGTGGATGAAGCAGACGTCGTGGCCCGCGGCGCCCTTGCGAATGCCGCCGGGGGTGAAGCGCACGCCCTGGTCGGTGAGCCACGCGACCGCGGCGGCCAGGTCGTCGATCCACAGCCCGACGTGGTTGAGCGCGGGGGTGTCGACGCGGGGCTTCTTGGCGGCGTCGATCGGCTGCATCAGGTCGACCTCCACCTCGAAGGCGCCGGCGCCGGCCGCGACGATGTCCTCGTCGACGTTCTCGCGCTCGCTCTGGAAGCTCCCCTTCGGCGTAAGGCCGAGCGTGTCGACCCACAGCCTTCGCAGCGCGCGCTTGTCGGCGCCGCCGATGGCGACCTGTTGGATTCCCAGCACTCGAAACGGACGTTCGCTCACGCTTCCTCCCTCGGGACGCGAAGATACCCCTGTTGCGGGTGGTGTCGAGATCGGCCAACTTCTCGCGGCTGTGAAGACGTCGCTCACCGGCATCAAGCCGACGAACAACCCGCACCTCGGCAACTACCTCGGGGCGATTCGGCCGGCGCTCGCGCTCGCGCGCTCCTACCGCACGCTCTACTTCATCGCGGACTACCACGCCCTGACGACCGTCCGCGATCCGGCGCTGCTCCGGCAGTACACCCGGGACGTGACGGCCGCGTGGATCGCCTCCGGGCTCGATCCCGCGCAGACCCTGCTCTACCGCCAGAGCGACGTGCGCGAGGTCTTCGAGCTCGCGTGGGTGCTGAGCTGCCTGCTCGCGACGGGTCAGCTCGAGCGCGGGCACGCCTACAAGGCCGCGCTCGACCGCGGCGAGGCGCCGAGCGCGGGCGTCTTCAACTACCCCGTGCTGATGGCCGCGGACATCCTGCTCTACGATGCGCACGTAGTGCCCGTCGGCGAGGATCAGCGCCAGCACATCGAGCTCACGCGCGACGTCGCGAAGCGGCTGAACCACCTCTACGGGGAGGGGACGCTCGTCGTCCCGGAGGCCCTCGTCGACGACGCGCCGCTCGTGCCCGGCACCGACGGCGAGAAGATGAGCAAGAGCCGCGGGAACGCGCTGCCGCTCTTCGCTCCGGCGTCCGAGCTGCGCAAGGCCGTCATGCGCATCGCGACGAGCAGCGAGCCCCTCGAGGCACCGAAGGAGCCCGAGGGCTCCGTGGTCTATCGGCTGTACCGCCAGGTCGCGCCGGCGCGGGCGGACGAGATGGCGACGAAGCTCCGCGCAGGCGGCTACGGCTGGGGCCACGCGAAGCAAGACCTGTTCGAGGCGCTCGAGGCGGAGCTCGGGCCGAAGCGTGAGCGCTACCAGGCGATCCGCGCCGACGAGGCCGGCCTCGAGGCGACCCTCGCCGCCGGCGCCGAGCGCGCCCGGGCCATCGCCGCCGCGACGATGCGGCGCGTGCGCCACGCCGTCGGCATCGACTGACCGGCGCACCCTCGACGGGCGCGCAGGGGACCTGCATGTCGACGCATCCGAGGGGCGCTGGTACGACGATGGCTGTGTCCCCTGACGGTCCACCGATGCGCCGCGCGCTGCTCGCCATGTGCTGTGTGGTCGCCACGCTCGCGTCGGCGGTGACGCCACGCGCCGCGCGCGCGGACGAGCGTCGGGTCGTGCTCTCCGGGCTCCGCGCGCAGCACTCCGGCGTGCGCTGCCCGCCGGGCGGGCCGGTCTATTGCTTCGACCGGGACGCCTACGCTCGGCTCACGTCCGCGCTGGGGTTCGCGCTCGCGCGGGTCGTCACCACCCCGGCGGCGACGCTCGGCTCGAACGGCGCGGCCCTCGAGCTGCACACGTCGGTCGCCGGCGTCGACGCCGGCGCGCCCTACTTTCGTCGAGCGGTGCCGGCGCGGCGGAGCCGCGACGCGGTGACGGCCTTCACGGCGGAGGTCCGAAAGGGGCTCCCGCTCGGCATCGAGGCGGCCGGCACGCTGGGTCGGGTGCTCCTCGACGGCGCGTGGCTGTGGGGCGCGAGCCTGCGCGTCGCGCCCCTCGAAGGCCTCGACCGCGGTGCCTTCGCGTACCTGCCCGACGTCGCGGTCGGCGGCGCCGTGCGCGTCGTCATGGGGCTCGGGGGCGCGACCCTCATCCTCCCGAGCGTCGACCTGACGCTCTCGAAGCCCTTCGTCGCCGGCGAGCGCGTCGTGCTGTCGCCGCTGCTGTCGGCGCGCCTGCACTGGACCCTGACGCGCGCCAGCACGGTCGACCTGACGCCCGAGGTCGACGCGCTCGGGCAGTGCGCTCCGGCGCCCGAGCGGCCGCTCCCCACCTGCGGCGGTGACGCCGCGAACGACGTGCGTCCGCCGCGGCTGTCGATGCGTCGCGTCGCGCTGAGCGCGGGGCTCGCGCTGCGGGTGGCGCACTTTTCGCTCTCCGGCGCGGTCGCGTTCGACGTCGCTCCGCCCGACGCGATCGATCGCTCGGTGCCGCCCGGCTCGAAGCGCCAGTGGGCGCTCGACCTCGGCGCGGGGGTCCTCTATTGACCCGCCGCGCCTGCGTCCGCGTCGCCTGCGCCGTCGCCGCGCTCGCCCTCGCGCTCGGCGGGTGCGAACGCGGCGCCGATCCGCACCTGCGCGACCGCGGGCGCGTGCTCGTCCTGCCGGTCTCGCCCGGTAGCGCCGCAAAGACGCCACCTGCGACCGCCGGGACGGTCTGGCTCACGCCGCCAGACGTCCCCGCGGCCGCGCTCGACGCGACGGGCGCCGATCCCCTGGCCGCATCCGCCGCGCTCCGGGCGGCGCAGGTTCGAGGCATCTACGTGCCGCTCGACGACGGGCCCACCCCGCGCGCGCGAGAGGACGCGCCGCTCGCCGCGCGCTTTCGGGCGCTCGAGTACGTCCCCGGCTTCGAGGGGCGGCTGCTCGCGCGCAAGTTCGCGCTCTACGCGCCGGTCGCGCCCGTCACGATCGACGACCTCGGGCCGGTGCTCGCGCGGGCGGCGCGGACGCTGCTCGGGGGCGCGCCGCCTCCGCCGGACCGCATCGTCCCGGCCGCGCTCCTCGCGCCGCAGGAGGTCGAGCTGCTCGTCATGCTCCGCGAGGACGGCGCGCCGCGCCTGTGGCGCTCGGCGAAGGGGCCGACGCTCATCAGCGCCCTGGTGACGGCGTCGCAGGCCGCGCGCGCCCGGTGGACCGAGCGCGCCGGAGCGATGGGCGAGGACCTCGACGACGCGCTCCCGCGCCTCGATGTCGAGGTCGCGCTCATGGTCCGGGACGGCACGTTCGTGTCGCGGGATCCCGGCTTCATCGCGCAGGCGACCACCCCTGGGCACGGCGTCGGCTTCGAGCAGGTCGGGAGCTGGCACTACACGCTGCCGGCCGCGACCCGGCGAGCCGGAGACGGGGCCGCCGCGCTGCGCGCTCTCTTCGTGTCGAACGGCTTGCCCGCCGATGACTTCTCCGCGCCGCAGCTCCGGCTCTATCGGTTCGTCGTGCGGACCATCGCCCGCTCCCGGGCGACCACGGGCGCGCCACGCTCGGGCTCCGCTGGCGCCTCACCGGCGTCCCGCGCCGGGAGCGGCGCTTCGCCTGCCTCCTCGGATGCCGCCGCCGCGTCGACGGCGCAGGGGAGGTAGATGACGAAGGTCGCGCCGTTGCCCGGTTCGCTGCGGACCTCGATGCTCCCTCCGGCCGCGTTGACGATGCGCTGGGTGATGGCGAGACCGAGGCCCGTCCCGCGCTGCTTCGTCGTCACGAAGGGCACGAAGAGCTTGTTGCGCACCTCTTCGGGGATGCCCGGGCCGGTGTCGACGACGCGGATCTCCACCCACGGGCGGATCCGTCGCGCGGCGTCCTGGCGAATGCGCGCGTGCGTCTCGATGAACGTCGAGCCGCCATCGGGCATCGCCTGAGCGGCGTTCTGCACCAGGTTGAAGAGCACCTGCCGCAGGCGCTCGGGATCGACACGGACCGGCTCGACGTCCGCGTCGAGCGAGGCGGCGAGGGTCACGTCGGCCTCCGCGCACTCGGGGCCGAGGATCTGCAGCGCGCGCTGCACCGCCGCGTTGACGTCGACCGGGTCGGTGCACTCCTGCGACGGGCGCGCATAGTCGAGGAACGAGCTGACGACGCGGTTCAGCCGGTCCACCTCTTCGACGATGATGTCGAGGAACTCGCGCTGCGCGGGAGGGACGGGCGTGTCGGGCTCGGTGAGGTACTGCGCGCTCGCCTTGATCGCCCCGAGCGGGTTGCGGATCTCGTGGGCGAGGCCGGCGGACATCTCGCCGAGCGCCGCGAGCCGGTCGCGGTCCTTCATCCGCGAGAACAGGCGCGAGTTCTCGAGCGACACGGCGATCTGGCCGCCGAGCGCCTCGATCATCTCGACCTCGTCCGGCGTGAAGCCGTCGTGCGTGTGCTCGTCGCGCAGGCACAGGAAGCCGGCCAGCATCGGGTCGTCCGAGCGGATGGGGACGCAGAGCGTGGCGTGCATGGCCTCCATGGTGTGCACCACGTCGTAGAGCGTCTCCGCCTCGCGCCGCTCCCCGCGCTGCGAGGCTTCCTTCAGCTCACGGTTGGTGACGTCGAGGGCGACGCTGCCGCGGCTCGAGAGCCGGTCGAGGAGCGGCCGCGCCGGACCGAGCTCGAGGCGCTCGGGCGGGGTGGGGCCGAGGTGGCCGGCGAGGCTGTAGGAGGTGAGGTCAGGGTCGGCGAGGTACAGCCCGGCGTCGGTGAACCGCCGCGTGTGCTCGAGGCCCTCCATGAGCCGCGCCGACAGCTCCGGGACCTCGAGCGCGTGGGCGAGCCGGCGGCGCAGCGCCTTGAGCTGCAGGTCGAGATCGTAGCGCTCGCGAAAGCCGACCTGGGTGATCCAGGCGCGCACCTTGTCGCGGAGCGGATCGAACAAGAGCATCACGACGACCGTGGCGGCCACCGTGTGCAGAAAAAAGAGCTGGCCCGAGAGCTTGGACAGGCCCCAGAGGAGCCCGCCGAGGATGAACGAGAGGACCGTCAGCACGCCGAGGCGAGCGCTCACCTCGTAGACGTCGATGAGCCGGTAGCGAAAGAGCGACTGCGAGAGCACGTACAAGAAGATCAGGACGAGCACCGTCCCGACGGGCGGCACGTTCAGCCCGACCATCGGCAAGTACTCGAGCAGCGTGAACAGGCCGCCGACGCCGCCGAGGATGGCCAAGAAGCGCAGCCGCGCGCGCTGCCAGTGCGAAGTCGCGCTCCGGCCGCCGGCGGAGAGGGTGACCAGCGCCGTGAACAAGAAGAAGAAGACGTAGAGCAGCAGCGCGGTCGCGACGACGACGTGATCGTAGTAGGGCGTCAGGATCGCGAAGAGCAGCACGCAGCCGCCGGCGAGCGACAGCCGCGCGAGCCGACGCATGTGGTGGTTGTCGTCGTCGACGAACGCGCGGAAGAAGCGGACCGCCGTGAACGGAACGGCGACCCCGAACGCGAGGTTCAGGCGGTGCAGCAGCGGCAGCCCGAGCCACCCGTATCCGAACGAGCTCAGGTACCAGAGCGCGAGGCTCGCCGTCAGGCCGATGTAGAGGTAGTGCTCGCGCCCCTTGCGCGCACGCATGGACACGCTCGCCGCGTACGTGAGGCAGAGCACCCCGGCGATCAGCGAGGCTTGCAGGCGCAGGTTGTCCATCTACGCCCAGTCTAGCGTGACGAGGGACATCGGGGCCGCCTCAGCCCGCGCCCGACCGGGGGCGCGGCCTCACGGAGCGGGCGCGGCTGGGCTCTCGGCGGCGGGGGGGTGCCCCGTCGGTTGCGGCGTCTCGGCGTCCGCGCCCTCGGCGGGCGTCGCGCGGCCGAGCGAGCCGCCGCCAAGCTCCTGCAGGCTCGACATGTACCCGAGCCAGAGCCGGTTCACGTCGAGCCCGAGCGCCTCGAGCTCGGCCTCGACCGCCGAGTACGTGTCGACGCAGACGACCGCTTTGCCGGCCAGGGCGACCACCAGCTCCGGCTCGCCCTGCGCGATACCGAGCGTGGTCGCGTCGGTGAGCTTGCCCTCGCATCCCGCGGGCGCGTCGTCCCACACCGCGCGGCTCACCACGGGCAGCGGCGCGGCGTCCTTCGCGCGGATCCCGTCGTCGCCGCCGGCCGTCGACGCGGCGGACGTACAGCCGACCGCTCCGACGAGCAGCGCGAGCGACAGGAGTAGGAGCGGGACACGCATCGAGTCTCAACAAGGGTAGGGGGTGTGCGGGCGCGGTCAAGGCCCAGACGTCACGCGCGCGCCGAACATTCACGCGACAGCGCAGAAAAAAAGTGCGATTTCAGTCGGTTCGGGCCACGCCCGGCTGCAACCAGGCGTGGCGCGTATCAGGAGGAGGCGGCCCTCGGCGCGCTGGCCCGGGCGCCCTCGTGCCGGCGTTCCAGCAGCGCTCGCACCGCAGCGAGGAGCTCCATGGGCTCGAAGGGCTTGCGGATCCATTGATCCGGTCGCGCCTTCGGGTCGAGGTCGTCCGGGGGGATCCCGCCGGAGATCAGCAGCGCGTGCCGGACGCGGCCCTCGCCGCGCAGGCGGCCGAGCAGCCGGTCGCCGCGCCCGTCGCCGAGGGTGAGGTCGATGACGGCCGCGTCGAAGGGCGCGTCGGGGCCCCGCGGGCCCGCCGCGGCGGTCGCCTCGAGCGCCGAGGCGAAGCCGTCCGCCGGCACGGACGTGATGCCGCAGAGCGAGAGCGTCGTCGCCAGCAGCTCTCGCAGGCTCTGGTCGTCCTCGACGAGCAGCACGCGCGGCGCGCCCTCCGGTCCCTCGCCGAGGCCGGCGGCGTACTGGCTCAGGCGCTGCGAGCGGATCTGCGAGATGTCCGAGCGTTCGACCGGGGCGGGGAGCTCGAGCGAGAAGCACGTGCCGGCGCCCGGCGCGGATCGGAGCGCGATCTCGCCGCCGAGCTCGCGCACGATCCGCTGGACGATGGAGAGACCGAGCCCGGTGCCCTCGGCGCGGGTCGTGAAGTAGGGCTCGAACGCCCGCGCGCGTGCGACGGCGGTCATACCCGGGCCGTCGTCCTCGACCTCGAGGAGGGCCTTGCGATCCTGCAGCCGGGCGGTGACGCGGACCTCGCCGCCGCGCTCCATCACCGAGACGGCGTTGTGCACGAGGTTCCAGAGGATCGAGAAGACCTGCGAGCGGGTCGCGTCGATCCAGATGCGCGAGTCGATCTCGGTGCGGACCGAGACGCCGCGGCGCTGCGCCTCCGGTTGCATCAGGCGACGGACGTCCTCGACGACGTCGTCGAGCGCGAGGCCCCGCTCGCCCGGGTCGCTGTCGCGCGCCATCCGCAGCAGGTCGCGGGACGCGGTGCGTGCGGTCTCGGCGCTCTGCTCGATGAGGGCGAGCGCCTCGTAGGGCTCCGCGCGGTCCGGGCGCTCGCGCGCGAGCCGGGCCCAGCCGATGATGGCGGTGAGCGCGTTCGCCACCTCGTGCGACACCCCGGCGGCGAGGTCGGCCGCGGCGGCGCGGGCCTCGATTCCCGCGTCTGCGCTCCGGCCGGCGACGATGAGCACCGCGGCGCGCCCCTTGGCCGTCGGGACGCACAAGTATCGCGCGCCCTCGCCGTCGTCGAACTCCGCCGGCGCGCCCGCGCGGGCGCGGTCGATGGCCGCGCGGAGGTCGACCGGCGGGCGCTCACGTCCGGTCGCCACCGCGACGGCCTGCGCGAGGTCGCTGACGCCATCGAGCGCCTCCCGCCAGGCGTCGCTCGATGGCACGAGGCCCCGCGCGCCCTCCTCGATGAAGGGCAGGCCGAGGGCGTTCGCCAGCCAGGGCAGCGTTTTTTGTGACGGTGGAATCATCCGCTGATTAGGTAATCTATCTCTCGATGTGCGCGACGTCAACGAACGCACCCCGGTTTGGGCGCGGATGCGTGGAGCGGAACGTCGCTTCGGGGACGGCGTTGGGAGCGGGAGCGGGGGCGGGCTCGGGCGCGGGATCGGGATCGGGAGCGGGAGCGGGATCGGGAGCGGGATCGGGAGCGGGGGCGGGCTCGGGCTGGCGCGCAGGTGTGAGGCTGCTGCTGGGGGCGCGTTCTGCTACGTTCGCTCGCCTCATGACCGATCGAGACAGGGCAGAGATGACCGCCGACGAGGTGCGGAAGGTCGCGCGGCTCGCGCGCCTCGACCTCGGGCCGGACGAGGTGGAGCGGATGACGGCGGATCTCGGCGCGATCCTGGCGCACATGGCCGAGCTCGACGCGGTGGACGTCGCAGGCGTCGAGCCCACGTTCCACGCGGTCCCGCTCGACGCGCCGCTCCGCGAGGACCGGGTCGCGCCGAGCCTCGATCGGGAGCGAGCGCTCGCGGCGGCGCCGCGAGTCGAGGCCGGAGCGTTCGCGGTGCCGAAGGTGCTCGAGGCGGACTCGTGACACGCCCGGGCGAGGACGCGGTCGGCGGTGTAATCGACGTCGCCGAGGCCGTCCGCGGCGGCGCTCGGAGCGCCCTCGAGGTCGCCGAGGCGTGCATCGCGGGCATCCGAGCGGGCGACCCGGCGCTGCACAGCTTCCTCTACGTCGACGAGGAGGGCGCGCTCGCGGCGGCGGCGGCCGTCGACGCAGCGCGCGCGGCCGGCGAGGCGCTCGGCCCGCTCGCGGGCGTCCCGATCGGCGTGAAGGACAACCTCTGCACCGCGGGCGTCCCGACCACCTGCGCTTCGAAGATCCTCGAGGGCTACCGCCCGCCCTACGACGCGCACGTGATCGAGCGGCTGCGCGATGCCGGCGCCGTGATCGTCGGCAAGACCAACCTCGACGAGTTCGCGATGGGATCGTCGAACGAGAACTCCGCGTTCGGCCCGGTCCACAACCCGTGGGCGCTCGATCGCGCGCCCGGCGGGTCGAGCGGCGGCTCGGCGGCGGCGGTCGCGGGCCGGCTCGTCTCGGCCGCCCTCGGCAGCGACACCGGCGGCTCCGTGCGGCAGCCCGGCGCGTTCTGCGGGGTGACCGCCATCAAGCCGACCTACGGCCGCGTCTCACGGTACGGACTCATCGCGTTCGCGTCCTCGCTCGACCAGGTCGGCCCGCTCGCCCGCAGCGTGCGGGACTGCGCGCGCCTGCTCGAGGTGCTGTCGGGCTACGACCCGCGCGACGCGACCAGCGCCGTGCGCCCGGTCGGCCAGTACGAGCGCGCCTGCGAGCGCGACGTGCGCAAGCTGCGGGTCGGGGTGGTGCGCGACGAGCTCGAGCAGGTGCAGGACCCCGACGTCCGCGCGCGGGTCGACGACGCGATCGCGGCGCTCGAGAGCGCCGGCGCGGACGTGGTGGAGGTGACGCTGCCCACCGCCCGCTACGGCCTGTCGATGTACTACCTCATCGCGCCGGCCGAGGCGTCGAGCAACCTCGCGCGCTTCGACGGGATGCGGTACGGGCTGCGGGTCGCCGGCGCCGATCTCACGGCCACCTACGAGCGCACCCGCGCCGCGGGCTTCGGACCCGAGGTGAAGCGCCGCATCATGCTGGGCACCTACGCGCTGTCGGCCGGCTACTACGACGCGTTCTATTTGAAGGCGCAGAAGGTCCGCACGCTCCTGCGGCGCGACTTCGCGGCGGCCTTCGCGCGCTGCGATGTGGTGCTCTCGCCGACGACGCCGACGCCGGCGTTCAAGCTCGGCGACAAGTCGGGCGACCCCTTGCAGATGTACCTCGCGGACATCTTCACGCTGCCCGCCGCGCTCGCGGGCTTGCCGGCGATCAGCACGCCGGCGGGGCTCTCCGCCGCCGGTCTGCCCGTCGGGGTCCAGCTCACCGCTCCCGCGTTCGAGGAGGAGCGCCTGTTCACCGCGAGCCGCGCTGTCGAAGACGCCCTGTGGCGCGACGCTCCGGCGCCGGCGTTCGCGGCGCCGCGCGGCGATCGTTCCGCGGTCAGCAGCGCAGCAGGTGCGCCGTCTCGTTGACGGTGCGGATCGTGAATCCCCGGTCGTCGTACCCCAGCACGTTGAGCGCGGACGGGGTCTGAGCGAGCGACCAAGCGGGCGCGAGCGGCAGGCCGCCGCGGTGGCGATGGGGCGAGAGCGCGTGCCGGCCGCTGGCTCAGGCCATCTCGACGCGGTTGCGCCCGCCGCTCTTCGCGCGGTAGAGCGCGCGGTCGGCGGCCTCGAGGAGCTGGTCGGTGTTCATCTCAGCGGTGGCGAGCGCGACGCCGATGCTCGCCGTGACGTGCACGTCGCCGTCGAGGCCGTCCGCCGCGTGCTCGAGGCCGAGCCGCAGCCGCTCCGCGACGACCCGCGCGGTGGCGAGGGTCGACTCCGGCAGGATGACGAGGAACTCCTCGCCGCCCCACCTGCCGACGATGTCCGTGCGGCGCACGGACGAGCGCAGGACGTTCGAGACCGCGCGCAGGACGTTGTCGCCGACGTTGTGGCCGTAGTGGTCGTTGATGCGCTTGAAGTGGTCGATGTCGCAGATCGCGACGCAGAGCGGGGTGCCGCGCCGCGCGAAGCGCTCGAGCTCGCGGGCGAGGCGGTCCGCGACGTGGCGCCGGTTGTAGAGCCCGGTCAGCCCGTCGGTCAGCGCGAGGAGCCGCGTCTCCTCCATCAGAAAGAGCGACTTCGCGAGTGGGCCGATCGCCTTCGCGATGATCTTCGTCGTGTCGACGTCTTCTTGGGCCATGGGCCGCATCCCGCTGAAGAGCCGCAGCTCGGCGAGGCGCTCCCCGCGCACGCGGACCGGGATGGTCGCGACCTCGCCGACCTCGATGGCGTTCGGCTCGCCGAGCCACGATCCGGCGGGGTGGACGATCTCCACGTCGAGCTTCGTGCCGGGCTCGAGCGCGACGAGCGTTGCGGCGACCTCCGGCTCACCGACCGGCCACGGGCCGCGCGCGTAGACGCAGTAGGTCGGCCCACCCGGGCCCTGCAAGAAGAGCACGATGTACGGGCAGCTCACGACGTCGGCCACGAGCTTGAGCAGCGACTCGCCGAAGCGGAGGCGATCGTGCACGACGTCCATCAAGCGCTGGACCTCGCTCGCGACCACCGCCTCGAAGAGGTGCTGGTCGAGGACGCGGCTCAGGCGGTCGATCGGCGGGCGATCGGTGCCTGCCTCGACGAAGGGCGAGCGCAGCGGGCGCCCCTCGAGCAGCCCGCGCACCACCTCGACGAGCCGCAGCGCGTCGCGCTTGCTCAGGTAGTGATCGGCGCCTGCCTTCCGACCCCAGAAGCGGCTGCGCGGATCGTCGTCGCCGCTCAGCAGCAGGATGGGGATACCCGCGGTGGCCGGGTCGTCGCGGAGGATGCGGCAGAGCTGCACGCCCGTGATCGTGTGCATCGTGACGTCGCTCACGACGAGATCGAAAGGCGCCTCGAACACGAGCTTGATCGCCTCTTCACCCGACGACGCGGTCGAGACCTCGTAGCCTTCGGCCTCGAGGCGCGTGACCACCGCGCGCTGCATCGTCGGGCTGTCCTCGACGACGAGGATGCGACGGGCGGACGGCCGGATGGGTGAACGGTCGCTCACGCGGGCAGTATCGCGATACATGGCCATGAGCGCCACCTCGTTCCGGCCGAGTCCGCGCGCGCGCCGGGCGTGTGCGCGTGGCAGCCACGGTCGCCGCGTCCTGAGCGAGCTGCTATACGCGCCGGATGGTGAGCAGCTACGAGGCCGTGATCGGGCTCGAGGTCCACGCCCAGCTCCACACGAAGAGCAAGCTCTTTTGCGGCTGCGCGACGGCCTACGGTGCGCCGCCGAACGCCCACGTCTGCCCCGTGTGCCTCGGCCTGCCGGGCGCGCTGCCGGTGCCGAACGCCGAAGCCATCGCGCTCGCGGTGCGGGCCGGCCTCGCCCTTGGCTGTGACGTCGCGACGTCGAGCCGCTTCGCGCGCAAGAACTACTTCTACCCCGACCTCGCGAAGGGCTATCAAATCTCGCAGTTCGAGCTGCCGCTCAACGCGCGCGGCGCGCTCGAGGTCGAGCTGCCGTCCGGCACGAAGCGCATCGGCATCACGCGCATTCACGTCGAGGAGGACGCGGCGAAGAACCTGCACGGCGTCGGCGCCGGCACGGACACGCTCGTCGACTTCAACCGCGCCGGCACGCCCCTCATCGAGATCGTGAGCGAGCCGGACCTGCGCAGCGCCGAGGAGGCGGAGGCCTACCTCCGCAAGCTCCGAGATATTCTCATGTTTACGGGCGTAAACGACGGAAACCTCGAAGAAGGCTCGTTTCGATGCGACGCGAACGTCTCGATCCGCCCCGCCGGCGACGAGACCCTCGGGACGCGCACCGAGATCAAGAACGTCAACTCCTTCCGCTTCGTGCGCATGGCGATCGAGCACGAGATCGCGCGCCAGCAGGCGGTCGTCGAGGCCGGCGGCGAGGTCGTCCAGGAGACGCGGACGTGGAGCGAGTCGCACCACAAGACCCGCTCGATGCGCACCAAGGAAGACGCGCACGACTACCGCTACTTCCCGGACCCCGATCTGCCTCCGCTCGTCGTCGCGCAGGCGCGCATCGACGCCATCGGCGCGGCGCTGCCGGAGCTGCCCGACGCGAAGCGCACGCGGTGGCGCGCCGAGCTTGGGCTGACCGAGTACGACGCGCAGGTGTTGTCGGCGCACCCGGCGGTCGCGCGCTACTTCGACGAGGTCGCGAGCGCGCTCTGCGCTCAGGCCGGCGGCGCCGCGCGTGACGAGGTCGGCAAGCGCGCCGCGAACTTCGTCCAGGCCGAGATCCTCGGCCACGTCGAGCAGGCGGGGCTCGACGCGCGCTTCCCGGTGCCGGCGGCGGCGCTCGCCGAGCTGCTGCGCCTCGTCGAGCGCGACGTCATCAACGGCAAGATCGCCAAGCGCGTGCTCTCCGAGATGATCGAGAGCGGCGAGGGCGCCGAGGCGATCGTCGAGCGCGAAGGGCTCGCGCAGGTCACGGACGCCGGCGCGATCGAGGCGGCCGTCCGTGCCGCGATCGACGCGCACCCGGCGCAGGTCGCCCAGTACCGCGCCGGCAAGACCGCGGTGCTCGGCTTCTTCGTCGGCCAGGTGATGAAGGCGACCCGCGGCGCCGCGAACCCCAAGCAGGTCAACGCGCTGCTGCGCGAGCTGCTCGGCGAGCCATGAGCGGGACCGGCGGCCACGCGCCCGAGCTGCCGCGCGCGCCGCTGAGCGCCGCGAGCTACTTCGCGGTCGAGTACGACCCGAGCCGCGACGAGGTCGTGATGCTCGACCAGCGCCTGTTGCCGGAGCAGGTCGTCTACCGCCGCTACCGAAAGCCCGACGAGGTGGCCGACGCGATCCGGGACATGGTGGTGCGGGGTGCCCCGGCGATCGGCATCAGCGCCGCCTATGCGCTCGCGCTCCTCGCGGGCACGGAGCGTGGCGACGCGGCGAGCTTCCTCGTCGCGAACGGCGTCGCTGGGCGGCTGTTGAACGCGACGCGCCCGACCGCGGTGAACCTCGCTTGGGCGATCGCGCGGATGTCGCGCAGGGCGGCCGAGGTCGCGGCGCTCGATCCCGACGCCCGCTACGACGCGATGCGCGCCGAGGCCGAGGCCATCCACCGCGAGGACGTCGACGCGTGCCGCACGATGGGAGCGCTCGGCGCGGCGGACGTCCCGGACGGCGCGACCGTGCTCACGCACTGCAACGCCGGCGCGCTCGCGACGGGCGGGTACGGGACGGCGCTCGGCGTCATCCGGGCCGCCTGCGCGCAGGGCAAACGCGTCCGCGTGCTCGCCGACGAGACGCGCCCCTACCTGCAGGGCGCTCGGCTCACGGCGTGGGAGCTGCACGCCGACGGGATCCCCGTCGAGGTCATCACCGACGGGATGGCGGGGCACTTCTTTCAGCGGGGCGAGATCGACTTCGTAGTCGTCGGCAGCGATCGCATCGCGGCGAACGGCGACGTCGCCAACAAGATCGGCACCTACGGCGTCGCGGTGCTCGCCGACGCGCACGGTGTGCCGTTCACGGTCGCGGCGCCCTTCAGCACGGTCGACCTGCAGGTCGCGGACGGCTCCGGCATCCCGATCGAGGAGCGCTCGCGCGACGAGGTCGCTCACGTCGGCGCGCGAAAGCTCGTGGGCGACGGCATCCCCTGCCGGCACCCCGCCTTCGACGTGACGCCGGCGCGCCTCGTGACCGCCATCTACACCGAGCGCGGGGTCGTGCACCCGCGCGACGGGGAGACCCCCGCGGCGCTCCGCCGGCCTCGCGCGTAGCGGCCGACCGTGGGGCTCCGAGGGTAGATTTTCTCGCGGCGCTTCGGACGCGGCCGCCGACCGCGGGGCTCCGAGGGTAGATTTTCTCGCGGCGCTTCGGGGCGAGCGCGCGTCGCCACACGGCCCGCGGCGCGATCTTCGGCGTGCCGCGGCGCGGCGACGGGCTGCTACACTTCCGCCGCGGGGCCGTCGACCGCGAGCGTGGGACGCTCGGCCCGGCGCGGCGGCGAAGGGACGTATCCGATGATCGACAACGCAGCGTCCGTGGCGGACGGTTCCGTGCTCGAGTGCGACCTCGCCGTCATCGGCGCGGGACCAGTAGGCCTCACGCTCGCGCGGGAGCTCACCGGCAGCGGCGTCGACGTCATCGTGCTCGAGGCGGCCGGCGCCGAGACCGAGCTGCCCGCCGAGACGGGCAAGGTGCCCGGCCCCTTCGGCACCTACGACCTCGGGCGCACGCGCGCGCGCGGGTTCGGCGGGAGCTCGGGCATCTTCCTGCGCGGCGGCTGGCGCGCCCGCCCCATCGATCCGATCGACCTCAGAGCCCGCAGCGGCTTTCCGATGAGCGGTTGGCCCTTCTCGCACGACGACCTGCTCCCCTACTTCCGCCGCGCCCAGACCCTGCTCGACCTCGGCGAGTACGACTACGACGGACGCCACTGGATCGAGGGCGAACGCGGGCCGACGATGGCGGTGCTCGGCGACGGGATCGACACCTCCCTGTTTCAGTTCTGCCCCGCCGACCACATCCGGAGCTGGGCCGAGCACCTGGCCGACGCGAACGCGCCGCGGGTCTTGCTGGAGGCGGTCGTCACCGAGATCGCCGCAGACCCGACGGCCTCACGCGTCGAGGGGCTGCGCGTGACGGCGCGGCGCGGCGGGCGCTTCACCGTCCAGGCGCGCGCGTACGTGCTCGCCTGCGGCGGCATCGACAACGCGCGCCTGCTCCTCGCCTCCTCGCCGCAGGGCCTCGGCAACCGCGAGGGCCTCGTGGGTCGCTACTTCATGGAGCATTTTCACGTCGACACGGGCGTGTTCTGGCCCGCGAACGACGCGGTCGCCGCGCAGATGGGCTTCTACAAGCAGCACACCACGCCCTCGGGCACGGACATCCAGGGCGCGCTGCGCCTCAGCGAGGAGGTCGTCGAGCGCGAGCAGCTCTTGAACGCGTTGGTGTGGCTCTTCCCGGTGCCGCAGGCGTGGGCGACGGTCGGCGGCGTCGCGGCTTCAGAGCTGCTCAAGTCGGTGACGATCCGCCGGTGGCCCCCGGGCCTGCCCGCCTACCTGCGCGCCGTCGCGAACGACGTGCCCTCGGTCGCGACCATGGCGCTCCGGAAGGTGCTGCGCTTCCCGCTCCCGGAGCGCGGGGCGATCATCACGATCGAGTCCGAGCAGGTCCCGAACCCCGACTCCCGCGTGACGCTGAGCCAACGCCTCGACGCGTTCGGTGTGCCCATCCCGGACCTGCACTGGGCCGTGAAGAGCATCGACCTGCGCTCGATCCGCCGCACCCAGGAGCTCGTCGACGCGGCGCTGCGCCGCCAGGGCCTCGGTCACCTCGAACGGTTCCTCGGCGAGGAGGACCCCCCGGCGCACATCGGCGGCGGTTGCCACCACATGGGAACCACGCGGATGCACGAGGATCCCGCGCAGGGGGTCGTCGACGCGGACGGTCGCGTGCACGGCATGGACAACCTCTTCGTGGGCGGGAGCTCGGTCTTCCCGACGTCGGGCAGCTCGAACCCGACCTTCACCATCGTCGCGCTCGCGATCCGCCTCGCCGATCACCTCCGCGCGGAGCTTGCAGAGCGGCGCACGCCGAAGGTGCGCGGCAAGCGTCCCCGCGGCGCCGAGCGGTCGTCCGCCGCGCGCCAGAGCTGAGCGCGCGATCTGCGCTTCACAGGCGCGCTACAGGCGCAGCAGAGCGGCGCCCCAGTGCAGGCCGGCGCCGAGGGCGACGACGCAGATGAGGTCACCCTCCTTCACGCGGCCGTCGGCGCGCAGCTCGTCCAGCAAGATGCCGACCGTCGCCGAGGAGGTGTTGCCGTAGCGGGCGATGTTCGACGGCACCTTCTCGGGCGGCAGCCCGAGCGCCTTGCGGACGGCGCTGTTGATGCGGTCGTTCGCCTGGTGCGCGACGACGCAGTCGATCTCGTCGAGCGCCACGTGGTGGCGGGCGCAGAGCGAGCGGACCACCCCGGCGAGCTCGGTCACCGCGCTCTTGAACAGCTCCGGGCCACGCATCTGCGGGTAGCAGAGCTCGAACTCGATGACGTCGAGCGAGAAGAAGGGCAGCCGCGTGAAGCCGCCGCCGGGCATGTACATCAGGTCCGCCCGGGCCCCGTCCGAGTGGCACTCGGCGCCGAGGAACCCCGCGCCGTCGCGGGTCGTGTGCCGCAGGACCATCGCCGAGGCCCCGTCGCCGAAGAGGATCGCGACGCCGCGGTGACGCGTCGCGCGAGCGTAGTCCTCCTCGGCCACCTCGCGGGTCGACTCGCCGCGCACCACGTCCCAGTCGCGCCAGGGCATGAAGCCGGCGTGCGCCTCGGCGCAGACGAAGAGCACCGTGCGCGCGGCGTCCGACGCCAACAGGCCGTTTGCGACCTGGAGCCCGAACGGTGCGGACGCGCACTGCTGCCGCAGGTCGAGCGCGGGCACGCCCTCGATGCCGAGCTTGGCGCCGAGCAGGCCGCCGGGGCCGGGGAAGGCGTACTCCGGGGTCATCGTGCCGAAGACGATGTAGTCGACCTCGGCAGCGGTGATGCCCGCCGACCGCAGCGCGCGCCTGGCCGCGTGCGCGCCGAGCTCGCTGACGGTCTCCCCGTCGCGAGCGAAGTGGCGCTGCTCAATCCCGGTGCGCTGGCGGATCCACGCGTCGTTCGTGTCCATCACGCGCGCGAGCGCGGCGTTCGGGATCGGTACGCCTGGCGCATAGCTCCCCGTCCCGATGATGGTCATCGCCCCCATGGCAGCCTCTCGTCCTTCCGGGAGAACGCGGACCCCGTGGTGTATCGTCCCGAGGGAGCGCGGAGCCCGTCGCGTGTGGTTCCGAGGGAACGCTGACCCGATCGGGGCGGTCGCGCCAGGAATCTTCTGCAAGATCGACACGTTGCGGGTTGTGCCGAGAACGCTCGTCCGGCCGTAATGTGCCCCGGCGAGCCGGCGCTGTCTTCGGCGGGGCCGTGCTGGTCAACGAGCGTCGAAACGGGCAGACTGGCCGGAAGGGGGCGACTTACATGCGGGCGTCAGGAACGGAGGACCGGGGCTCGGCGCCGAGCCGAGTCGGCGCCGCGAGTCGCGCCTTCACGACGTCGCTGCCTCCCGTCGTCACGCGACGGAGCACGTGGGTCGTGGCCGGCGTCCTCGTCGTCGTGCTCGTCGCGTTCGCGGCCTGGTGCCGAGTGCGCGTCATCGACGCCACGCGGGAGCTACTCGCGCGCGACCTGTCGACGCTGTTGAACGCGGAGGTCGAGGCGCTCGAGGCGTGGATCGCGGGCGAGGAGGCGAGCGCGCTCGCCGCAGCGCACGATCCGGTCGTCGTCAGCGCGGTCGGCCAGATCGCGAGCGAGCTGCGCGGCGCCGCGCCCGACCCCCGAGAGGTGGCGCACTGGCGCGCCGACCTCGGCGAGCAGCTCGCGCCGGTGCTAGAGGCCAGAGGCTACGTCGGGTACCTCATCGTCGGCCCCGGCGACGTGGTGTTGGCCTCGTCGCGCCCAGAGGAGGAGGACCATCCGCTCGGCGCGAGCTACCCGACCGAGGTGCGCAAGCAGCTCGCTTCGGAAGTGCAATTCGTGCCGCCCTTCATGTGGGCGACGGGTGACCGCTCGGAGCCCGCGATGCTCGTCGGCGCGCCGCTCCGGCCGCTCGTCGGGGTACCGAAAGCGATGCTCTACTTCCGCCTCGATCCGGCGGCCGCGTTCACGCGCATCCTCCGGGTCGGCCGCGGCGGGCGCTCCGGCGAGACCTATGCCTTCGACCGCGCCGGGGTGCTGCTGTCGAGCTCGCGCTTCGACGAGATGCTGCGCCGCGCGGGGCTGCTCGGACCCGGGCAGGAGTCGATCCTTCACATGCGGCTTGCCGACCCGGGCGTGGACCTCGTGCGCGCCGGCGTCTCCGCGCGCCCAGACGCGACGCGTCGCCTCACGCACATGGCGGCCGAGGCGGTCAGAGGGGGTGAGGGCGTCGACGTCACGGGTTACCGCGACTACCGGGGCGTGCCGGTCGTGGGCGCGTGGCGTTGGCTCGAGGGCCGCGGTTTCGGCGTCGCGACCGAGGTCGACCGAGACGAGGCCTATGGTCCCATCCTGGCGCTGCGGCCGGTCTTCGCCGCGCTCTTCGCGACCGCCGTGCTGCTTGGAGCGCTCGGGCTCGTCCTCGCCCTGCTGATGCAACGCCAGCGCGTGCGGCTCGCGCACGCCGCCGCCGCCGTGAAGAAGCTCGGGCAGTACCACCTCGAGGAGAGGATTGGAGAGGGCGGCATGGGCGCCGTGTACAAGGCGACGCACGCGATGCTCAAGCGTCCGACGGCGGTAAAGGTCCTGCCGCCCGAGACCTCCGCGGATCCGGTCGCGATGGCCCGCTTCGAGCGCGAGGTGCAGCACACCGCTCAGCTCACGCACCCGAACACGGTGCACGTCTACGACTACGGCCAGACCGACGGAGGCCGGTTCTACTACGCGATGGAGCTCGTCGACGGGGTGAACCTCCGCGACATCGTGCGGACGACCGGGCCGCTGCCGCCCGCTCGCGCGGTGCACATCCTCGCGGGGGCCGCGGCCTCGCTCGCCGAGGCGCACCGGCTTGGCTGGGTCCACCGTGACGTCAAGCCGTCGAACATCATGCTATGCCGGCGGCGCGGGCTACAGGATGTCGTGAAGGTCCTCGACTTCGGGCTCGCGAAGTCGGTCGGGCTCGCCGAGACGGGGATCACGAGGCGAGGCGGCGTCGTCGGCACGCCGCGCTACATCTCGCCGGAGGTCGCGCGGGGCGAGGAGGCGGACGCGCGGAGCGACATCTACGGTCTAGGCGCCGTCGCGTTCTACCTGCTGACCGGCCGGGCCGTCTTCGAGGGGGCCGACGCCGACGAGCTCCTCGCGAAGCACGCGCGCGACGTGCCCCCGGCGCTCTCCGCCGTCGCCTCGCAACACATCCCGGAGCCGCTCGAGCGCCTCGTCCTGCGCTGCCTCGCGAAGACGCGGGAGGGGCGCCCGGCGGACGCCGGGGTCCTGCTCGACGCGCTCGAGGCGCTCGAGATGGATGCCGGGTGGACGCGCCGCGACGCGGAGCGGTGGTGGCGTGAGCACGAGGCCGACTTCCCGGCGACCCCGTCCGTCCGCGGCTCCCAGGGGCGGCTGCTGACGGTCTCGATCGAGGCGCCGGCGAGCCGCCGTCGCCGTGGCCTCGGGTAGCTGCGAGCGGTCCCCGACGCGGAACCGGTGACCGGGCTGCTACAGCAGCTCCTCCGCCCACAGCGACTCGACCGGCGCCCGGCGCCGCACGACGCGGTGACGATCGTCGACGACGAGCACCTCCGCCGCCGGCGGGCGCGCGTTGTACGTGCTCGCCATCTCGCGGCCGTACGCCCCCGCGCCGCGGATCGCGAGCAGCGCGCCCGGCTCGACCTCCGGGAGCGCGCGGTCTTTCGCGAAGAAGTCACCCGACTCGCAGATGGGACCGACCACGTCGACGCGCCGTGGGGCCTCGGAGGCGCTCGGCGCGCGCACGGGCACGATGGCGTGGTACGCGCCGTACAGCGACGGCCGGATGAGGTCGCTCATGCCGGCGTCCACGATGACGAAGCGCCGGTCGCCACGATCCTTGTTGTAGAGCACCCGCGTCAGCAGGACGCCCGCGTCACCGACGAGCGCGCGCCCCGGCTCGGTGACCACCTCGAGGTCGAGGTCGAGGGCGCCGCCGGCGCGAAGCCCCCGCTCGATCGCCGCGCCAAACGCGCTCTCCGGCGGGTAGGGCGCGGCCTCGTTGCCATACGCCATCGGCCAGCCGCCGCCGACGTCGATGCTGCGGAGCGTCGCGCCGGCGGCGTGACATCGGACCGCGAAGCGGGCGAGCAGCGTGACCGCCTCTTCGAGCGGAGCCGGGGCGCCGAGCTGTGAGCCGATGTGGCACGCGACTCCGTCGAGGCGTACGTGCGGGCTGCTCAGCAGGCGCGGGAGCAGCGCCTCGGCCGCGTCCATCTCGAGCCCGAACTTCGTCGTGTGCAGCCCGGTCGCGATGTACGGGTGGGTCTGCGGGTCGACGTCGGGGTTCACGCGGAGGGCGACCGGCGCCCGGACGTCGAGCGCCGTCGCCACGCGCTCGATGGCGTCCAGCTCAGGGACGCTCTCGACGTGGATGGCGCGCACCCCCGCCTGAAGCGCGGCGCGCAGCTCGTCCTCGCGCTTGCCGACCCCGCTGAAGACGACGCGCTCTCCAGGGAACCCTGCCCGCAGCACGCGCGCGAGCTCGCCGCCCGAGACGATGTCCGCGCCGCAGCCCTTCGCGGCGAGGCGCCGCAGGATCGCGAGGTTCCCGTTCGCCTTGACCGCGTAGGCGATCGTGTGTCGCGTGAACGCGAGCGCGGCGTCGATGCGGTCGTATGCCGCGTCGATCGCTCGGGCGGAGTAGACGTACGTGGGCGTCCCGACCTCGGCCGCGATGGCCTCGAGCGGCACCTCGTCGCAGACCAGCCGGCCGCCCTCGTATCGAAACCACGGAGAGTCCGGCACCCCCTCGAGACGCTGCGGCGCGCTCATCGGTCGACCGCCGCGTCCGCGTCGCCGCCGGCGGCCGGGTCGACGCAAGGGCGCGCGCCGACGGCCGCGGCCTCCGCGTCGATGTCCACGTCGCGGGCGGCGAGCCGGCCTCGCAGCGCGGCGA
>JAGQJE010000087.1 GCA_020430775.1 Myxococcales bacterium
GTCGCGCCGGGGATGCACATACGGGGGTCAGACATACCCACTCATCGACCCCGCCACCGCCCCGTTGCGCCGAATCCGCCCCAGGAGCGATTTTTTCGACCTTCGCGCCACACAGGAAAGATCCACCGCGCCGCCGCCGCCGCGAGCGAATCTACCCTCGGAGGGATTTAAACCTCGCCGTTGCGCGACGGTGGAAAGATCCACCGCGCCGCGGCCGGCGGGGCCAAGCGAATGTACCCTCGGAGGGATTTAGATTTCGGGATCCTGGCGGGGCGGAAAGATCTAGCTGTGGTCGGCGACCCCGTGGTCGCGCGCGGTCGTTGGCGGAGCCGAGGCGTAGATCGGTTGCGCGGAGCCGCCGCCGTCTCCGCGTGCGGCCGGTTCAACCGCGGTCGGAATCAGGGTATCCTAGTCGTCTGACACAAGGAGGGGGCCATGCAGCGCCACGTTCACGATGTGCTCCGACAAAAGAGCGGGGAGGTCTTTTCGGTTCCGCCGAGCGTGACGGTCCTCGAGGCCGTCGAGGTGATGACCAAGCACCACATTGGCGCCGTCCTCGTGATGGAAGCCGGCAGACTGGCCGGGGTGTTTTCCGAGCGAGACGTTCTCGCGCGGATCGTCGCTGTCGGCCGCGACCCGAAGACGACACGCGTCTCGGACGTCATGACGACGAAGCTCTACACGCTGACCGCGAACCACTCGGTGCTCGAGGCGCTCGAGCTCATGACCGAGCACCGCTGCCGCCACATCCCCGTGATGGACGGCGACACGCTCGTCGGGCTGATCTCGATCGGCGACGCGACGAAACACATCACCGAAGCGCTCGAAACCGAGGTCCACAACCTGTCGAGCTATATCAGCAGCCCGTACCTGCGCGAGTCGGTTCCCCCGGAGGGCTGACGGCTCTCCGCCCGCGCCGACCCCGGACGGCGCCGTCGCTCCGTGAGGGCTTGCGCCGAGGCGCGCTGCGGGTCACCCATACCGCCCGTCCGCCTCCGAACCTCGTCCGCCGGCGGCTTCTCTTGGAGGACCGATGCGTCGCATGATCGTCTCGTACCTGCTTGCGCTCGGGCTTGCGGGGACGCTCGCCGCCTGTACGGGCGATCACGCGTCGTCCGGCGCCGCGGACGCACCCGCGCACGCCCCAGCGCCCGCGCCGCCGGCGTCACCGACCGCCGCGAAGGCGGCGTCCGCGACGCCCGCAACTCCCGCCGCGCCGGCGGCAGCGACGCCCGAGGCGCCCAAGCCGGCCGAGGCCGAGGCCAAGCCGCCGGCCGCCGGTGGACCAGCGGACCATGCGACGACGCAAGCCGAGATAGAGGCGGCGTTCCACAAGGAGCTCGCCATCGCCCAGTCCGTCCAAGGCAAGACTCCGTGTGAGCGCGCCTTCAAGACCATGAAGGCCGTGGACGCGAGCGCCCCTCCGTCCGAGCGCGCGACGGCGCTCCCCGCCGAGCCGGACTTCATGAAGGTCTGCATGGACCTTCCCGCAGCGATGCAGCGGTGCCTGCAGCTCGACTACGCGATCGAGCACGCCATCGAGTGCCGGAAGGCGGGCGACGCGACGCCGATGGCGCAGCGACAGGCGTTCCGCGCGCTCTTCGAGCCGCCCGCGGCGGCGGGCGCGAGCGACCAGGATCACGCGCAGGGCGAACCCGCTGCAGCGCCGGCGCACGCCGCCCAGCCCAGCGACACAGCCGCGCCTGCGGGCGCCCCCAGGACACCAGCCGCTCACCCGCGCTGAGCGTGCACCGGTGACGCGCGCCGCGTGGTAGCGTGCGCGTCATGGCGTCTCCGAGGGAGCAGGGCGGCGCAACGGCGCACGCCGGCGCGCACGATGTCGACGTCGTCGTCGTGGGCGCGGGCCTCGCCGGGCTGCGCACGGCGTCGGCGCTGCGAGCGGGCGGTGCGACGGTCTGCGTCCTCGAAGCGCGCGATCGCGTGGGAGGCCGCACGTGGAGCGAAGCGATCGACGGCGCGATGCTCGATCGCGGCGGCCAGTGGATGGGCCCCTCCCAGGATCGCGTCGCCGCGCTCGCCCAGCAGCTCTCGGTCGAGACGTTCCCGACGTTCTGCGACGGGCGCAAGGTGCTCGAGCTCGGCGGGCGCCGCTCTGAGTACGAGCGCGACATCCCCTCTATCAACCCGCTCGCGCTCGTCCAGATGCAGGCCGCGCTCACGCTCCTCGATCGCCAGCGCAAGAAGGTGCCGGTCGACGCGCCGCTCGACGCACCCGACGCGCTCCGCCTCGACGCGATGACCGTCGAGACGTTCCGCGACCGTTACGTCAAGCTCGGGAGCGTCGCCGGGCTGATGGACTGCGCGATCCGCACCATCTTCGGGGCGGAGCCCGGCGAGCTGTCGGCGCTCTACTTTCTGATGTACCTGAACGCGGGCGGCGGGTTGCTCAGCCTCGCGGAGATCCGCGGCGGCGCGCAGCAGGAGCGCTTCGTCGACGGCGCGCAGGCCCTGTCGCTCGGCCTCGCCGCGCGCCTCCGGCACGACTCGGCGCTCGATCTACGGCTCCGCGCGCCCGTGCACCGCATCACGCAAGACCGCGATGGGGTCACCGTGACCCACGCCGCTGGCGAGGTCCGAGGGCGCTACGCGGTGCTCGCGATCGCCCCGTCGCTCGCCGGGCGCATCGAATACGAGCCGGCCCTCAGCGCGGCGCGCGACCAGCTCACGCGCCGCATGCCGATGGGCGCCACGGTCAAGGTCATCGTCACCTACGCGCGCGCGTTCTGGCGCGAGCGCGGCTTCTCTGGCGAGGCGATCAGTACGCGCGGCCCGCTCACGCTGGTGTTCGACAACACGAGCCATGACGGGCAGACGCCGTGCCTGCTTGGCTTCATCGTGGGGCGCGCCGCACGGCGCTGGAGCGAGCGGCCGGAGCGTGAGCGGCGCGGGGACGTCCTCGATGCCCTCGACCGCTGCTTCGGCCCGGACGCGCGCGCACCGGTCGCGTACGTCGAGCAGGACTGGTCGACCGAGCCGTTCAGCGGAGGGTGTCCGGTAGGCATCATGACGCCCGGCACGCTGAGCAACGCGCCGGACGTGCTCCGGTCGCCCCAGGGCCGAATCCATTTCGCGGGCACCGAGACGGCGACGGTTTGGACGGGCTACATGGAGGGCGCCCTCGAGTCGGGCGAGCGCGCCGCGGCGGAGGTGCTCACGCGCCTCTGACGACCGCGCGCATCGAGCCGCGCTCACCGCTTGCGCGGCGTTCGCCTCGCGGATCTGCTGACGACCGCGCGCGTCGAGCCGCGCTGCTTTGCACACGCGCCGGTGGGCACTATGAACCGCCGATGCGCGAAGAGACGCTCGGCGGCCTGACGGTGCGGATCACGGGCGGCACGGACCGTGAGGGCGGCGGCGACGGCCCCGTCGTCGTCCTGATGCACGGCTTCGGCGCCCCCGGGACCGACCTCGTCGGGCTGTGGCGCGTGCTCGATGTTCCGCAGCGGGTGCGCTTCGTCTTCCCGGAGGCGCCGCACGCGCTCCCGGGCTACTTCGGCGGCCGCGCGTGGTGGCCGCTGCCGATGGCCGAGATCGAGCAGGCGATGGCGGCCGGGAGGGCGCGGGACTTCGCGTCCGAAGATCCCTCCGGCCTCGCCGAGGCCCGCGCGGGCGTCGTCTCGATGCTCGACGCGATCGAGGAGCAGCTCTCCGTGCCGGCGGATCAGCTCGTGCTGGGTGGCTTCTCTCAGGGCTCGATGCTCGCGTGCGATGTGGCCTTCACCACGGCGCGCCCGCTCGCGGGGCTCGTCGTGCTCTCGGGGACGCTCCTCGCCGAGGCGCGGTGGGCGGCGGGGATGCCGGCGCGCGCGGGTCTGCCGGTCTTCCAGAGCCACGGACGGCTCGACCCGCTCCTCGGCTTCGGGCAGGCCGAGCGCCTCCGCGATCGGATGGTCGCCGCCGGCCTCGACGTCGCGTTCGTCCCGTTCAGCGGCGCCCACGAGATCCCGCTCGTCGCCCTCGCGGGCCTACAGACCTTCCTCCGCGAGCGCTTCCCCGAAGCCTGACCCGCCGATCGCGCAGAAGCGATCGCTAGCGGGGGTGCCGATCGACGCGCTCGGGCCCTACGGACGACCTCAGGATGCGCTGGCACGGACGCCAGCCGAGGAGGTCATCGCATGTCTGAGACGCCCATCCTGTTTTACATGCCCGGCGCCTGCTCGCTCGCGGCCATCGTCGTGTTCGAGTACACGGGCCGCCCATACCGGCTCTGCCGCATGGACCACGAGCAGCTCCACGAGGACGCCTACCTGCGCGTGAACCCGCAGGGCAAGGTGCCGGCGCTCCGTGAGGGTGACTTCGTCCTGGCCGAGAACGGCGCCGTGCTGCCGCGCATCGCCCGCGGCCGCGACGACCTGCTGCCGCCCGATGGCACGGACGAGCGCGATCGGGCCAACCAGTGGATGTCGTTCCTCGCGAGCGGCTTCCACACGGCGTTCGGCCCGATATACGGCCCGCGCCGCTACCTCGCCGACGCCTCACTGGACGGCGCGCTCAAAGAGGGAGCGCGCGCCCAGATCGCACGCCACATGGACTTCTTGAACGACCGACTCGAGTCGAGGGACTACGTGCTCGGCGCGAAGCGCACCCTGCTCGACCCGTACCTCTACGCGCTGTCGCGCTGGACGAAGTCGCTCTTCGACGTCCCGTCCCGCTATCCGGCGGTCGCCGCGCACCAGGCGCGGATGGAGGCGACGGAGGAGGTGCGCTTTGCCCTCGCGATCGAGGCGGAGGGCGAGGGTCGCTCGCCGAGCGGCGCCTTCGAGGGGCACGTCCCGGTGGAGGACGCGACCGCCGGGCTCGGCTGAGCGCGGGACGGCCGCGCCTCCGGCGTCGCGGCGACCGACGCGCGCTCGCACGCGCTCGCCTCGCGGTCCGTGGGTGCTCGCCCGCGCGGCGCCCCGCTCGGACGATGCCGCCGCCGAGCTGTTACCCTGCGGTCCGGTCGGACGGACCTCGATGAAGCGCCTCTCGAACGCGGTCTTTCGCTGGTACCAGCGCGCGGTCAACAGCATCGGTTTCTATCCGACGCTGATCGCCGCGGCGATGGCCCTCCTGTGCGCGCTGACGATGCGCCTCGAATTTGCGGGCCCGGTCATGCACGCCAAGCAGGCCGCGGGGCTCGACTTCGTCTCGGACCCCGACAACGCGCGCGTCATCCTCGGCACGATCGTCGGCGGGATCATCTCGCTCACCGTGTTCAGCTTCTCGATGGTCATGGTGGTGCTGAACCGCGCCTCGGCGACGCTCTCTCCGCGGGTCATCCCCGGCCTCGTCACGCGGCGCAGCCACCAGTACACGCTCGGCGTCTACGTCGGGACGATCGTCTTCGCCCTCCTGACGATCCTCGAGATCCGCAACGGCGACTCCTTCAAGGACGTCCCACAGATCGGCGTCGTCGTGAGCGTCGCGCTGACCGTGCTGTGCCTGGTGCTCTTCGTGTACTTCATCCACTCGATCTCGGAGGCGATCCAGGTCGACGTCATCATCCAGGACCTGTTCGACACGACCGTCGGCTGCCTCGACGCGCGGCGGGCGAAGCTCGATGACAGCGCCCCCGAGTGGCGTTGGCCTGCGGACGGCGACTGGCATGCGATCGACGCGGTCGTGCCCGGGTACTTCCGCAGCGTGAACGAAAAGCTGCTCGTCCCCTTGCTGCGGTCACACGACCTCGTCGCGACCGTGACCGTCCCGCGCGGAACGTTCGTGGTGCGCGGTCGCCCGCTCCTCAGGACGAGCGCGCCGGTCGATGACGCCGTCGCTCGGGAGCTGTTGAGCTGCTTCGTTTTCTACACGGAGGAGAACCCGCGAGAGCACTTCTACTATGGCTTCAAGCAGATCATGGAGATCGCCGTGAAGGCGCTCAGCCCGGCGATCAACGACCCGGGCACCGGGATCAAGTGCATGGACCTGCTCTCGGTTCTGTTCGCGCGTCACCTCGCGCTGCCCGAGCTGGACGTCGCCGTCGATGACTCCGGCACCATTCGGTTGTACTATCCCGAGGCGAGCCTCGACTGGCTGCTCTACCGCATCGTCACCCCGATCCGCGAGTACGGCGAGCAAGACAGCAACGTGATGCTGAGCGTCCTCGAGGGGCTCAAAAACATCCTGTACGCGGACAGCTCGTCGGCGCAGGAGCGGGTGATCGTCGCCCACATCCGCAGCGTGTGCGAGTCGATCGACCACAGCCTCAAGAATACCCTCGACCGTGAGGTGTTGAACGAATACATCGACAAGATCAACAGCGTGCTCTCGGCCAGCGAGCCGATCGAGCCGCTGAGCGAGTAGCAGCGCGGTCCTAAAACGAACCGCTTGGTGGCCTCGCCGATCATCTCGATGCGATGGGAGGAGCAGCCATGAAGCAGACCGTCGCGCACAAGCTGATCGCAGCGCACCTCGTCGAGGGGACACTGAGCCCCGGCGAGGAGATCGCGCTTCGCATCGACCAGACGCTCACGCAGGACGCCACGGGGACGCTGGTCATGCTCGAGTTCGAGGCGATGGACGTCACGCGCGTCCAGACCGAGGTGTCCGCGCAGTACGTCGACCACAACCTCATCCAAGAGGACTACAAGAACCCCGACGACCACCTGTTCTTACAGAGCGCGTGCCAGCGCTTCGGCGTGTGGTTCTCGCGGCCTGGCAACGGGGTCTCACACGCCGTGCACATGCAGCACTTCGGCAAGCCGGGTCGCACGCTCCTTGGGTCGGACAGCCACACGCCGGCAGCCGGGTCGATGGGCATGCTCGCCATCGGCGCGGGCGGCATGGAGGTCGCGCTCGCGATGGCAGGGGAGCCGATGCGCACGAAGATGCCCGAGATATGGGGTGTGCGCCTCACCGGCGCGCTGCCCGACTGGGTCTCCGCGAAGGACGTCATCCTCGAGATGCTCCGCCGACACGACGTGGACGGCGGCGTCGGACGGATCATCGAGTACTACGGCCCCGGCCTGCAGTGCCTGAGCGCGATGGATCGCCACGTGATCGCGAACATGGGCGCCGAGCTCGGCGCGACGACCACCGTGTTCCCGTCGGACGAGGCGGTGCGGCGCTTTCTCATCGCGCACGGTCGCGGGGACGACTGGACGGAGCTGCGCGCGGACGAGGGCTGCGAGTACGACGTGCATGAGTCCATCGATCTGTCGGCGCTCGAGCCGCTCATCGCCAAGCCCTCGAGCCCGGGCAACGTCGTGCCCGTCGCGGAGATCGCCGGCGAGCCCATCTACCAGGCATACATCGGATCGTCGGCGAACCCGGGCTACCGCGACTACGCCGTCGCGGCCGAGATGGTGAGCGGGCGCGTCGTCAGCGGACGCGTCTCTTTCGACGTCAACCCGAGCTCGCGCGGCATCCTCACGACGCTGATGCGCGACGGCCACATCGCGCACCTGCTGCAGGCCGGGGCACGCCTGCATCAGGCCGGCTGCAACGGCTGCATCGGCATGGGGCAGGCGCCCGCCACCGGTCGCAACAGCCTCCGCACGACGCCGCGCAACTTCCCGGGGCGGTCGGGCACCAAGGAGGACAGCGTGTTCCTGTGCAGCCCGGAGACCGCAACCGCGTCCGCGCTCACCGGAGTCATCACCGACCCGCGCACGCTCGATATGCCCTACCCGAAGGTGAGCGAGCCCGACGACCCCTTCGTCGACACGCGCAACCTGGCGGCGCCGCCGCCGCTGGCCGAGGCGGCGAACGTCGAGCTCGTGAAGGGGCCGAACATCAAGGCGCTCCCCGAGGTCGAGCCGCTCCCGGACGCGCTCGAGCTGCCGGTGCTGCTGGTGGTGGGCGACGACATCTCGACCGACGAGATCATGCCCGCCGGCGCCCGCGTGCTCCCGTATCGCAGCAACATCCCGAAGATCGCCGAGTTCGTCTACGACGTCATCGACGAGAGCTACCCGAAGCGCGCGCTCGACGAAGGCGACCACGCGATCGTCGGCGGGGGCAACTACGGCCAAGGATCCTCGCGCGAGCACGCCGCGCTCGCCCCGCGCTACCTCGGCCTGCGCCTCGTCGTCGCGAAGAGCTACTCGCGCATCCACTGGCAAAACCTCGTGAACTTCGGCGTGCTGCCTTTGACCTTCTCGGACCCGGCCGACTACGACCGCATGGAGCAAGGCGACGTGTTGCACCTCGAGGGCGTGCGCGACGCGCTGTCGAGCGGCGAGGTCCTAGAGGCGAGCGTCCCGCAAAAAGGCGCGTTCCGGCTTCGACATGCGCTCTCCCCGCGGCAGGTCGAGGTGCTGCGCGAGGGCGGGCTCGTCAACTGGATGCGGGCGCGACACGCCGCGTGACGGCCTCGCGCGGCGGCGGGCGTCAGCGCTCGACGACGAAGCGCGGCAGGTTCCACCCGAAGCGCATCGACATGAGGCGCAGCGCGACGCACGCCGCGATCGGGACCCAGGTGCTCCACAACGGCGGCCAGCCGAGGCGGGTCCCGACGACGGCCAACGCCGCGCCGAGCAACGCGGCCATCGCGTAGATCTCGCGCTTCAGGACGACCGAGACCCGGCCGAGGAGCACGTCGCGCGTGACGCCGCCGCCGATGGCGGTGAGCACGCCGACGATGATGGCGACCTCCGCGTTGTGGCCGAGCGCGAGCGCCTTGTGCGCGCCGACGACGGCGAACAGGCCGAGCCCGAGCGCGTCGAAGAGGAGCACCGGGTAGCGCAGGCGCGTGACCCAGCGGTAGGCCCCGATCGTCGTCACGGCGGCGATGAGCGCGACGAGCAGGTAGCGGTAGTCAGCCATGCCGGCGGGCGGGACGGCGCCGATGCACAGATCGCGCGCGATGCCCCCGCCGCAGGCCGTGATGTAGGCGAGCGCGAGGATGCCGAACAGGTCGAGGCTCGCCTGCCGCGCCGCGACCGCGCCGCTGATGGCGAACGCGAAGGTGCCGCCGAGGTCGATGAGAACGAGCGGGTGAAAGGGCAGGGTAGGGCTCATGCGCGCTGCTCCGCGTGGGCTCGCTCGCGAGACGGGCCGGTCGGCGCGAGCGTGCAAGGCATGGCACGCCGCCGAGGCGGCGACCATGTGCTCCTCGCGCGGCGCCGTCTGGGCGGTGTAGGTTGCGGCGATGGAGGTGCTCAGCAGCCGCGTGCTCATCCGGCCGCGCGACTTCGCCGCGAGCGCGCGCTTTTACCGCGAGACGGTCGGGCTCGCCGTGTACCGAGAGTTCGGGAGCCGCGGGCTGGTCTTCTTCGCGGGCGGGGGCTTCCTCGAGCTGTCCGGTGAGCGAGGGCCCGCGCCGGGCGGCGCGACGCAGACGCCCTTCGCCCTGTGGCTGCAGGTGCGGGACGTCCGCGCGGAGCATGCGCGGCTCGCGGCGCTCGGCGTGCCGGTCGACGAACCGCCCGTGCGCAAGCCGTGGGGCCTCGTCGAGGCGCGGCTGCGCGACCCGGATGGGCTGTTGCTCGTGCTCGTCGAGATCCCGGACGACCACCCGCTGCGGCGCGACACGCGCCGAGGGGTCAGCGCCGAAGGCGGGTGAGCGCGAGGTGGAGCACGCGGTCGGCGGCCGCGATCGGGAGCCGGTCGAGCAGCGATCGCGTCGGGTCCGGCTTCACCGAATACGCCGCTCGCGGTCGCGTAGTCGACAGCGCTTTCCACACGGCGTCCGCGACGAGCGCCGGGTCGTGCGCTTTGCGCGCTTCGCTCGCCGTGAGCGCGCCCACGGTCTCGAGGAGCGCGCCGAAGTGCTCGGACGTGCGCGCGAGCTGGGCGAACCGAGCTTCGATGGACGCGACCATCTCGGTGCGGAACGGACCGGGCTGGATCTTGATGACGGGCACGCCGAGGAACATCAGCTCGCGGCGGAGCGAGTCGGTGTACGCCTCGATCGCGTGCTTACTGCTGGCATAAGCCCCATTGAACGGCGCGCCGCTCTGCCACCCGGTCTCGGAGCTGAGGTTCACGATGCGCCCCCCGCGCGCCTGCACCAGCGGAAAGAAGACCTGGTTCACGCGAAAGGTGCCAAGCAGGTTCACGTCGAGCAGCCGGGCATAGGTCGCCTCCTCGAGCTCGATCATCGCGCCGACCTCGAGCACCCCGGCGAAGTTGACGATCGCGTCGAGCCCGCCCTCACGCGCCGCCACGGTCTCTCGGCAGGCCTCGACGCTCGCGCGCTCCGCCACGTCCATGGCGAGCGGGATCAGCTCGTCGGCGCCGCCGAGCGCGTCGAGGCGCGGCCCGGGCAGGTCCGTCGCGAAGACCCGCCAGCCCCCGGCGCCCAGCCGCTCGACGGTCGCCCGCCCGAGTCCTCCGGCAGCGCCGGTAATGAGCGCAGTCTTCGTACGGGTCACCCACGCGCTCATAGCCCGTCCGTCGAGCCCCGTCACGTGCTGTGGCGACCGCTCCGAGCGAGGCTCAGGCCCGACCGGATCTACTCTCGGAGGGCCGGCCTCGGGCTCCGAGGGTAGATCGCGAGCGCGCGGATCTGCCCCCGGAGGGTCGGCCATGGCCGGCGCGGCGGGGCGGGTGGGCCGCTTCGCGGCGGACCTGATACGCTGCTCGTGGTGGAGACGAAGGCGTGCGTGGTCCCGGGCTGGGCCCGATCCGGGTGGCCCCTGCGCTGCGCGCTCGCGCTCGTCGCGACGTGGGCGGCACCGACCCGCGCCGAGACCCCGGCGCCCCACTTCACCAACGTCACCGCCGCGGCGGGGATCGCCTACCGCCACATGCGCCAGTCGACGCTCGACACCTGCGGCACGCACCTGCTCGGCGGCACGGGCCTCGACCCGCTGACGCGCTACTGCGCGCCGGGCGCGGAGTCCGGCGGCGTGACGGTCGGCGATTACGACGGCGACGGCTGGCCCGACCTCTTCGTGACGCGCTTCGACGGCCCGGCGATGCTCTTCGAGAACCAGCGCGACGGCACGTTCGAGGACGTGGCGGCCGAGGTCGGCGTCGACCTCACGGCGCAGCTCGACTTCGACGACCCGGACGTCGCCTTCGAGGACCACGAGGCGGCGAGCGGGGCGCTCTTCGCGGACATCGACAACGATGGCGACGAAGACCTCTACGTGATGTCGATGTACAACGACCACTTCCTCCTCTTCATCAACGACGCCGCCGGCGCGCCGGGCGGCGGGCGACCGCGCTTCACGGAGCAGGCGCGCGCGCGCGGCGCGGGCGTCGAGGGCGACGCCGTGACCCTCGTCCGGGCGGGCATGTCCGTGGCCGCGGGCGACTACGATCGCGACGGCTTCCTCGATCTCTTCACGACCGAGTGGGCGCCGCAGGGCCCGCTCTGCGGCCCGACCCACAACCGGCTCCTCCGCAACCTGGGCGCGGCCGCGCCCGGCTCGTTCGAGGACGTCACCGACGCGACCGGTACGCAGCTCATGGCGAGGGGCTACCCCGGGCCATACGGCTTCGCCGCGAGCTTCGTCGACTTCGACCGCGACGGCTGGCCGGACCTCGCCGTCGCGAGCGACTTCCGCACGAGCCGGCTGTACTGGAACGACCGCGCGGGCGCCTTCGTCGACGGAACGATCGCCGCCGGGGTCAGTACCGAGACGAACGGGATGGGCTCGACCTTCGGCGACTACGACAACGACGGCGACCTCGACTGGTTCGTCTCCTCCATCGACCCGCCTGTCCCGACGGACGACCCGGCGGCCGGGAACCGCCTCTACCGCAACGACGGGGGCCGGCGCTTCACCGACGTCACGGACGCGGCGGGCGTACGCGACGCGGACTGGGCCTGGGGCGCCGCTTTCTTCGACATGGACAACGACGGCGACCTCGACCTCGTCGCCACCTCCGGCTTCCCGGTGAACGGTGAGTTCGCCACCCCGATGCGGCTCTGGGACAACCGCGGCGGCGGCGTCTTCGTCGACGTCGCGCAGTCCGCGGGGATGACGGAGCGGATGCAGGGCCGCGGGCTGGTCGTGCTCGACTACGACGGCGACGGCGACCTCGACGTCTTCGTCGCCGGCTTCGGCGCGGCGGGCGGCACGCTCTACCGCAACGACTTGAACGTGCCGGGCGCGCCGCCCCGCGCCGACTACCTGCGGGTCCGCGTGGTCGGGACGACGAGCAACCGTGATGGGCGCGGCGCCTGGGTGCGCGTCAAGCCGTCGGACGGCGGGGCGTCGCCGCTCGCGCAGGTGCGGCAGATCGGCGCGAGCAGCGCGCTCTTCGGCGAGAGCGAGCTGACCGCGCACTTCGGGCTCGGGGAGGGGTTCGCGGCGGCCAAGCGGACGCTCGATGTCGAGGTGACCTTCCCGAGCGGCCTGGTGGTCACGCGGCGCGCCGTCGCGCCGAACCAGCGCATCGAGGTGCGCGAGCCGGCGGAGCCATCGGTGGTCGACGCTCCGCCCGTGCCGGCTCCGCCCGCGGACTGCGACGGCGACCATCGGCCCGACTACTGCGCCCCGGACTGCAACCGCAACGGTATCCCCGACCTGTGCGACCGTCGGGCCGGGACCGCCCGGGACTGCGACCACGACGGCGTCCTCGACGTGTGCCAGATCGCCGCCGCGCTGATCGAGGACTGCGACGGCAACGGCGTGCCCGACTTGTGCGACATCCGCGACGGGACCGCCGCGGACGCGAACGGTGACGGCGTGCCGGACGTCTGCATGGGATCGCACGACGGCGGCGTACCCGACGGCGGCGTCGTCGACGGCGGCACACTCGCGCCGGACGCGGGCATCGACGGAGGCACACCCGCGCTGGACGCGGGCATCGACGGCGGCGCCCCGCTGCCGGACGCCGGCGCCCCGCTGCTCGACGCGGGCATCGACGCCGGCGCCCCGCTCCTCGACGCGGGCGCGGACCCAGACGCCTCGGTTCCGGGGGCGCCGGGCGGCCGCTCGAGCGGGGGCTGCGCCATCGACGGGGGCGCGGCCGCCGATCCGCTCGTCGTCTGGCTCACGCTCGTCGCCGCGGCGGGCTCGCTCGTGCCGCGCCGTCGCAGGGCCCGGCCGCCGAGGCGAGCCTGAACCGGAGCGCCACCCGCTGGCGGTTCGAACGCCGCATGATAACTTGACCGCGGTGGTATGCTTTCTTTGGGCGCATTCGCGCCGTCTTACGCTCGCAATGTCCGTCGCCGCGATCGCTTGGGGGCTCGTCGCGGGACCCGCGCTCGCCTTCAAGCCCGCTCCGACCACGACGTACTTCACGAACGTCTCGGACGCGGCTGGGGTGCGCTACACCCCCATGCTGCCCGCGACGTTCACGCTCTGCTCCGAGCTGCCGGTCGAGGGCACGGCGCCGGTCCCCGCCGACTCGATCGCAGCGTACTGCGGATACCTCGCTCACGCAGGCGGCGCGACCGTCGGTGACTACGACGGCGACGGCGCGCCGGACATCTACGTCCTGCGTCCGGACCAGCCCGCGCTCCTCTACCACAACGACGGCGACGGGACGTTCACGGAGGTGGCCGCTCGGGAGGGCGTGGACCTCAGCGCCTTCGTCGACTTCGCGGCGCACCAGACCGTCGGCGGCGCCATCTTCGCGGACGTCGACAACGACGGCGACCAGGATCTCTACGTGCTCACGCAGCACACGGGCGGCTACCTGCTCTTCATCAACCAGGGCGCGGGCGCGCCCGGCCCCCGCTTCGTCGAAGAGGCGGCGGCGCGCGGCGCGGCGGTCCCCGACGCCACGTCACCCATTCGCTTTGGCATGGGCGCCGCGGCGGGCGACTTCGACCGCGACGGCGCGCTCGACCTGTTCACCACCGAGTGGGCCATCGGCGACGTCCCGTGCGGGCTGACGCACAGCCGGCTGCTGCGCGGGCTCGGCGTGCCCGGGTCCGACGCGTGCCCCACGTCCGGCACGATCGGCTCGTTCGACGACGTGACGCTCCGAGCGTCGGCGCTCGTCGTCCGCGGCAACACGGGGGGGCCCTATGGCTTCTCGCCCGCGTTCGTCGATCTCGACGGGGACGGCTGGGACGACCTGCCCGTCGTGAGCGACTACGAGACGACGAAGCTGTTTTGGAACGACGGCGCGGGCGGCTTCATCGACGGCACGCGCGCGGCGGGCGTCGGCACCGAGACGAACGGCATGGGCTCGGCCTTCGGGGACTACGACAACGACGGCGACCTCGACTGGTTCGTCACGGCCATCTACCGGGAGGGCCACCCCGTCTTCGACGGCGACCGGCTCTACCGCAACGACGGCGACCGCCACTTCACGGACGTGACGGACGAGGCCGGCGTGCGAGACGACGCGTGGGGTTGGGGTGCGGTGTTCTTCGACATGGACAACGACGGCGATCTCGATCTCGTGGCGGCGAACGGGTTCCCTGGCCCCGACTTCGATCAGACGCCGAACCGGCTCTGGGAGAACCTCGGCGACGGCACCTTCCGCGAGGTTGGCGCGCTCGCCGGGCTCGACAGCACGGACGAGGGCAGGGCGGTCGTGGTGCTCGACTACGACGGGGACGGCGATCTCGACGTCTTCGTCGCGGGCTTCGGCGTGAACGCGCACGGCGCGCTCTACCGCAACGAGCTGAACACCCCCGGCGCGCCGCCCGCCGCGGACTACCTGCGCGTTCGCGTGCGCGGGCGGGTGAGCAACCGCGACGGGCGCGGCGCGACGGTGCGCGTCACCCCGACCGGCGGCGGCGTGACGCAGATGCGTCAGATCGGCGCGGGCAGCCACTACCTCGGCGAGAGCGAACGAGTCGCGCACTTCGGCCTCGGGGCGGGGTTCTCGGCGGCGGCGCGCACGGTCGATGTCGACGTGACCTTCCCGAGCGGGCTCGAGGTCCACGAGCGCGGCGTCGCGCCGAACCAGGTGTTGACGGTCGTCGAGCCCGACGCGCCGAGCCTCGTGGCACCCGCGTGCGTACCGCCGCCGCCCGAGGACTGCGACGCGGACGGCGTGCCTGACTTCTGCGCGCCCGATTGCAACGGCAACGGTCGCCCCGACGGCTGCGACCTCGCCGCCGGGCTCGACACCGACTGCGACGACAACGGCGTCCCGGACGCGTGTGACCTCGCCGCGTTCCGCCTCAGCGACTGCAACACGAACGGCGAGGCGGACCTCTGCGAGATCCAGTGTCACCCGGCGCTCGACGCCGATGGCGACGGCGTGATCGACTACTGCGTCACGGGCTGCGATGAGGCCGGCCACTGCCCGGGCGTCGACCCGGACCACCCTGAGTGCGTGAGCGCACCCGACGCCGGGATGCCGGACGCGGGCATGCCGGACGCCGGCGTCGACGCCGGCCTGCCCGACGCGGGCGCGCCGGACGGTGGCGCCGCGTCGCCGGACGGCGGCACGAGA
>JAGQJE010000088.1 GCA_020430775.1 Myxococcales bacterium
AGACCGACACCTCGACCCCGCCGACCGACCGCAACGCCACGCCGCAGCCCGTCCAGCAGTAGCCGACCGCCCACGCGCGCCGGGACCCGGGCACCGCGGCGATCCGCGCGCCCCCCGCTCCGCGGCCGACCGCCCGCGCGCGCCGGGACCCGGGGGCGCCAAAGCGCCTCGGGCCGGAACGCGCGGCGGCACGGTGGCGCTCGAAGGGGCGACCCTCGCGCTCACCGGCGCGCCGGCGCGTCGTCAACCTTCGAAACGCGCCGAGCTTAGGAGCCTAAGCGTTTGACATGCCGCGGTTCCGCCGTTTCAACTGGCGTCGGCGTTCCCCTCGGCGAGGCGGCGCTCCTTCGCCTCCACGGCCTCGACGAAGAGCTTGACGTACTCGCCCGCGCTCGTGAGCGCGAAGAAGAGGCTCACGTAGAGCACGACGAGGCCGACCTGGTTGAGGTCCGCCCGCACCGCGAAGAAGCCGAAGTCGAAGGTGTAGTGGTGCCCGACGATGAGCATCAGGATGGCGACCATCTGGAGCGCGGTCTTGTCCTTGCCGCCCTGCCGGGCCGCCATGACCACCCCCTCGCTCATCGCGATGGTGCGCAGCGCCGTGATGGCCAGCTCGCGCCCGATCATCAAGATGACCGCGAGCACGCCGAGCAGCGGCAGCCGCCCGAGGTACGACAGGAAGACGAGCGTCGCCATGACGAGGAGCTTGTCCGCGAGCGGGTCGAGGAACTTGCCGAGGATGCTGATGAGCCCCCAGCGGCGGGCGAGCCATCCGTCGAGGAAGTCGGTGATGGCCGTCGCCATGTAGACGATCGCCGCCCAGAAGTTCGCGCGCGGCGTGCCGAACGACACGAGCCACAGCACCACGGGGATGAGCAGGATGCGCAGGAAGGTGAGGACGTTCGGCAGGTTGATGGCGTCCGCGCGGATGCTCCGCGGCGGCGCCCCGGCACCGTTCGTCCCTTCGCCCCGCTCGTGCTCCGCCACGCCCCCGAGCCTGCGCTCCCGCGGCGGACAATTCAACGCCCGCGTCGCGAACCACAGCCACGCCGAGGCCCCGCGGCGAGGCGGTGACGCGTTTCGTCACCCCAAAGCGCGCCTGACACATTTCGTCGCCCCGATGCGACGAATCTCGGCGCGTATCATCGGCCGGAGCGGCGGCGTAGCGCGCTCGGAGCCCGGAGCGCGTCCGAAACGGCCCCTCGCCACCCCTTGGAGCGCGCGCCGAGGCCCCGCCGAGCACTTGGCACGCCCGTTGCTCTAGCTTCTCCCCGACTCAGACGGCATCCGGCCGTGAGACTCAACAACCCAAAGGAACCCCAATGACCAAGCTCCTGAAGAAGAAAGAGGGCTTCACCCTCATCGAGCTGATGATCGTCGTCGCCATCATCGGCATCCTCGCCGCCCTCGCCATCCCGGCGTTCATCAACTACATCAAGAAGTCGAAGACCGCTGAGGCCAACGGCACGCTCGGCGCCTTCTTCACCGGCGCGGCGTCCTACTACGACAGCGACTACGCGACCCGCGGCGCCGCCGTCGCCACCTCGACCACGAAGTGCACCGTCGGCCCGGCCGACATGGGCCTCACCCCGACGGACCAGAAGCAGACGATCGACTGGACCGCGCTGGCCGCTGCTGACCGCGCCGCGTTCAACGCCATCGGCTTCCAGACGGCCGACCCCGTCTACTACAACTACGCCATCGTCAGCCCGACGGCTGCCGGCGGCGCTTGCGGCGGCTCGGCCGGCAACGGCAGCGTCTACACCTTCCGCGCGAACGGCGACCTCGACAACGACGGCACCCTGTCGACCTTCGAGCAGGCCGTGGCCTCGGACGCCGCGAACGAGCTCCGTCGCTCGGGCGCCATCTACCGCAACAACGAGCTCGAGTAAGCCTCGAACGTTCGCTGCGGTCCTGACGGCCGTGGTCCCCTGTGGGCCGCGGCCGTCGGCCTTTTAAGCGCGCGACCAAGCCGCCAGCCCGGGAGCGCCGCGGAGTCGGCGCCCGCCGAACGAGGGCCCGGTGGTCGCGAGCGCGCCGGGTTCGACACCGCCCGCCCTGTCAGCGCGCGCGCGTCGGCCTTGGCCCGAGACTTGCTTTCTATCCTGTGAGCGCTCCGGATCCTCGGTGGCGCGACCGCTCACGCGCTCCCTCGCCGGAGCTGCCACCGCCTGAAAGGACCCCCGCCGTGACGCAAAGCAACCACCGCCGTGAGGCGTTCACGCTCATCGAGCTGATGATCGTCGTCGCCATCATCGGCATCCTAGCCGCCCTCGCGATCCCTGCCTTCATCAATTACGTGAAGAAGTCGAAGACCGCGGAGGCGACGAGCAACATCGGGATGATGTTCACCGGCGCCGCGGCGTACTACGACAGCAACCACGCGGACCGCGGGGCGGGCGTCGCCACGACGACCACCAAGTGCACCGTCGGCCCGGCCGACCTCGGCCTCGCCCCGACCGACAACAAGCAACTGGTGAACTGGACCGGGCTCGCCGCGGCAGACAAGGCCGCGTTCGAGGCGATCGGATTTCAGCTCGCCGAGCCCGTCTACTACAACTACCTGATCGCCAGCACGACCGCCGCCGGCGGCGCTTGCGGCGGGTCGGCGAACAACGGCTCCGTCTACACCTTCCGCGCGAACGGCGACCTCGACAAGGACGGCGCGGAGTCGACCTTCGAGCAGGCCGTCGCGACCGACAACCAAAACCAGCTCCGCAGGAGCGGCGCCATCTACCGACAGAACGAGCTCGAGTAACCGGCACGTCACGCTGCACGGCGGCGGCCGCGACCCCGGAAGGGGCCGCGGCCGTTCGCGTTTGAGGGCCCGTCGCCCGGGCCGAGCGGAGGCGACGCGCGGGCCTTGGGGGGCTACTTCGGCGTGCGACCTCCGCCGGGTATCCTGCGGGGCGCACCACTCGCACCGCCTCGGCGCCCTTCCCAAGCTGCAAAATGCTATTGGCGCGGTAATTGCTTTGAATGGGGCTGCGCTCCGCATCTGGAGACGCGCCCCTCATCCGCTCCTCCGACGGAGCCCTCTGACCACAAGGACCCGCCGTGACCCAACTCACCCGCCACCGCCGACACGCCTTCACCCTCATCGAGCTCATGATCGTCGTGGCCATCATCGGCCTGCTGGCCGCGATCGCCATCCCCGCGTTCGTCAACTACATCCGCAAGGCGCGCACCGCCGAAGCGACGACCAACCTCGGCTCGATGTTCGCGGGCGCGGCGGCGTACTACAGCGCCGATCACGGGAAGCGCGGCTCGGTGCCGCAGCCGACTACGAGCAAGTGCCTCGTCGAGAGCGCGAACACCAATTTCACCCCTTACGGCCAGCTACACGTCATCAACTGGAACACGGTGCCAAGCCGACGCTCGTGGGCGGCCGTCGGGTTCCAGACGGCGGACCCCGTCCGCTACAACTACCGCATCTACACTGCGGGGCCCGGCTGCGGCCACGTCCCGAGCGACAGCACGCTCTACACGTTCACCGCGCGCGGGAACCTCGACGGCGACAGCGTCTTCTCCACGTTCGAGATGTCGATCGGCTCGGACGAAGCGAACGAGCTGCAGCGCAGCGGCGGCGTCTACAAGATCAACGAGATCGAGTAGCGCGCGCGGCGCCCCCCCCAGCGCGGCGCCCGCGGGCCGCGGACCGCGGGTGGTGTCCGCGTGCGTCAGCGGCGGCGCCGGAGCGCGACGAGGTCGCGGCCGACGCCGGCGATGCGCGAGAGGCCGGCCGACTTCGACTGGCCGCTCAGCCGAGGGCGGCAGGGCACGGTCACCACCGCGTACCGGAGCCCGGCCCGGAGCGCGCGGATCGGCAGCTCGAAGTTCAGAAAGAACGTGTCCGGCGCGAGCTGCGCCGGGTCGAAGAGCTCGCGTCGAAGCAGGTACGGGCCGTCGCTCTGCACCCGCACGCCGTGCAGGGCAGTGATGAGCGCCCGCACCCCCCACGAGAGCACCTTGCGGTAGGCGCCGTCGTCGCGATGATCGTACACGCTGAAGACCACGTCAGGGGCCGCGTGGCGCGAGCCGCCGGGGACGTCGCCGCGCGCCGCCCACAGCGCGCCGAGCGCCTCGGGCGGCACCTGGCCGTCCGCCGGCAAGAACGACAACCACCGGCCCCGGCTCGCGCGCGCCCCTGTCTTGAGCGCGGCGCCGATGCCGCGGTTGGTCGCGTGACGGAGCACGACGCCCCCGAGGCGCGGGTCGGCTGCTGCGAGCGCTCGCGCGGCGGCCTCCGCGGTCGCGTCACGCGAGCCGTCGTCGACGAAGACCAGCTCCGCCGTCGGCCCGTGCGCGGCGAGCCAATCGAGCACCTCACCGAGCACCGGGCCGATGTTGTCTGCTTCGTCGTAGGCGAAGACGAGGACGCTGAGCTCCGGGCGAGCCTCCGGTCGCGACGCGCGCGCGCCGTAGGTCCCGACCCAGGTGACCCCCGCTGCCGGGTCGCCCGCTTCGCGTTCGGTGGCGCCTAGCGCGGTCACGGGCGCTCCCGCTGCACGCGCGCCGGCACGCCGGCGGCGACGGTGTACGCGGGGACGTCGCTCGCGACCACGGCGCCCGCGCCGATGATCGCCCCCCTGCCGATGGTGACGCCGGGGAGCACGATGGCGCCGACGCCGAGGTCCGCGTCGTCCTCGACGACCACCGGCGCGAAGCGAAGCGGCGCGCCGAGGACGGGCACGTCGCGGCCGGCCTCCGCGTGGGTGGAGGTGAGGATACGCACGCCCGGGCCGACGCCGACGCGCGCGCCGATGCGCAGCCCGCCGGCGCTGTGGAAGAAGCACTGCTGGCCGATCCACGTCTGGTCGCCGATCTCCATCCGCGCGTTGTAGTACCCCTTCAAGATGGTCTGGTGGCCGACGTACACGTTGCGGCCGAGCGCGATGTTCTCCGGGTGAAACACCATCACACCGCGCTCGAAGACGCAGTCCGGGCCGCACTCGGCGAGCTCTTCGACGCGGAGCTCACCGCTCCCATGGCTCCGGTGGTGCACGGCGCGCAGCCTACCACCGCTCGGGCGCTCGCGACCGTCTGCTGCCGCACCGCGAGATGCCGGCGCGCATGGCGTGGCCCGGCGCGCATGGCGTGGCCCGGCGCGTGGTAGCGTCGCCCTCCGTGAGCACGCGCATGAGCGCGTACGGATACAACCGCCCGACCACGCCGCACATCGCGCGCTACTTCGAGCACGGCGCGCGCTTCACGCGCGCGTATACGCCGGGGGGCTACACCGCGATCGCGGTGCCTGCGATCTTCCGTGGCGTCTACCCGCGGCGCCTCGTCTGGACGCGCGTCTTGCAGACGAACTTCCTGCGCCTGCTCCGCCCGCCGCTTCGGACGCCGTCGAGGTACGCCGACCCGCGTGGGGACTAGAAGACCGCCGACCTCGCGATCGGCGCGCTCGGCGCGATCCCAGCGGGCGCGCCCTTCGTCTTCTGGGTGCATTTCTTCGGACCGCACTACCCGAGCACGCACCGCGACGACGTCCCGGACTTCGGCCGGGACGTCGCCGGCGGCTACGACAACGAGATCGCCCACACCGACCTCGAGGTCGGGCGCGTGCTGGCGTTCCTCGAGGCGCGCTTTCAGGCCAGCCAGGTGCGGCTCAAAGAGTGAGCGACCGCGCGTCGCGGGCCGCCGGCGAGCCGCTCGCGCAGGCTCAGAGCCGCATCTGGCCGGCCTTGAAGCGCCAGCCGAGGAGCGTCGCGGCGGCCTCCTCGCGGCGGTTCCACAAAAAGCGCCGCCCCGTGCCGCCGAGGACGTAGCCGGCGAGGTGGCGCGGGTCGAGGTGGCTCGCGTCGAGGAGCGTCACGAGCGCCCACGCCTCGATGGCGCGCGTGTCCGGCGACTCGATGGTGAAGTGCGCGCCCGCGATGAAGGTGTCGTCGCCGAAGCGCCGCGCGAGCCAGTCGAAGAGCGCGCGGGAGTGGGTCGCGATGTCCGGCGGGGTGCCCACCGGGGCGACCTCGGGCGGCCTGCCCGCCCTGAGCCGCAGCACGCGGTCGTAGTCCGTCACCCGGACGTGCAGCGGCGGCAGCCACCGCGTGAGCCGCCAGAAGCGCGCGTGGACCGCGCGGCAGCGGGCCTCGGCGCCCTCGATGAGCTCGTCCCAGGGCACGCGCGCGCCGTAGTCGTGTAGCTCGCACGCGTTCGGCGCGACGCCCGCCGCGGCCGGCTCGACGACGGGCGCGCCGCTGCCGAAGCGGGCCGCCTGACCGACGTCGAGCACGACGAAGCGCGCGTCCTCCGCGGACCGCGCGCGCAGGTCGTCGAAGCTGAGCATCGAGCTGTTCTGAGGGCGCGACGCCTCGGTCCGGTAGTAGTGGCTCGACGCGAAGGGGACGATGTGGCGCGGGGCGACGGCGTCGACCGCGGCGAGGAGGTTCTCCCACAGGCGGTCCTTGCGCGTCGCGTCGTCGTCCCGGTCGAAGAGCTTGCCCGCGTGGTTGTAGTTCGTGAAGAGCAGGTCGACCGGGCCGAGCTTCGCCATGAAGCGACGAAGCGCGCGCAGGGGGAGGTTACAGTCGTTGTAGTTGAGCAGCGCGCCGGTCGGGGTCGCGAGGTGCAGCATGTTGTCGATGCCCGCGGTCGGGTAGCGCGTCGCGACGAGGCCGTCGCCGAGGCGCGTCGGCTCGCGCTCGCCAAAGCGCACCACGTCGTTGAAGCCGAACGCGGCGAGGCGCTCGACCATGCTGAAGTTCTCGGAGACGTTCGCGAGCACGCGCATCGACGGGTTGAGCCCCGCGAGCTTCGCGAGCGTCGGCGCGTGCAGGTGGTCGCTGTGCCAGTGAGAGATCCACAGGTGCGTCGCCGTCGCCGCGCGCTCGAGGGCGTGCGGGTTGTCGTAGCGCAGGCCCCACCCGCCCGAGAACGCCGACCCCTCGAGCCACGGGTCGAAGAGCAAGCGCGTGCGCCCGACGTGCACGAGGAGCGAGGCGTGGTTCAGGTACTCGACGCGGCAATCGACCATGCGCCGACGGTAGCAAACCTGTAGGCCTCGCGTGATGTGGCCACGGCGGCGAGCGGCGCGGGCGCGGTCGGGTAGGATGGCGGCGATGGTGCAGGCGCGACGGGGCGGGCCGCGGCTCGGGTGGCTGGTGGTGCCGGCGGGGCTGCTCGCGTGGGTGAGCGCGAGCGGGTTTCAGCTCTGGGACGCGATGGAGCTGAGCGGCGCGGCCTGGTCGCTCTCGGGCTCGCACCCGCCGGGGCAACCGCTGCACGCGCTGCTTGGACATCTGTTTGCGCTGGTGCCGCTCGGGCCGATCGAGTACCGCGTCGCGCTGCTCAGCGTGGTCACCGAGGTGGGCGCCGCGGGGCTCGCTGCTTGCATCACCGCCTGGCTTCTGCGGGGCGTAGTTCTCGACGAGGGCGCGTCTCGCGCTGGTCGGTGGCTCGTCCGGCTCGCGCCGCACGCGGCGGCGCTCGCGTGTCTGCTCTCGCCGACCTTCTTGCGCGAGGCGACGCGGCCAGAGGTGTACGGCCTCGCGCTCTTCTGCGCGCTCGCCTCGGTGTACGCGCTGCTCCGCTGGCTCGACGGCGCCCCGGGGCAGCTCCGCGTCGCCGCGCTCTTTGCCGGGCTCGCCGCGGCGACCCACCCGCCCGAGGCGCTCGCGCCGCTCGCCTTCGGCGCGCTCGTAGCGCTCTTCCTCCGCCGCGACGCGCTCCGGTGGCGCCCGCTGCTCTGGGCCGCGATCGCGTGCGCCATGGCGTTCGGTGTCTTCGCGTATCTCCCGGCGCGCGCCGCGGCCGGAGCCATGACCTGGGGCGACCCGACTAGCGTGCACGGCCTCATCGACTACGTCCGCGGCGCAGCGTATCGCGACGTCGACCTCGCGACGCGCCTACCGGCCGCGGCGCGCGTCTACGAGGGGCTCGCGAGCGTCGTCGTCGGCGCCGGCGTCGTGCCGCTCCTCGGCGTCATCGCGGCGCTGCTCTCACAGCGAGGCTCCGACCGCGGCCCGTTCGGGCCGAGCGCGCGCTCGGCGCTCGGCCTGCTCACGGTGACCAGCCTCGGTCTGTCGGCCGGGATGTGGCTCTTGCCGCTGCCGTCGGCGATCAACCTCGCCGACCAGCCTGGCTACTTCGCCCCGCAGGTCGCCATGCTCCTCGCGGTCGGCGCCGCCGGGCTCGCGTCGTGGGCTGCACGCGCGGGTGACGCAGCGCAGATCCGGCCGTCGTCTGGGCGCGTCGCGTTCGGCGCGGTCCTACTGGCGTTGCTCGCCCTCAACCCGCCGAACGCCGCGGGCGCGCGCACCCACACCGAGGCGGGCACGCTGCCGATCGACACGCTCGGCGTGTCGCTGCTGGCGAGCCCACCGCCGCGGAGCCTCGCGCTCGTGCGCTCCGGCTTCCCGATGCTCACGGCGCTCGGCGCGCAGGCGATCGAGGGCGCGAGGCCCGACGTCGCCTTCTTCACGCCGGGCCTCGCCGGTGACCCGTGGGCGTGGCGGCGGCTCGCCTCCCACCCGCTCTTCGACGGCCGCGTCTACCGGCCCGCCGCACCCCTCGGCGCGCGATGGCGGGACCAGCTCGTCGGCGCCGCCGTGGACGTCGCGCGGGGCCGGGTGCCCATCGCCTACGGGAGCGGGACAGACGCGCCCGAAGACGCGGCCGTGGACGGCATGTACGTCCTCTCCTGGCCGGCAGGCGAGGATGCGCGCCAGGCGCAGAGCTTCGGCGAGCGCCTCTTCCCGTACATCGAGCACGCCGCGAGGCGCTACCCGCTCGGAGACGACGACGCCGGCGGGGCCGAGGTGCGGCTCGTGCTCACGAACAGGGCGCAGCGTCTGCTCGCGCGAGGCGACTACCGCGGCGCCACGCGGGCGTTCCGCGCCGCGCTGTGGTTTCTCCCGCCCGAGCTGCTGGGGCGCGTCGAGCTCCAAGGCCCCGCGACACACGCGCCGGCAAACGTGGTCTTCACCAGCTTTCAGCTCGCGCCCGAGCTCGCGCGCGCGGACGCCATCCGAACGGCCGCCGTCGCGCTCGACGCCACCGGCGCCGGTGACGCAGCCGTCGCGCTGCTGAAGTGGCAGATCGCCCGCGGCGACATGGGCAGCAAACGCCAACTCCAGCTCCTCGAAGCCCAGGACGCAGCGCGCGCACGGTGACCATGCTCGCGCGCAAACGCGCGCTCTTGCGCCGCGGGCGCCGCCGAGTCGCGACGGGTGCGGACTCGGGTGGTTCGGGGACGGCCGCGCTCGCTACGAGCCGTCCGCGCACCGGTACGACGCCACGAGCAACGACGGCTGGGCGCGGTGCTCGCTCAGTCGCCTTCGAAGACCTCGTCGATGTCGGCGGCGTCGAGCACTCGCTCTGCCCACCGGTCTACCTGCGCCTCGTCCGCTGCGTGCACGCGACCGGCGTAGCCGCGTGGGACTGCGCCGAAGCGCAAGTCGAGCAGCTTGATCAGCAGCCGCGCCTGACCCGCGCGACGCCCTTCCTCACGGCCCTCTTCGCGGCCTCGTTCGAGGCCTCGTTCGAGGCCCTGCATGCGGCCCTCTTCTCGCAGTTGTTCGGCTCCGGTCACGAACGCCTCCTCTCCACCAGGTCCGAGCTCCGACACGAGCAGCGCCTCGAGGTCACCGGTCGGCGTCCCGGTGACCTCGACAATATACTGCACCACCATCGCGAGCGCCGCGATGCCCGGTGGA
>JAGQJE010000089.1 GCA_020430775.1 Myxococcales bacterium
CCGAACGGCCCAGAGCCGATCCCATCGACGAAACGGCGCGAGACCTCTCGCACGCGCCGCCCATGCGCCCGGCCGCCTCCGCCGTCCGCCGACCCACCAAAAAAACCGCCTTCCTTCCCATGAATCGATCCCGCGCCCGATCCCGACCCCCGCCCGGCGCTGCGACAGGTCAGAGCGCGTGTTGTAGGGTGACCCCCGTGATGACGCGCGCTGCTCGATGCACCATCGAGGTCGTCGCGGACGCCGGGCGGTCGACCCTCGCCGACGACGTGCGCGTGGGGCTCACGCTCCGGCCGCGGACGCTTCCGCCGAAGCACCTGTACGACGCGCGCGGGGCGGCGCTCTTCGAGCGGATCACGCGGACGCCCGAGTACTACGTGACGAGGACTGAGCAGGGGTTGCTCGACGAGGTCGCCCCGGAGATCGCGGCGAGCGTCGCGCGAGCGTACCGCCACATCAACGGCGCGCCGACCGACCTGGTCGAGCTCGGCAGCGGCGCCGGGCGCAAGACGCGCGCGCTGATCGAAGCGCTGCAGCGCCACACGCCCGTGCGGTACGTCCCCTTCGACGTGAGCGGCGAGATGCTGCGCGCGAGCGCCGAGCGGCTCCTCTCCGAGTACCCGGAGCGGTTCACGGTCCATGGCCTGGTCGCGGACTACACCCGCGATCTCGCGAGGCTGCCGCCGTCGAGCGGGCGCCTCGTCGCCTTCCTCGGGAGCACCATCGGCAACTTCACGGAGGAGGGCGCGGTCGCCTTCCTCGCCGGGGTCGCGCGCGCGATGAGCGGCGCCGACCGGCTCCTGGTCGGGTTCGACCTCGTGAAGGCGCCGGCCGTGATCGACGCCGCGTACAACGACGCGGAGGGCATCACGGCCGCGTTCAACCGCAACGTGCTGGTCGTGGTGAACCGCGAGCTCGACGCGGACTTCGATGTCGACGCTTTCGCCCATTGCGCGCGCTACGTGCCGGAGCGCGCGCGGGTCGAGATGCACCTGCAGGCCACGCGCGACGTGGAGGCGCGGATCGGGGCGCTCGGGCTCTCCGTGCGGATGCCCGAAGGGGAGGCGATCCGCACGGAGATCAGCCGCAAGTTCACCGAGCCGCGGGTCCGCACGCTCTACGCCCGGGCGGGGCTCGCGCTCGAGCGGTGGTTCGAGTCGCCGGACGGGTACTTCGGGCTCGCGCTCGGCGCGCGGATGGAGGGGTGACAGCGCGCGCGGGGCGGCGAGATGCGGGACCGCGGCGGCGCGCGCGGCGAGCGAGACGCGCCCGAAGAGACGCCGGAGTGGATCAGCGGGCGAAGCGCGGGTCGGACCGCAGCGCGCGCAGGTAGCGCCGGCTCTTGTCGACGTAGCCGCTCGCCGAGCGCTCGAGCGACGCCCGCGCCTCCTCGTCGAGCGCTCGCACGACCCGCCCCGGCGTGCCGAGCACGAGCGAGCCGGGGGGGATGACCTTGCCCTCAGGGACGAGGGCGCCGGCGCCGATGAGGCAGTGGTCGCCGATCTCCGCGCGGTTCAAGACGACCGCCCCAATGCCGATGAGGGCGTAGTCGCCGACCTGGGCGCCGTGGACCATCGCCTGGTGCCCGACGGTCACGCCGCGCCCGAGGGTCAGGGGTATGCCGGGGTCGGTGTGGAGCACGGCGCCGTCCTGCACGTTCGACTCGGCGCCGATGGTGATGCGATCGGAGTCGCCACGGATGACCGCGCCGAACCAGACGCTCGCGCCGTCCTCGAGCACGACCGAGCCGATGAGCGTCGCGGAGTCGGCGACGAAGCACGTGCCGCGCAGCTCCACCGCCCGCCCTTCCAGTTCGTAGATCATCGCGTCCCCTTCCCCGGCGTCCTCGGGCTCCGCGGCCGGCCGGTCCAGTCGTCAGTCCCGCCCGCTCGTCCGCCGGAACCGCTCGGCGAAGCCGCGCAGGTTCGCAGGGTCCCGCGTCGAGAGGTAGAGGCGGCCCCGCCCCTCGAAGCGCGCGAGCCGCCCGTCCCCGGCCGACCCGGCGCGCCCGAGCCGGGCGACGGGCGCGACGTCATAGTCGAGACCCTGGGTGAAGGCGAGCACGTGGCCGACCTCGCAGGTGTAGCCGCTCGCGTCGAGGTCGATGATGTGGTGTCCGCCGTAGCCCCCGACGAAGAGCGGGCCGGAACCGCCCACGCGGAGCAGCGTCCCCCCGGCCGGCGTGAAGAACGCCGCCGAGCCGGTCCAGGCGCCGTCGAGCGTGACCGTCGAGGCCGACGCGACGAACGCGTGCGAGCCGAGCAGCAGCGAGCCGACCTCCTCGAGCTCGAGCACGGCGAGGTCGCCCTCGAGCGGCGGCGCGACGAAGGCGTGCTCCCGGGGCGCGCTCGCGGTGAGCGTGGCCGGAGACGCCCAGGCCGGAGGCGGCGGGGCGGCGTGCATGCCGGCGCGACGGCTCCGCACGAAGTCGTCGAGCGCAGCCGCGAGACCCGTGCGCGGACGCGCCGCGTCTCCCTGCGCTGCGCCCAGCGCCGGGCCCCGGTGGTGGATCCCGGACTCGCGCGCGACCACGGCGAGCGGGTCCGCCAGCAGACGCTCGCCGGAGCGCTCGAACTCGACGCGCGCGACGGTGTAGCTCGGCCGGTCGAGCAGCTCGTAGCGCATCTCAGGCGTGCCTCCGCGGGAGGGCGCGGCCGAGGCGGCGGCCGAGGGCGACCGGATCGCGAGTCTGGACCCAGACGCGACCGCGGCCGGCGAAGCACCGGAGCGCGCGGCGCGCCGGCGTGAGGCGCGCGAGCCAACCACCACGCGCGACGTCGACGCCGGCGTCGCGGACCTCGAGCGCGGCCTCCCACGCGAGCACGTGGCCCATCTCGAGGATGAGCTCGCCCTCGCACTCGAGCGGCTCGATGGCGCCGCACGCCCCGAGTAAGAGCTGCCCGGGCTGCTCGGAGCGAGCCTTGATGGCGTGGACGGGGGCCGCTTCCGGCGTCGCGCCGAGGGAGAAGAGGGCGTCGAGGCCGTCGAGCTGCTCGTCCAAGCGAACGTCGGGGCTCGCGGCGACGAACGCGGTCGACTGAAACAGGTAGCCGCCGGGCATGAGCTCGAGCAGGAGTAGATCGCCCGGCCAGCGCGCCGCGAGCAGCACCTCGCCCGGAGCGCCCTGGGCGCAGAGGCTCGCGCGCTGGATCGGCTCGGCCACGGCGGACGGCGGGTGCTTCGGCTCCGCGCCACGCGCGGCGGCGCCCGCGCCGTGGGCGTGCCGGTCCGAGTGCTCGAGGGCGGCGAGGCGCACGTTCGGCGACATCCCGACCGTAGCGCTGTGGTCGACGATGACGGACTCCCCGGTGTCCAGGTTCACGCGCGCGACCGACTGGGCCGGCCGATAGCCGATGTGGACCTTCACGCCGCGCCCTGATCACGGCGGGCGAGCGCCGCAACGACGGCGGCGCCGGCGCGGCCCTGGACGTACGCGCGGCCGCGACCGCGCAGCTCGCAGACGCGGCCGGCAGCGCCCGCCGGCGCCGCGGGGCCCGCGTCCGGCCGGATGTGGAAGGTCAGCGCGCCGTCGAAGGCGAGCAGGTGATGCGGCTCGACGAGGAAGGTCCCCCGCACGTCGATCCGCTGCACGCCGCCGTGGCTCGCGAACCACGCCTCGCCGAAGCCGGACAGCTCGAAGAAGACGACCGCCACGCGCGACAGAGCCCGCTGGACGTTCCCGAAGCGCACGCGCACCTCGACCCTGCCGGCGTGCGCCAGGTACGCGTCCGCGTTGACGAAGAGCGCGTCGCCGTGCAGGCGCCGGTGACCGATGGACCCTGGCGACGCAGGGGCGAGCCACACCCTGCCCCCGCGCGCCGTCCGCACGCGATCGGCGATGGGAGGGTCACCGCCGAACGCGACGCGCAGCAGCGTCACGAACAACGCGACCAGCTTCGCCCAGAGCCCCGGCGGCCCCGGGACCGCAGCGTTGAGCGCGGGCCTCACCTCGACGCCGGGCTCGAGGCGCATGAGGCGACCCGCCTGCACGAAGAGCGTGCGCTCCGCCGGGAGCTCGACCCGGAGCGTCGCGAAGGAGGGCCCATGCTCGACGACGTACGCGAGCCCGTCGCGGGCGAGCGGCTCGGGCGCGCGGGCGGCGGACGCGGGATCCGCGTGGGGCTGGGCGTTGGGCGGCATGGGCGGCGAGCAGGCTGTGCGGGCCGGTCCGTCCGAGATGCCTCAGGGCGCTCGGCTGCGCGACCGCGCGAGCGGAGCGTACGTCCTGGTCACCGGAGCAGGCAATTGGCGTGCGCGGCGGCTCGCGTGAGGTCGCACGCGAGGGGGCTCCCCGCGGGGGGCGCGGCGCCGGTCGGAGCGGCCGCGTCCATCGAGCCCTCGAGGCCTCCGGCGGGGCGCGCCGCGGCCTTCGCCACGGCCTGCTCGAGCGCGCCCGGGGAGGCCCTGCCGGCGAAGGTCGCCGAGACGGTACCGTTTGGGGACAGGACGACGACGGTGGGGAGCACCGTGACGTGGAAGGCCTCGGTCCAGGCGGGGGTCGCGACACCGACCGGGTAGGTCATGCCGAGCTGCTTGGCGGCCTCACCTACGGCCGCCGGGGTCGCGTTCTGCACGGAGAGGCCGACCACCCGGCCGCCCCGCGGGGCGATGTCGTCCTGGAGCTTCACGAGGTCGGGCACCTCGGCCCGGCAGGCGGGGCACCACGTCGCCCAGAACGCCACGACGAGCGGCCCCTCGCGCGGCGCCGAGAGGTCGAGGCGGCTCCCGTCGGCGAGCGCGGCGCCGAGCGCCGGGGCGCGCGCACCGTCGAGCGCGGGAGCGGCGGGCGTCTCCACCGAGAGCGCGAACGCGTAGACGATCCCCCCGACCAGGACCCACGGCGCGGCGATGCGGAACACGCGGCGGGCGACGCTCAACCATTGCATGCCCGTCCGTACGGAGCCGACGCCTCGTTGTTACGCTGGCGAGCGTCGGTGGGGTACGATATGCGAGCACCCTGAGGGGGACCGGTCGCGACGGCGTCCCTCGACCCACGCTCGAGCTCGAGGAGAGACATGGACGCCACGATCCGCACGCTCGGCACCCTCGCCGCGGGGCTCTGCCTGCTGGGCGCGCTCGGCACGGCCCCTCGCGCCGCGGCGCAAGCCGACAACCGCGAGAGCCTCGAGCTCGCGCGCCAGCACATGGAGCTCGGCGAGTCGCGCTACCAGGCCGGAGAGTTCGACGAGGCCGCGGCCGAGTTTCTCAAGGCCTACGACGCGCGACCGTTCAGCGCGTTCCTGTACAACGCCGCGGTCGCCTACGAGCGCGCCGGGCAGCGCTCGAAGGCGGTCGACTACTACCGTCAGTACCTCATCCGTGAGCCGAACGCGCGCGACGCGGACGCCGTCCGCGCCAAGATCGCGAGCGAGACCGGCGGGGAGGCGCCCCCGGTCGGCGAGGCCGGCGAGGCGGGCGAGGCCGGCCGCGAGATGAAGTCGCTGCTGTCCATCCAGACGCGGCCCGAGGGCGCGACCGTCGTCGTCGAGCAGGGCGGCGTGGAGGTCGCGACCGGGCCCGCGCCCTTCGCGCAGACCCTCGACGAGGGCGACTACCGGCTCGTCATCAAGCACCCGGACTACCGGACGGTCTCGCAGGACGTGAAGATCCGGCAGGGCAAGGTCTACGTGGTCATCGTCGAGATGAGCCAGGGGCAGTTCCTCGGGTACATGCGCGTCGTCAGCGATCCTCCGGGCGCCAAGGTGTACGTCGACAAGCGCGAGGAGGGCTCGCTCGGCCGCACGCCGTTCCAGAACGTCTTCCCGACCGGCCCACACACGGTGTGGGTCGACAAGCCGGGCTACCAGGTCGAGGAGCGCAAGGTCGATCTCGGCCTCGGTGAGAACCTCGAGGTGCGCACCACGCTGACGCGGCTCGACTACGGGCGGCTGCGCGTGGTCGCGAACGTCGCTGGCGCCGCGGTGCTGGTCGACGGCAAGGCGGTAGGGCTGGTCCCCTGGGACGGTCACGTGCCCCACGGCGACCATGTGGTGACGGTCCGCGCCGACTCCATGAAGGACTGGAAGGGGAAGGTCCACATCAGCAAGGGGCAGCTCACGCCCGTGCGCGTCGAGCTGCGGCCGGCCGTCCCCCGCGGCGCCGCCTGGGCCACGGGCGCGATCGGCGTGGTGACGCTCGGGGGCGCCATCACGATGGCCGTGCTCACCAAGCACCTCGACGACGACCTCGCGAGGGACCGCGACGCGGGGGTCCTCGCGAGCGACGACAGCCGCATCCGGCGCGTCAAGTTCTACGCGATCGGCGCGGACGTCGGCTTTGGGCTCACCGCGCTCTTCGGCGCGCTGTCGCTTTACTACGGCCTCCGCGACCCGCTGCCCGACTCGACCGCGCGGGTGCTCGAGCCTCGCGACTGGACATTCCTGCCGTCGTTCGACCCAGTCCACGGCGGCGGCTCGGCGACGCTCCGGTGGAGGTTCTGATGCGACGCGTGGCTCCGCTCCTGTGCGCCCTGGTCCTGCCCCTGCTCATGGGCTGTAACCCAAAGCACTTCGACGACTTCAAGTCGCAGGCGCCGGTCGTCGAGGTCAAAGCGCCGGGCGGGTTCGACCGGGTCGGGTTCGGCTCCGTCGTCACCGCCTACACCACCTCGCTGCCGGGCGGGCTGGTGGCTTCGCGCGTCGCCTCGAGCGCGGGCGCCGGCACGCCGTTCGCGCTCTACGACACGTGGGACCAGGACGGGTTCGGTGGGTTCGCGCGCCTGTTCATCGGTTGCAAGCCGGATGACGCGGTCTGCCCGGCGAGCTCCGGCGCCGCGCTGGCCGGCATCCCGAGCTACGGCGCCGAGCAGTCCTGCGTCGCCGTTGGAGCGCCGAACGCAGGCCGCGTGGCCTTCGCATGCGAGACGAGCCCGGACACGGTCGTCAGCGTCGGGACGGGCAACGGCCTCTTCGGCGCGGCCCTCGCCGCGAACGACGCACCCGGCGCGAAGGCGGTGCTCTTCGTCGGGGCCCCGGAGAACAACGCGGGCGAGGTCTACGCCGTGACGGGGACCCCCTCCGATCCGCCGATCCTCCTCCCGCTGCCGACGGGCGACATCGCGAACGGCGGCGAGGTCGGCGCAGCGCTCGCCGTCGCGCCGATGGCCGACGGGAGCGCCGTGCTCGCGGTTGGTGCCCCTGGAGCCGGACGCGTGCTGACCGTCACGGTCGACAAGGACGACCCGACGCTCATCGGCGCGCCGGGCTGCGTCGCCGGCAGCGGCACGTTCGGCAGCGCGATCGCGCTCGGCGACGTGACGGGCGACGGCGCGCCCGAGCTCGCCGTGAGCGACGGCGCCGGCGCGGTCGTCGTGTACGCGCTCTCGTCGATCGCCGGCGCGTGCGGCGCTGGATCGCCGCCCGCGCCGCTCGCACGCCTCGCGTGCGCGGACCTCGCCGGCGAGGGTGTCGACTGCGCCGGGGCGGACTTCGGGCGCGCGATCGCGTTTGGCGACGTGAACGCCGACGGCCACGCGGACCTCCTCATCGGCGCGCCGGCGGCTTCGGTCGACGGGGACGCCGGCGCGGGCGCCGCCTTCGTCGTACCGGGCGGGAGCGCGGGCCTCGACGCGACCTCGGCGGCGACGCTCCGGGCGAGCTCGAACGCCGCTCAGCACGGCCTCGGCTACGCCGTCGCGATGGTGCAGACGCGGCTCGATGCGCCGGGCGCGACCCGCGACGAGCCGGTCGTCGGGACGCAGGGCGGAGATCGCTTCTACGTGTTCCTGTGCACGGGCCTCAGCGGCGACGCGCCCGGCGGCAAGACGCGCTGTCTCGAGACCACGCCGTGAGCCGCCGCGTCTTCCCCCCGGGCTGCTCGACGCGCGCGCGGACTCTGGGTACTACGTAGCGGGCGCCGCTCCCGCACGACGGCCCCAGCCTCCATGCCCGAAGCGCAGCAAATCCTCGTCGCCGACGACGAAGCGAACCTCCGCCGCGTCCTGAGCGCACAGCTCGAGCGCGACGGCTACGAGGTGCGCGTCGTCGCGGACGGCGCAGAGGCGATCGAGGCCCTCGACGCCCACCACATCGACGTGGTCGTGACCGACCTGAGGATGCCCCGGGCGGACGGGATGCAGGTCCTCGCGCACACGCGCGAGCACTACCCGGACGTGCCGGTCATCCTCATCACGGCGCACGGCAGCGTGGACACGGCGGTCGAGGCGCTGAAGCTCGGCGCCTTCGACTACGTGACGAAGCCCTTCGATCGCGACGAGCTGCGCAACGTGATCGCGAAGGCAGCGCGGACAGCGAGCCTCGCGCGCCAGAACGTCACGGCCGACCCATCGGAGCGCGGGCGCTTCCGCATCATCGGCCAGTCCCCGCAGATGCTCGCCGTCTACGACCTCATCGAGCGGGTCGCCGACACCCCGAGCACCGTCCTCATCACCGGCGAGAGCGGGACGGGCAAGGAGCTGATCGCGCGCGCCCTGCACGAGAACAGCTCGCGCGCGCAGAAGCCCTACGTCCGCGTCAACTGCGCGGCGATCCCGCCCGAGCTGATCGAGAGCGAGCTCTTCGGCTACGAGAAGGGCGCGTTCACCGGCGCCGCGACGAGCAAGCCGGGACGCTTCGAGCTAGCCGACCAGGGGACGCTCTTCCTCGACGAGATCGGCGAGATCCCGACGAGCATGCAGGTGAAGCTGCTGCGCGCGCTGCAGGAGCAGGAGTTCGAGCGCGTCGGCGGCGTCCGGACGCTCTCGGTCGACGTCCGCGTCATCACGGCGACCAACCGAGACCTCCGCGCCGACATCGACGAGGGGCGCTTTCGCGAAGACCTCTACTACCGGCTGAACGTCGTGCACGTACACCTGCCGCCGCTGCGCGAGCGGGCGTCCGACGTGCGGCTGCTCGCCGAGCACTTCGTGGACAAGCTCAACGCGAGGCTCGGACGGCGCGTGCGCGGGATGACCGAGGCCGCGATCGAGGCGCTGACGCACTACGAGTGGCGCGGGAACATCCGCGAGCTGGAGAACGTGCTCGAGCGGTGCATGCTCTTCTGCGACGGGGACGTGATCGGCCTCGAGCACCTGCCGCGCGAGATTCGATCGAGCGCGCGCGCGAAGGGCTCCGGTGGCGCCGCGGAGTCGGAAGCGGCCGAGGCGGCCGAGGCGGAGTCGGGCGCAGACCTCCAGGACAACGCGGGGCTCAAGGAGGTCGTCCGGGAGACCACCGCGCGGGTCGAGCGCACGCTCATCGAGCGCGCCCTGCTGCAGACCGACGGCAACGTGACGCACGCGGCGCGGCTGCTGAAGATCTCGCGCAAGAGCCTCCAGACCAAGATGAAGGAGCTGGGCCTGCGCGACGAGCCAGCGTGACCGGCGCTCGCGGCGCGCCCGCGGGCGACCGTCAGCGCTCGACCACGGTCGTCAGCATCGACACGAGGTCTTCCTTGAGGACGGGCTTGTCGAGCAGGCGGTCCGCGACCGACTCCGCGAAGCGCTTGAGGCGCGGGGTAAACGCGCCTCCGCTCAAGAAGATCATCTTCGTGGCGAGGCGCGGAAAGTGCTCGGTGACCTTCTCGTAGAAGAGCTTGCCGTCCATCTCGGGCATCATCAGGTCGGAGACCACGGCGTCGAAGCGCGCGTCATCGCGCAGGCGCTCGAGCCCCTGGGCGCCGCCGGCGGCGGTGACGACGTCGACGTAGTTCTTGAGCTGCCGGCGCAGCGAGGCGAGGACCATCGCGTCGTCGTCGACCACGAGCACGCGCAGGCGACGCGTCGGCGTCGTCGGCGGACCGGCGAACGCGCTCGTGAACGGCGCCTCGGCCTGCGCGTCCACCGAGGCCACGAGACCCGTGTGCTGCGGGAGCACGAGGCGCAGGGTCATCCCCGGCCCCTCGTTCTGCCGGGTCTCGAGGCGACCGCCGTGCTCGCGCAGGATCTCGTCGCAGAGGTGGAGCATCCGGCCGTCGACCGAGCCGTTCGGGACGCGCCGCACCTCGTCCTCGAGCACGCGCCCGAGGTCGGCGTCGCTCGGCGTGACGCCGGTGTCGCTCACGGCGATCACGACCTCGTCGTCGCTCGAGGTGAGCGAGACGAGGATCTGGTTGTCCTCGTAGCGCCCGGGCTCGATGGACTCGACCGCGTTGAGCAGCACGTTGACGAGCGCCTGGCCGATGCGGGCCCGGTAGCCCGTGAGCGAGCCCACCGGATCGAAGCGCTTGATGAGGGGCGCGCGGTAGCGGGCGAGGTTGTAGACGAGCGCGCAGCTATCGTCGATGATGCGTTCGAGGTCGAGCGGCTCGGGTTCCTCGGCCCCGCCCGTGACCTCGAACGTCCCCGCGCTGCGAACGATCTCGCGGATACGCTCCATTCCCTTCGAGCAGTCGAGCGTCATCTCGATCGCGTCGCTGAGCGCGTCCCGGACGCCAAACTCGTCGACGAGCGCCATCACGCGCGAGGTCGGGACGTAGGCCTCGTCCTCGACGAGCTGCTCGAGCCGGTCGACGAACAGGCCGAGCGTGTGGTGATGGTGACGCAGCCCGTCGATGTTCGCCGCGACGAAGCTCGCTGGGTTCCTCAGCTCGTGGGTGAGCCCCAGCGCGAGCTGCCCGACCGAGGCGGCGCGGTGCAGATCGATGCGGTCGTCCATGCGAAGGCGCGAGTCGTCGCTGCCCTCGACGCGAAAGCACAGGAGCGAGGCGCGCGCGCCGGCCCACCGGGTCGGCCAGCGGTCGATCCGTGTCCTGAGCGCCGCGCCGCTCGCGAGCGGATAGGCGATGACCTGGCCGTATTGGGCGCCGGGGGGTAGCTCGATGACGCGCCCGAGGATCGGGTCGATCCTGTCCTCGAGCAGCACGCGCGCGGCGTGGTTCGCGAAGCACGCGACGCCGTCCGCGTCGAGGACCACCACCGGGTCACGGCTCTCCTCGAAGTAGCGCTGCAGGCGTCGGTCGGCCTCGGCCTCCGCCGCCTCGACGGGCTCGGAGTCGACTCGCGCCTCGGCGGGGGCGTGGCTCGCGACCGGGCCGACGCTCCGCGTCCCGGGCAAGAGGGTTGAGCCGAGCTCCGGCCCGAGCGAGGTGCTGCCGGATCCGTGCTCTCCTCGGAGCGCTGCGCGCTCGTACTCACGGTTGAGCGAGTGCAAGAGCGCGAAGATGACGCGCGGCGTGATCCACTGGCCGGCGCCTTGGCCGACGTCGGTGCCGAGCATCCCCGCCTTCTCCTCGCCGAGCAGCACCACCGGCCGCCCGAGGCGCTGGGTAGGCGCGTCGAGCCGCTCGTCCCAGAAGACGACGTGCGGCGCGTACGCGTCGACGACCGCGACGGCATCGCCCGCGGAGGTCGCGACGCGGTACCGCGTCTCGCGCGGCCACGAGCGCATCGCTCGACGCACGAGGAGCACGCGGTCCGGGTCCGCCGACACGACGAGAAACCGGACCAGGGTCGGCTCCGCGCTCGCGTCACGCCGCGCGGTTCGGGTGGAGTCGTTCGCCATGGGCTGCCCTAGGGATACTACGATTTTTTCGCAAAATTACGATCAAACTTGACACTAACGAGAAACCATACCACTGTAATATGGCCGTGCCAACACACGAGCGTATATGGAAGCTTCACCAGACGTCCCGAGCCTCGCCACGCTGCTGCTGGTCGAAGACCACGCGGGCGACGCGCGCCTGATCCGCCGGCTGATCGCCAAGCTGCGGTCGCCGCGGTACCGGGTCGTTCACGTCCGCACGCTGGCTGACGCGCTCCTGCTCTCGGAGGACCAGCCGGTCGACATGATCGTGTCGGACCTTCACCTGCCCGACGCCCGCGGGGTGGAGGTGGTGGGTCGCATCCGCGAGCAGGTCCCGGACGTGCCGCTGGTCATCTGCAGCGGGCTCGAGGACGAAGCGGGGGCGCTGCGGGCCGTCAAGGCGGGCGCGCAGGACTACCTCGTCAAGGGGCAGGTGACGGGCCACACGCTGCGGCGCGCGATCCGCTACGCGATCGAACGCAAAGACGGCGAGCTCGCGCTGCGGCGGCTCGCGAGCCATGACCAGCTCACCGGCCTGCCGAACCGCTCGCTGCTGCGCGAGCGGCTGCAGCAAGCGATCAAGCAGTCGCGCGCGGGCGGCGAGCCCTTCGCCACGGTCATCCTCGACCTCGACCAGTTCAAGAAGATCAACGACAGCCTCGGGCATGATGTCGGCGACGCGGTCCTGAACGAGGCGGCGCGGCGGCTTCGGATGACGGTCGCCGACACCGAGACCGTCGCGCGGCTCGGCGGCGACGAGTTCGCGCTCGTGCTCGACCCGGCGCCGCGCCCGGCGCTCGAGGAGACCCTGCGGCGGATCGTCAGCGCGTTGGCGAGGCCCATGTACGTCGCGGGACACCGCGTGCAGACCTCCGGGAGCCTCGGGGTGTCGCTGTTCCCGGCGCACGCGACCGACCTGTCGGGGCTGCTTCGTACGGCCGACATGGCGATGTATCGGACGAAGTCCGACGGGCGGAACGCTTACACCATCTTCACCGACGAGATGCACACCGAGGCGAAGAACCGCCTCGCGCTCGAGTGGGCCCTCAAGCGCGCCGTGGATGACGGGCAGTTCGAGCTCTTCTACCAGCCACAGATCTCACTACAGAACGGCCAGACGACGGGCTTCGAGGCGCTCATCCGGTGGCGGCACCCGACGCGCGGGCTGCTGACGCCCTATCACTTCATCGACGCCCTCGAGGAGTTCGGGCTGATCGTCGAGGTGGGCGAGTGGGTGCTGCGGGAGGCCTGCCGGCAGGCGCGCCGCTGGTACGACGCGGGATACCGCCCGCTGCGCGTCAGCGCGAACGTCTCGGCGAAGCAGTTCGACGACGCCGACCTCGTCACCAAGGTGCGCAGCGCGATCTCGGACGCCGGGATTCGCCCGAATATGCTGGAACTCGAGGTCACCGAGAGCCTCCTCATGCGGGACGCCAAGCACGCAAGCGAGGTGCTGAGCGAGCTGAGCGCGCTCGGCGTGCGCATCGCGATCGATGACTTCGGTACGGGATACTCGTCGCTCGCCTACCTGCACGGCTTCCCGCTCGACGTGCTCAAGATCGACCGCACGTTCGTCGAGACGATCGGCCGCGGCGACCGCGGCACGGCCATCTCGCAGATGATCGTCGCGCTCGCGCGGCACCTCGGCCTCGAGGTCGTCGCCGAAGGCATCGAGACCGAGGTGCAGCGTGACTACCTCTTGCGCGGCGGGTGCGACGTCGCGCAAGGCTACCTCTACGCGCGCCCGCTCCCTCGGGAGGACGCGGACGAGTGGCTCTCGAGTCGACGCGCGATCCCCGAGGACTCTCGCCCGGTGTTGAAGCTGCACGGGCAGAGCGCCATCGCGGGAGCGCCCTCGAAGCTCCCGACCTCGGGCGGCTCGGCGAGCTGACCGGGCCGAGACTTCCCATCCACGTCGCATTTCTCCACAATGCGGGGGGATGCGTCGGCCCCACCACGTGACGCGGCGACGGGCCGCCCCCGCCCTCGCGCTCGTCGTCGCGCTGGCCGCCCCGTCGCCGGCGCTCGCTGCCGGCGGCGGGCCCGCGCCGAACGGCAGCGAGAGCATCGGCGTGGTCGTGTCGCTGCTGGTGCTCGTCTCGGCCGCCTACCTGCTCGCCCACTTCGTCGTCGGTCGCCTGCAGACGCGCCTGCTGATCGTCGGGGGCCTCGAGTACCTGCTCCTCGGCGCCATGCTCGGTCCCGGCACGCCGGCGATCCGCGCCTTCGACCAGCTAGACGGGCTGCTGCCGATCATCGCGCTCGCCGCGGGGTGGATCGGCCTGCTGCGCGGGACGGAGTTCCACATCGATCAGGTGCGCCGGTCGCCGCCCGGCACCGGCCGCATCGTCCTGCTCCACCACGCCGTGCCGGGCGTCCTGGTCGCGTCGGGCGCCTACCTCTTCCTCCAGTCCGGCTGGGTGCCGCACTCGCTGATCACCGGCGCCGCCGTGAGCGCCGCGGTCCTCGGGTGCTGCGCGGCCTGCGACTCGGTGGAGCCCTTCGACGTGCTGGCGAAGCGATACGAGATCGGCTCGCAGCTCGCGCCGATGCTGCGCAACGCGGCGCAGCTCGGCGACGTGCTCATCATCCTGGCGTTCGGCGCGGTCTTGTGTGTGTTCCACCCGAGCACCCCCGGCGCGGAGGTGCCCCTGAGCGAGGCGGGGTGGTTCCTCGTCATGGTGGGCCTCGGGGTCGGCCTCGGGCTGCTCTTTCGGCCCTTCCTCGGCGGCGACGAGTCGGACAACGCGCGCTTCCTCGCCCTCGTCGGCATCATCATCTTCGCCTCGGGCGCCGCGTACTTCCTCGAGCTGGCGTCGCTGACGGTCAACCTCCTGCTCGGCATCGTGCTGGTGCACTTCGCTCGGGGCGGCAAGCTCCTGCACCTGACGCTCGAGCGCACGGAGCGGCCCATGCGCCTCGTGCTCCTCGTCTTCGCGGGCGCGCTGTGGGAGCCACCGGCGCTCTGGCCGACCGTGTACGGGCTCGGCGCGTTCCTGCTGCTCCGCTGGGTCGGCAAGTGGCTCGCGAGCGTGCTCGCCTCGCTCGGGACCGGCCTGCGCAGGGACATCTACCGTGGGCTGATGTCCCACGGCGAGGTGACGGTCGCGATGGCCGTGTCGTTCCGGCTGTTCTACTCCGGCGCCGCCGTCGACATCGCCTACACGGTCATCCTCGGCTCGGTGGTCTTCTGGGATCTCTTCGCCCCGAGGATGCTCCGCACGATCCTCGTCGAGGAGGGCGACCTGCTCCGCGAGCTGCCGCCCTCGAACGGCGCCGCCCAGGAGCCGGCGTGACCCGGGGACCGGACGGATGAGCGTCTCGCGTCACACGCCCGTCTCGCCGGGTGGGCCCGAGGACCGGGACAACGAGGGCGCGGCGCTCCGTCAGCTCACGATCGTCGCGGTCCTCATCGGCGTGTTGGTGCTGCTGCACCGCTTTCAGGTCCCCGGCAGCGGCCTCGACCCGCGCGCGATGCTGGCGCTCGGCTTCATCATCCTCGCGAGCTACACGATCGGCGCCCTGGTCGACGTCGTGCGGCTGCCGCACATCACGGGCTACCTGCTCGCCGGGATGGTCTTCGGGCCGTCCGTCGCGAAGTTCCTCCAGGGCGGCCTCCGCCTGCCGGCGCCCTTCGGCGACGGGGTGCTCAACGCGCAGATCATCGAGCAGCTCACGATGCTCGACACGCTCGCGGTAGCGTTGATCGCGCTGAGCGCGGGCGGTGAGCTGCACCTGCGCGAGCTCAAGAAGGGCATGCGCGCGATCGGAGCGATCCTCGGCGCACAGTACGTGACCGTCATCATCCTGGTGACGGGCTTCTTCGTCGCGATCGCGGGCTTCGTCCCGTCGATCGCGCTCCCGGGCCTGCCCGCGATGTCGCCGCCGGCCGCGATCGCCATCGGCGGGATGCTCGCGGCGATCTCGTTCGGCACGTCGCCGTCGGCGACGCTCGCGGTCATCAGCGAGACGGGCGCGAAGGGGCCGATGAGCCGAACGGTGCTGTCGACCGTCGTGCTGAAGGACGTGTTCGTCGTGGTGACGTTCGCGGTGTTGAAGGTCGTCTCGCTCGGGCTGCTCGCGGCGGGCGCAGCGGCCGGAGCCGGAGCCGCCGCCGGGGCCGCCGAGTCCGCCGCCAGCACGAGCCAGCCGCTGGTCGAGTTCCTGCTCCAGCACATCGGCCTGTCGCTCGCGTGCGGCGGGCTCGTCGGCTGCGTGATGTGGGCGTACCTCCGCTACGTGGGGCAGGAGCTGCTCCTGTTCATCGTCGGCGTCATCTACGCGACGACGCTGGTCGCGAACACGTACCACCTCGACCCGGTGCTGATCTTCCTCGTCGGCGGCTTCGTCGTGTCGAACTTCGCGTCCTCCGGTGAGGCGCTCATCGAGTCGGTCGAGCGCCTGTCGATGCCGGTGTACGTGGTGTTCTTCACCCTCGCCGGCGCGAAGCTGCACCTCGACATTCTCATCGACGTCTTCGGCTTCGCCGTCGCCCTGGTCGCCGTGCGCGCGCTCGCCATGTGGATCGGCTCCACGGTGGGTGGCCGCATCGGTCGAGCGGACCCGGCGACGCGAAAGTACGGCTGGCTCGGCTTCCTCTCGCAGGCCGGGGTGTCGCTCTCGCTCGCGACCTTCGTCGGACGCGAGTTCGGCGAGACGGGCGTGGCGCTCGAGACGCTCATCATCGGCGGCATCGCGCTCAACGAGCTCATGGGACCCGTGCTCCTGAAGGTGAGCATCGGCCTCGCCGGCGAGGCGACGAGAGCTCCTCAAAGGAGCACCCGAGACAGCGTCGGGCTCGACCGCCTCTCCGTGCCGCCGCCGCCGACACCGGCGCCGGCCAGCCACCACGAGGGACACGAGCCGCTGCTCCCGTGGCCGGAGGAGGTCGGCGCGCGCGAGCTCTGGGGCACGCCGCTGCGCTCACAGACGCCGGCGCTCGACGCGCACCTGAGCGCCATCGAGAGCGACCTCAAGGGGATCGTGCGCGACGTGTCCCTTGGGCCGCTCAAGAGCTTCCGCACCGGCGCCGAGCGGTACCTCCGCGAGCTGCGGCGCGAGCTGCTCCGCCATCATCGGAAGCTCTCGGCGCACGCGCGGAGCGGCGCGCTCGACGAGCCGGCGCTGAGCGCGCTGCTGCGGGTCGAGCAGGCCGCCCTCGCCGAGCGGTGGCGCGATCTGGTCCTCGCGCGCGGCGCCCAGATGCGGCAGGCGGGGTGGTCGCCCGACGAGCTGCTCGACGCGCTCGACGTCGCCGTCGAGAGCCTTCCGGTGACGCTCGACGTCGCGTGGGAGCCGCGCTCGTTCGAGGCGCGCGACGACGAGACGGTGTGGCAGAGCGCGCGGCGCCTCGGCCTTCGGTTCCGCCGGTGGCTCCGCGGTACGTTCGGCGAGCCGATGCCGGCGCGGCGGCTGCGTCTGCGAGCGCTCGCCCGTTACCACCTCACGATGACCACGCCGAACGACCTGAAGGGGCTCGCGGCGCTGCTCGGGCAGGCGGACCGACACCTGGCGGCGCGCACGCGCAGCCTCTTCGAGGGGGTCGCGAGCGCGTACGAGGCCATCGCGGAGTCCATCGCCGCGCAGGACCCGGCGGCGGCGACGGGGGCACGCGAGCGCGACGTCGCATCACGACTCGCGGAGGTCCGGCACGCGTTCGAGCAGGAGGTGTGGCTCGCGTTCGAAGAGGTCGGACGCATCGCGCGCGACGGCACGGAGCGGACCGCCGAGGCGCTCGCGTCGGGGATGCAGGCGCTGAAGGACGAGGCGCCGATCTTCGGCACGTTCGACCTGCCGGAGCGCGCGCGACAGAGCAGCAAGGTCTTCCAGCAGCGCCGGCGCGCGATGGGCACGCTCAGGACGAACCTCGAGGCGGCGCGCCGGCTCGGCGCGGCGGCATACGCGCTCGTCGCGATGGAGCTCGAGCTGCTGGGTCTGCGGGCGCGGTTTCAAGACGCGCTCGAGGGCTACACACAGCGCATCACGAGCGAGCTCCGGCAGCGCACCCTCACCCACGTCGAGCGGGCGCGCGCGGCGGTCGAGAGGCTGCGCGCCGAGGCGGATGAGGCGCTGAGCGCCGGGGGGTTGGGCGAGGCGCTCGCCACGACGCTGCGCCGGGTCCACGAGGGGCCGCAGAACGCCACGGGCGAGGCGGCGCGGGTCGTCAACCGCCTCCGCGCGGAGCTCGCCGATCAGAGCAAGGTGGGCCCGCTGCTCGACCTGCTCACGGAGGCGAGCGGCGGCCTGAGCCCCCACTTCGACGTCATCCGGGGCTCGGCCCGCACGCACGCCTGGAGCTTCCCGAACGTTCCGGAGGCCACCTCAATCCCCCTCCGGGAGCTCGCCTACGCGACGGTCGACGCCGACATCGCCCCGAGGCTGGTCGCCGCCCTCGATCAGATGGCCGCGCGCGTGGATCCGCTCGCGCAGAGCCTGTCGGAGCTCGACCGAGCGATCGCGTTCAACCTCGAGGTGGCGACCGCCGAGCTGGAGGTCATCGGCGACGAGGCCGCGTCGGACGAGACGCTCGCGCTCGTTCGCGAGCTGATCTTCGGGCAGCTCGACCGGTCGAGCGCCACCCTCGAGAAGCTCCAGACCGACGCGGCGACGTGGGCGGTGGACCTCGAAGAGAGCGTCCGCGGCGCCGTGATGGAGGAGCTCGAGACCTTCAGGGTCGAGCTCAGCGAGGGCGAGGGCTCGCCCGAGCGCATCGTCGGCAGGCGGCAGCGCGAGGAAGCAGCAGACCTGCCGGCGCGCCTGCGTACGGTCCCCGGCCGGGCGCGCGAGCTCAGGCGGCAGCTCAGCGACGGGCTGCACGTGCTCGCGGGCGCCGAGCGGGTCGAACGATGGCGCCGCGGGCTCGGCCTGCCCGAGCGCCGCGAGCCCGCGCGCGAGATCCCGGACGAGCTGGTCGCCCCCGAGCCGCGCGCCAACGTGCCGCTCGTCTACCGCCGCATCTTCGCCGCCGAGGCGCTCGAGGTCGCCGAGATCCTCACCGGACGCGAGGACGAGTGCCGGCGCGCCGAGGCCGTCCTGTCCCGCCCGCGCGCAAACCGCAGGCTCCGCTCGGTCGCCCTCGTCGGCCTCGACGGCGTCGGCAAGAAGGCCGTCGCCACCTCGATCGTCCGCAGCGGCCGGTGGAAGCAGGTGCACCGCTGGACGCTGACCGGTCCGGAGTCTACCGCGCAGATCGACGAGCGCTTGAGCGAGCTCGGCGAGGGGCACCTGGTAGTGGTCGACGGGCTGTTCTGGCTGTTCAGCGCGGGGCCGGGGGGCTTCGAGCCGCTGCGACACTTCGTCGCGCGCGTGATGGTCGACGGGGGCCGCAACGCCTGGCTGGTCCACGCCGAGAAGCTCTTCTGGAGCTACGCCTCGGCGGTGGCGCCATTGGCCGACGCCTTTACGGAGGTCGTGCGACTCGAGCCGCTCGACGAGGGGCAGCTCCGCGAGCTCGTCACGCTCCGCCACCAGCTCAGCGGCTACGCGCACGTCTTCGAGGCGGACCGCAACGACCACGCCGCGACGCCTTGGTTCGCGCTCTCCGCGCGGCGCGGGCGGCGCCCGCTGGACCGCTATTTCCACGACCTGCAAGTCGAGAGCGGCGGCCTCGCGCGCGAGGCGCTGCGCCTGTCGCTCGCGTCGATCCGGCGCATCGAGCCTGAGCGCATCGTCCACCTCGGCGCGGTGCCCTCGTCCGGCTACGCGGCGCTGAAGCGCCTGCCGGAGGAGCTGCTCCTGCAGCTCTACCTCATCGCGCGGCAGGGCTGGATCGACCCGCGCTCGCAGGCGTTCCTGTTGCGCGTCGACCGCCTCGAGGCTCACGCGCAGCTCACGCGCCTCGCCAACCTCGGCCTCCTCGACGAGTGCGACGGCATCTTTCGGATCGCGGTGCACCTGCGCGGGCCGGTCGGTCGCGTCCTCGAGGAGAAGGGGTGGGCCCCGCGATGACGCCGGTGACATGGCCTCGATTGCGCCGCCGAGCGCGCATCGGGCGCGCGCCCGCGCACGCGCCGCGCCCCCCGCGACGTGGGGAGGTCCTCGGCTCGGCGTGGGCGCTGAGCCCCGCGCTCCCGTCGCTCCCGCCCGTCTTTAACGGCCCGTCGTCGGCGGACTCCTGGACCCACGAGCACCTGACCCTGCTGCTCGTGATCTTCCTCGGGGCGGTGCTCGTCGCGCTGCTCGCGCGGCGCGCGCGCCTGTCGCTCCCCCGCGAGGGCCTCCTGCCCGCCCTGCTCGCGGTGACCCAGGCCGCGCTCGTCCTGACCGCGATCGGGGCGCTGCTCTTTCTGCTCGGTGGGCTCGCGCCCGCACGCCTCGCGGGCCTGCTGCCGTGGGTCTTCATCGCCGCGGCGGTCGCCCTCGGGTGGTCGCTCCGGGACCTCATCCCGGACCTCATCGGGCGCGCGTTGCTCCTCGCCGAGCACCGCGTGCGCGTCGGTCGCTACCTTCGCGTCGGCGAGCACCAGGGTGAGGTGGTGCGCCTCGCCCTGCGCACCACCTGGCTGCGCGACGGGGAGGGGCGGCTCATCTCGCTGCCGAACCGCCTGCTCCTGCGCTCGGTCATCGTCTTCAACGTCGACGAGGGCACCGACGCCGAGGTGACGCTGAACGTCGAGACCCGCGCGCCCGCCCACATCGTGCGCCGCGCGCTGCGGGACGCGGCCCGCTCCTCGCCGTGGGTGCGCCCCGACGCGGCGCTGGTCATCGCGCAGGACCCCGTCGAGCCGATGCGCTGGACCGTGCGGGCGCGGCTGCTCGAGCGCCGCTTCGCGGTCGGGTTCCGCGGCGACCTCCTCGCTCGGACGCACGAGCATCTCCGCTCGGACGCGAGCGCCGGCGTGGCGCTGACACGCCCGAGCACCCGACCGATCGCGGGCGCGGTCTACGGCGCTGCGTCGCCGTACGCGGTCGAAGACCCGGACGACGCCGGCCAGCGCGGCGCAGAAAAGCGCATCCGCGAGCAGAACCTGCGGCGTGGAGGGAGCGCCCCCGTCGCCACGCCCTACCCGCCCGACGAGCGCCTCGAAGACGGCCCACCCGAAGCGCCCGAAGCGGCCGAAGCGCCCGAGCGCTAGCAGCCGGGGGACCGGGCGCGCGGCGCGGCCGCGTGGGCTCGATCCCGCCGCAACGCGCGCTCCCCGGCGGCGGACGCGCCGCGGCTCGAACGGCCGGTGCGACGTGTTACCGTCCAGAATGCCCCTCGCGAGCGTGCTGATCGTCGACGACGAGAAGAACATCCTCTCGGCGCTCGGCCGGGCGCTGCGGATCGAGGACTTCGAGGTCGACGTCGCCGGGAGCGCGCCGATCGCGCTCGAGAAGGCCGCAAAGCGCGCGTACGACGTGATGCTCCTCGACGTGCAGATGCCGGAGATGACGGGCATCGAGATGCTCAAGCGCCTGCGCGAGGGCGGGAACGACGTGCCCGTCATCGTCATGAGCGGCCACGGGACGATCGAGACGGCGGTCGAGGCCACACGGCTCGGCGCCCACGACTTCATCGAGAAGCCGATCGGCACCGACCGGCTGCTGCTCTCCCTCTCGCACTGCCTCGACCTGCGCCGGCTCGAGAACGAAAACCAAGAGCTGCGCGAGCGGACCGGCGCGACGGACGAGCTGCTCGGACAGAGCCCGGCGATGCAGGCGCTGCGGGCGCGCATCGCGCTCGGGGCGCGCGCGCAGGCGCCGGTGCTGATCACCGGCGAGCGCGGGACGGGCAAAGAGCTGGTCGCGCGGGCGATCCACCTCGCGTCGAACCGCGCGAAGGGCCCCTACGAGAAGGTCAACAGCGCGGCCGTCCCGAGCGAGCTGATCGAGAGCGAGCTCTTCGGTCACGAGGCGGGCGCGTTCACGGGCGCGACCAAGCAGCGCCCCGGCAAGTTCGAGCGCGCCGACACCGGGACGCTCTTCTTGGACGAGGTCGGCGACATGCCGTCCGCGATGCAAGCAAAGCTGCTCCGCGTGCTCCAGGAGAGCGAGATCGAGCGCGTGGGCGGACACGAGACCGTCAAGGTCGACGTGCGCGTCGTGGCGGCGACCAACAAGGACCTCGCCGTCGAGATCGACGAAGGGCGCTTCCGAGCGGACCTCTTCGACCGGCTGAACGTGCTGCCGCTGCGCGTGCCGCCGCTGCGAGAGCGGCGCGAGGACGTCCGGCAGCTCGCGACGGAGTTCGTCGCGCGGGCGTGCCGCGTGAATGACCAGCCGAGCAAGACGCTCGATGACGACACCCTGCGCCTGCTGGAGGGCTACGGGTACCCTGGGAACGTCCGCGAGCTGCGCAACTTGATCGAGCGCCTCGTGATCCTCACCCCGGGCGAGCGACTGACGGCGGCCGACGCGCGCGCGCTGCTCCCGCTCGGCGGCGAGGCGGCGACGGACGCGCTCGGGTACACGCCGGGTGTGCCGCTCCGCGAGATGCTGGAGTCGATCGAGCGCCGCCTCATCGAGCAGGCCCTCGACCACCACCACGGCCACATCACGAACACCGCCGCCGACCTCGGGCTCGAGCGGAGCCACCTCTACAAGAAGATGCGCTCGCTCGGGATACGACGGAAGGACGACTGAGGCGGCGCTCCCCACGACGCGCGCGGCCGGGTCCGAGGACCGGACCAGGCCGCGCGGTGGCCATCGCGGCGGATCGCGCTCGGCGCGACCGCGACGGCCTGCGTCAGGCTGCGTGGACCTTGATCTTCTTCGGCTTCGCGGCCTCCGCCTTCTTCAGGTGGAGCGTCAGCACGCCGTGATCGTGGGTCGCTTCGACGGCGCCGGTGTCGACGGTGCTCGGCACGCGGAACGCGCGTTGGAAGTGCACGGGCTGGTAGCTCGTGCTCGCCGTCGCGTCGTCGACCGCCGCCTGCGGTCCGCCGATGCGAAGCTCACCGCCGTCCAGCTCGATCGTCACCGCGTCGGGTGCCACTCCGGGCATGTCCGCGAAGACGAGGATCTCGTCATCGTTCTCGTAGACGTCCACCGACGGCGCGACGATGGGGAGATCGGTCGGGCGATCGGTGAGCTGGGCGGTCTGCTGTTCAGACTCCTTCTTTCTGAGGAAATTGGCCATGGTGGAGACTCCTTTGGCGAGGGTGAGTGGGGTGGGGTAGCTGATGGGTGCCAAAATGGTGCCGGTGGCGCCGCGCGCTCACTTCGAGGCGCGAACCTGGACCTTCTTCGGCTGCTCTTCGGCGCGCTTCGGCAGGGTGAGCGTGAGCACGCCGTTCGCGAGCGCTGCCTTCGCGGACTCCGCGTCGACCCGGCACGGCAGCGTGAAGCTCCGCGCGAAGTCGACCGCGGCGCGCTCCCGGCGGTGCTGCGCGTAGCCTTCCGGCGGGTCGATCTCGCGGTGACCGCGCAGCGTGACCGTGGACTGCTCGACCGTGACGTCGATGTCCTCATCGCGGAAGCCGGGCAGCTCCGCGCGCATCGTGAAGTGGGCGCCGCCGTCGGTCAGGCTGACGACGGGTCCGCCGTCCGCGCCCGTCCAAGGGCTCGAGGCGACGTCACGCCCGAAGCCCACGCCAGCCGGCCAGCCGCGCTCGAAGCCTTCGAGCAGGCGGTCCATGTCCCGCCTGAGCTGGTTCAGACCGAGATAGCTCCGCCCGAAGTCGTCGTTCCAGAGTGTCAACATGATGGATACCTCCTGAGTGAATGAGACGCACTGTCAGCGCACGGAGGACGCACCTCACCTGTCGCATGTTCGGTGACACGCTCCTCGGCTGGACGACTTGTCGCACTCGAGGGCCTGAACGTGCCCGCGCTGCGTCGTCCGGTGCGGCCCCTGTCGCCGCACACACACCCATAATCAGCGCCTACGGCGTGTCAATAGCGGCCGCGGACAGCCGCTCGCGGCGTCGCGTTCAGCGGGGAGTGCCCAGGCCCGCCAGCCGCCCGGGAGTGCGTTCCTACTCGCTCATCGCGGGTGCGCCGAACCCGTTCAGCGCGTCGACCGCCTCGAAGAGATCGCCGATGTCGTAGAAGTCGACCGTGACGAAGTTGGGAATGTGCGTGTAGCGCGCCTCGCACTGTCGGGCGCGGTCGAGCAGCAGCGGGTCGTGGTTGACCATCTCGGCCGAGTCTGGGGAGCCGCCGATGTTCGTGAGGAAATGGTTCAAGATGAAGAGCGGCTGGCCGACCGTCCCGCGGTTCGGGTCGCAGGTGAAGTCGTCAGGCTTCTTGAATGAGTACGGCGTCTCCCAGGCCTCGTCCCAGATATTCATCAGCCACGGGTACGCCGGGTCCAGCGCCTTGTCCTGAAACACCACGAGGCGCGTGCCGGCGTCGATCAGGGCCTCGAGCGTCGGCCATGGCTCGCCGCGGGAGTGCGCGTAGAGCTGGCTGTCGAGGCCGACGTCGGCGAACGCCTTGGCGGTGTCCGCATGCGAGATGTAGCTCTCGAAGATGATGGTCACGACGGCGCCCGGGTGGTCGTCGAGGAAGCCCTTGATCTCGCCGAGGCCGTCGACCAGGGGCTCGCTGCCGAGCTCGCAGTACGAGTGGCAGAGCTGGGTCGAGCCGTCGTCGCCGTAGTGCGTATCGAGCATGAGGCCGCGGACGCCGTCTTCGAGCTGGCGCGCGATGCCGTGGTGCTGGTTGGGCAGGATCCAGCCCGCGTCCGAGTTCGACATGGCGTTGTGCGTGGTCGCGTACGCGACGGCGTCGTAGCGGCGGCTGCACAGCGCCGGCCAGCCGTTACAGCCGGACAGGGTGATGTCGGCCGTCTCGAAGACGTGCTGCTGGGCGTCGGTGGCGTGGGCGACGACCATGTGCGGCCCGGCCGGGAGCTTCGACAGGTCGAGGTCGATCTCGAAGCCGTCCGGCGTGGACGTCGCCGGCGCCGGAGGGATGGCCGCGTCGACGCCGACCTCGACGGAGGTCGGCTCGAAGTCGGTCGCTCGGACGACGACCGTAGCGTGCGTGTCGCCGTCGGTGAGCTGGACGGCGATGTCGAGCGAGGGCACGGGCTGCCCGGGCGCCGGAGCCGGCGAGACACACCCGACGAGCGCCACGCCCGCGACCGACGCCAAGGAGAGCGCGAGGGCCAGCCCACGCCGCGGAACGGAAGCGATCGTCACCGCCCGAGCGTACGGCGACGGCTGGGCGCGGTAAAGCGCGCCCGGGCCACGTCCGAGATCGCGGCCGCGGCCTGGCTCGTCGCATCGAGCGGGCGTCGGGGGACGGGCGAGAGGTCGGGGCGCGAATTTGGTAGACTGCCTCCGACACGAACGGCGCGCGGGGCCCGCGCCGCGGGCCCGCGCCGGCACCCGAGCGGCGTGCCGCCCGCGCCGGACGGCCGAGAGGAGGCTCGATGGACTCGCACTCGACGATGTTGCTGACGCAGTCGGAGGTGAGGGCGGTGCTCGACATGAAGGCCGCCGTGGCCGCCGTCGAGGAGGCGTTTCGGAGCCACGGGCGCCAAGAGGCCGTGATGCCGCCGAAGGTCTACCTGCCCATCGAGCGCTACGGCGGGGACTTTCGCGCGATGCCGGGGTTTTTGGGCCGCGCCGCCGGGGTCAAGTGGATCAGCTCGTTTCCGAACAACCCGGTGCAGAACCGCCTGCCCGCGGTCATCGGGCTCTTCGTGCTGAGCCACCCGGCCACGGCGCGACCGCTGGCCGTGATGGACGCGACCGCGCTGACGGGTTTTCGGACGGGCGCCGCCGCCGCCGTCGCGACCAAGCACCTGCGCGCGTCCGCGCCGAAGCGGATCGGGCTCATCGGGGCGGGGGCGCAGGCGGCGACCATCCTCGAGGCGCACCGCGTCGTGTTCGGCGACTCGCTCGAGGCCGTCGTCGCGGACGTCTCGCGCCCCAACGCGGAGAGCTTCGCGATGCAGCACGACGCCACGCCCGGCTCGCTCGAGGACGCGAGCGGCTGCGACGTCGTGTGCACCGCGACGCCGTCCCGCCAGCCGATCGTGGTGCGCGAGTGGGTCCAAAAGGGCGCCCACATCAACGCCATGGGCGCGGACGCGCCGGGCAAGCAAGAGCTGGACCCGCAGCTCCTGCGCGAAGCGTTCCTGGTCGTCGACGACGTTCACCAGGCGACGGCGAGCGGGGAGGTGAACGTCCCGCTGCGCGACGGGATGCTCTCGGAGGAAGAGATCGACGCGACCCTCGGAGAGATCGTAGCGGGCCGTCGGGCCGCACCGCGCGGCGCTACGCTGACCATCTTCGACTCGACCGGCCTCGCCATCCAAGACGTCGCGCTGGCGAAGGCCGCGTACGACATCGCGCGGGAGCGCCGCATGGGGCTGCGCATCGACTTCTCCCACTGAACCACACCCGCGGCCCCGGGCCGCGGTTCCCCTCCGCAAAACACCTAGCGTCACGCCCCCCCCGCTCGAGTTCGCTCCCGTCCCCGCTCCCGCTCCCGTCCCCGCTCCCGATCCCGACCCTGCTCCCGCTCCCGCTCCCGCTCCCGCTCCCGCTCCCGCTCCCGCTCCCGCTCCCGATCCCGACCCCGCTCCCGCTCCCGACCCCGCTCCCGCTCCCGCTCCCGACCCCGCTCCCGCTCCCGCTCCCGTCCCCGCTCTCGCTCCCGTCCCCGCTCCCGCGCCGGCGGCACCGCCTCAGTCGTGTCCGGCGGCGTCCGGCTGCTGCTTCACCAGGTGCATCCCGCACACGGGGCAGTCGCCCGGGACGGCCGAGGTGTACTCGTGGTCGGAGCCCTTCGGGACGCAGTGCATCGGGCAGATGTAGACCTCGCCTTGCCGCGCTTCGTCCGGCACGGGCGCCGCGGCGGGTGCGTCACCCTCGTCGCCTGGCGTCACGGGCTCGGTCTTGCCGGGCGGCGGGGTCTGCGCGGCGCGGGACGGCTTCGCACGCGGCGTGTCTCGACGCTCGCCGGTCGTGCCGGCGGGGGTGGCGCGGGTCGGCTGCGCGAGAGACGGCGCCGACGGGCTCGCGGGCTCGGCGGTCGGCGCGGGCTCGGTCGGGGCGCTCGCGGCGCGCGGGGCGCTCGCGGCGCGGGTCTCGGCGGGTGTCTGCACCCGCGCCGGCGGCTCGGTGCCGGATGCGCGCGCGCGCCGGTCGACTGAAGCCCCGCCGGTACACGCGGCGAGCGCGAGCGACAGGCCGGCGACCCACAAGGGCGCGAGGATGGTGCGGCTGCGCATGCCTCGAGGGTGACCGCCCGCGGCGCTCCGGACAACTGCTACCCTTGACCGATGGCCAATCGCGCGGACGGACGTGTCTTGCCGGAGTGGGCTCAGCACGACGCCTGCTGGCTCGCCTACCCGCACCTCGAGGCGGAGTGGGGCGCCGCCTTCGAGGGGGCGCGCGCGGACATCGCGGCGCTCTGTCGTGCCATCGCCACGCACGGAGGCGAGCGCGTCGAGCTCCTCGTCCGCGACGCGGGGACCGAGGCCCACGCCCGCGCCGCGGTCGGCCCGCTCGACCGGGGCGAGGTGCGCTTCCACCGGACGCCGTACGGCGACTGCTGGACGCGCGACACGGCACCCTTGTTCGCGCTGCGGGAGTCACGGATCGAGGCGCGCTGCTTTCGGTTCAACGGTTGGGGCGGTCGCTACGAGATGCCGGGCGACACGGAGGTCGCGGGCTTCATCGCCGGGCACGCGCAGCGCGGCGGCGCGACCGGCATGGCGGCGCACGCGATTCGGCGCTTCGACTTCGTGCTCGAGGGCGGCGCCATCGAGGTGGACGGCGAGGGGACGGTGCTGACGACCGAGCAGTGCCTCTTGAACCCGAACAGGGGCGCGCCGGCGAGCCGCGAGGCCGTCGAGGCGCGGCTGCGCGAGGCGCTCGGCGTCGAGCGGGTCTGCTGGCTCCGTCAGGGCCTGCGCAACGACCACACCGACGGCCACGTCGACACGATCGCCCGCTTCGTCGGGCCCGGGGTGGTCGCGTGCATGGCGCCGGCGGACGGAGACGACCCGAACGCCGCGACCCTCGACGCCATCGCGGCGGACCTCGCCTCGATGCGGGACGCCGCCGGGCGCAGGCTCGAGGTGCACCGGATCCCGTCGCCGGGGTTGGTGCTGGACGCGCAGGGGGCGCCGCTGCCCGCGAGCTACGCGAACTTCTACGTGGCGAACGACGCGGTGGTCGTCCCCGCGTACGGGGTCCCGGCGGACGCCGAGGCCGTGCGGGCCCTCGCGCGCCTCTTCCCGTCGCGCGCCGTGGTGCCAAGCCCGGCGCGCGCGCTCATCAGCGGCGGAGGCGCCCTACACTGCGCTACGATGCAGCAGCCGGCCGCGCCGCGCGGTGACGCCGAGCACGCCGAGGCGGGCGCCGGGTCGGCCGCCGTGGCCGAAAGGAGACGGAGATGACGCTCGCCATCGGGGTCGTGCAGTGCGCGCTCGGGGGCTCGCTCACGGACAACGTCGCGGCGGTCGAGCGCGGCATCCGCGGCGCCGCGGCGCAGGGCGCCCAGATCTTGTGTCTGCCGGAGCTCTTCGAGGGGCCGTACTTCCCGCAGGCGCAGCGCGAGGAGCTCCTCGAGCTCGCGCACCCGATCGACGACCACCCGACGCTCGAGCGGATGCGCGTCCTCGCGCGCGAGCTGAGCGTCGTGCTGCCGGTCTCGTTGTTCGAGCGAGCCGGCCCGGTCTGCTTCAACAGCGTCGCGGTCGTCGACGCAGACGGCGCCCTGCTCGGTGTCTACCGCAAGAGCCACATCCCCGACGGGCCGGGCTACCAGGAGAAGTTCTACTTCCGCCCGGGCGGCAGCGGGTTTCGCGTGTGGCGGACGCGGTACGGGCGCATCGGCGTCGGCATCTGCTGGGACCAGTGGTTTCCCGAGGCCGCGCGCTGCATGGCGCTCCTCGGCGCCGAGGTCCTGCTCTACCCGACCGCCATCGGCTCCGAGCCCGATCACCCGGACGAGGACAGCGAGCCCCCGTGGCGGCGCGTCATGATCGGCCACGCCGTCGCGAACGCGATGCCCGTCGCGGCGGCGAACCGCCTGGGTGACGAGGGCGGCTTGCGCTTCTTCGGTTCGTCGTTCGTGGCGGACGCGCGCGGCGAGCGAGTCGCCGGCCTCGGGCGCACGGAGGAAGGGGTCGCCGTCGCGCGCTTCGATCGCGCGGCGCTCGCCCGCTACCGTGACGCGTGGGGGTTCTTCCGCGATCGGCGCCCCGAGCTCTACGGCGCGCTCACGGACCCGGACGGCCCCGCGGGCGCCTGAGCGCGCGCTCGAGCCGCCGCCCCGCGCGCGGCGCTGGCCGCGGCCCGCCTTCGCTGGTACCTGGTGACGATGAACCACACCTGGACCTCGGACCGCGCCGGGCTCTACGCCATCGTCGACCCTGAGCGCTGCGGCGGTCGCGATCCCGCCGCGTTGGCGGAGGCGCTGCTCCGTGGCGGCGCGCGCGTTCTCCAGCTCCGCGCGAAGGTGCTCGACGACGCGGCGTTCATCGCCCTCGGGCGAGCGCTCCAAGCGCTGTGCGCGGCCCACGGCGTCCCCTTCGTGGTGAACGATCGCGCTGACCTCGCGCGCCTCCTCGCCGCGGACGGGCTGCACCTCGGCCAGGACGATCTGCCGCTCGCAGAGGCGCGACGCATCGTGCGCTCGATGCCGATCGGGCTCTCGACCCACGACGCCGTGCAGGCCGAGCGCGCCGCCGCGGCGGGCGCGGACCTCATCGGCTTTGGCCCTGTGTTCGAGACGGCGTCGAAGGCGCGCCCCGATCCCGTGGTGGGCCTCGAGGCGCTGCGCACGGTCTGCGGCGCCGTACCGGTGCCCGTGGTGGCGATCGGGGGGCTCACGGTCGAGCGGGCGCCGGAGGTGGCGCGCGCCGGGGCGCGGTTCGGGGCTGCCATCGCGGCGCTCGGCGAGGCCGAAGACCCCGAGGCAGCGGCAGCGGCGATGGACGCGGCGCTGCGCGGTGCACCGCCAGGGTGAGCGGCGCGCGCGAGCCGGCGGCCCAACGCGCGCGGGTCAGTGCTCTTCGAAGAAGCGGATGCCGCTCTCGACGGACGTGACGAGGGCCTGCTGCACGAGCCGCGCGGTGGCGTCCTCCGAGTGCTTCAGCGCCTCGTAATAGCGCTGGCGCTCGGTCGCGTGGAGGATGGCGGGCGGATAGCCCTCGGACATCAGCAGCACGTTCATCGTCAGGCGAGCGACCTTCCCGCTGTGCTGCGGGAAGGGGTAGATGTGCAGGAGCTGGTGGTGGGCCTTGGCGGCGAGGCGCGTGATGTGCGTCGACCGGCGCGTCTCGGCGGCGTTCACCCACTGGATGAGGGAGCGCATCCGATAGCTGATCTTCTCGGGTGGCGCGATCTCGTGGAAGTAGAGCCGGTGCAGCGGCATGTCCTTGCGGTACTTCGGCGGCGCCTTGCCCTCGAGCTCCTCGGGCGCGAGCTGCGCGTAGAGCTTCTTCACGACGTCGAGGCTGAGCC
>JAGQJE010000090.1 GCA_020430775.1 Myxococcales bacterium
CACACTGCGTCGAGCGAGAGCGAGTCGATCTCGGCGGCGGCGAGCAGCGGCCAGGCGAGGCTCGCCGTGTCGACGCGGTGGTAGTCGACGGCGGGCAGCGGCAGCCCGGCGCGGGCGAAGCCGCGGCGCAGGAACGCCCAGTCGAAGCCGACGTTGTGGCCGGCGACGACGGCGCCCTCGAGCAGCGGCGCGACCTGCCGGAGCGCGGCGTGCAGCGTGATCGCGTCGCGCCAGCCTTCGTCGGTGTAGCCGTTGACCTCGAGGGCGCGCGGGTCGGCGTCGGCGAGGCGGCCCGGGCGGACGCGGGCGCTCGCGTGGTCGATCGGCTCGAGCGTGTGCGGGTGCACGCGCACGGCGGCGACCTCGAGCAGCTCGTGGCGATCGGGGTCGAGCCCGGTGGTCTCGACGTCGACGAAGACGAGGTCCATCACGCGACCTCCTTCGCCCAGAAGCGCTGCGAGAAGCGCCTCTCGACGACGGCCTCGAGCTCGGCCTTCAGCAGGTTCACGCGGTCCTTGCCGAGCGTCTTGGCGAGGTCCTTCAGCAGCCCGTCGACGGCCTTGTTGTCGATGGACGCGAGGCGGCCCACGAGCTGCTCACGCTCGTCGCCCGTCGCCCGCGCGAGCACCTCGAGGGTGCGGTCGAGCGGGTAGCTCTTCGAGGCGGCGTTGAACATCCGGTAGCGCACGCCGGCGAGCACCAGCTCGTCGTGGGCGTCGAGGTGGGCCTTGAGCACGTCCTCGAGCTCCTGCTTGCGCGCGTAGAGGACCTTCGAGAGCCGCGCGACCTCCTCGCGCTCGCGGGCGACGAGCTCGAGGTCGCTCGTGTCCTCGCAGATGACCGTGCGCTCACCCTGCAGCGCCGCGGCGTAGGCCGGGCAGTCCTGGCGATGGTCGCAGTAGACGCAGTTGGCGTTGAGGCGCGCCGGGAACTCGCGCGCCTCCTCCGTCATGCGGCCCATCGTCTCGACGTAGGCGATGGCGGCGGCGAGCTGCTCCTCGTCGCGCTCGGTCGTCATGCGCAGGTCGTGGCGGAGCATGTCGAAGGTGAGGCGCACCCGCTTCGCCCACGGCCAGAGCTGCCGTGCGGCCAGGTGGTAGAGCGACATCTGCAGGCTCGAGTCCACCTCCTCGCGCGAGAACAGCAGGCGGTTGGTCTTGTAGTCGATGACCTCGACGGTCTCGTCGTCGACGCGGTCGACCCGGTCGATGAAGCCGAGCACCGTGAACGGCCCGACCTCCAGCTCGAAGCGCTTCTCGATGGCGAGCACGTCCTGGTGATCGACGTGGCCCTGGCGGCGCACGTAGGAGCGCAGGATGGCGAGCCCCTCCTCGAACACGGCGAGGCCGGAGAGCTCGCCCGCGGCCCAGGCCTCCTGCCACAGCGCGACCGCGCGCTCCTCGGAGAGCGCCCCCTCGCGCTCCTGCTCCATGTGCTCGCGCAGCAGCGTCTCGAGGACGGCGTGCACGGCCTTGCCGAAGCGCAGCGGCACGCCGGGCTCGTCCTGACGCTTGTCGATGTAGTGGAGTTTGAAGCTCAGCGGGCACTGCTCGAAGCGAGAGAGCCGCGAGTACGAGAGGTGCTGGTTCTTGAACGCCATGGCCTTCCTCGGTGCGGTGGGCGTGGGCTGCCACCGAGGTAGAGCCGGCCGCGGGCGGCCTCTGGGACAGGGCTACCGGGGCTCGTCCGCGGGCGTCTTCTCGAAGCTCGTCACGCGCGCGCCGGGGAACGCCGAGCAGACGGCGGCGAGCGTCGCCGCGTCGCGGGCGCTGATCTCCTTGCGGTCCGCGCGGCCCGTGTACTCGGGCACGAGCCAGATCTGGCCGCAGTCCTCCGTCGCGAGGCAGACCTCGACGTTCAGCGCCTTGAACGACGCGATGTCCTCGTCGCTGAGGTTGCGGACCACGGGGGCCTCGCGCGGGTCGGGCTCGGGCCGCGACCGCTCCGGCGAGGTGGGCTCGGGCTCGCGGGAGGACCTCGCCGCAGGTCGCGGTCGCACGGGCGCGCCGAAGAGGTCGCGCTCGGTCCGGTCGGGTCGTGGCTGGATCGGCGGCGAGCTCGGCGGCGCGGGTGCCTGCGCTGGCTCGCTCGGGGGCGTGGCCTCGACCGGAGCGAGCGGCGGCAGCGGAGGCGGCACGTGGTGCCCGTTCGCCTTGAGCCACTCGACGCACATGAACTCGTCGGGCAGGGAGCACGCGCCGCCCTTCAGGTAGTGCTTGCAGCGCCTGGTGCCCGGGACCGGGTCGTAGCGCGGGCAGGTGATCTCCGACGGAGAGGTGGCCGCTGGCGCGGGCTCGCCGGGACGCGCGAAGCGATCAGCGAGGCCCATCGGTCGCC
>JAGQJE010000091.1 GCA_020430775.1 Myxococcales bacterium
CTTGCTGCCTACGCATGAGCAAAGGACAACCACATGGACGAGCACAATGGTGTCCTTACATGCACGGCCTCTGTGTCTGTGCTAGCTTCTGTAGTACTACTAGTGCTCTCAGAGGCTGCACTCTTCGTGTCCTTCCTCTGGACCGTAGTGCTACAGCTAGTCGCACACAGCGCCTACATCCCATCTCATGCCCTCGAGGACGCCTGGACGCCTGGACGCCTGGACGCCTGGACGCCTGGACGCCTGGACGCCTAACGCCCATCCTTCGATAGGGCACGAAATGGGGTCCATGGAGGGCTTCATAGGCTTCTTTGGGTCCTCTTAGGGTACCCTAAGTTGGCCCCAACCTTTTGCCCTCCAGGACGGCCTGTCCTGGCAACCGTTGGGCGTGCCTTGACGCCAAAGGACGCCAAAACAGACCCAAATGACTACCTACACATGCACAACGTATGCACTCGTACATGTAGGTATTGCATCCAATACCTATAGGTGGTAGCCCTTTGAGCACCCAGTATCTCCCTTACTACGAAAGGGCGTACAATGGTGCCCTGTAAGCACCCACACCAAGAGTGCGAGGGCTGACTTACAGGATGGCAACACTAGCAACTAGCCATCTTGGCTGTGCTAGGAAGCCATAGTGTGTGTATAGGGCTGCAGGATGCAGACCTCCTGCTGCACTACACCTACACACATGTAGTACTGCATAAGACATCCTGCTGCATTGCACACTACGAGTGCATCCAGTACTCTGTCTATGCATGCAGAGATGTAGTACTTAGCCACTTACTCTGTATACTGGCCAAGACCACACACTGCACTACATCATACGGAGTGTATTCCCACATCCACACCTACGCATACATGCACAGAGAGATGCACTCGTGCCTGCATGGCGGAGTGGCTGCAGGACACCGTATGTCCTTAGATACCAGTATCTAGTACACACTCACTCCTAAGGCATGTAGTACTGCATAAGACATTCTCTGTACTGCACACTACGAGTGCATGCACCACTCTGTCTATGCATGCAGACATACTGCTATATCCAC
>JAGQJE010000092.1 GCA_020430775.1 Myxococcales bacterium
CCGACGACGCGAGGCCGGCCGCGTAGGCCGGCCCCCACGAGGAAGAGCAACGCCCGACAACCCCAACCCGATCCGCGACTGATGAGGCCCCGAGAGGTCCGCCACGCGCCGCAGAAAGCCCCCGCAGGGGCGGCGCCCAGCAGGTCCGGCAGCACCGCTGGAGACCTCTCATGCGCCTGGAAACCGTTCGAACCGCCCTTGAACAGCAGCTCCGATCCCCCGTCACCGACCACACCTTCCGCGCCGCCCGGGCCCGCCACGCGGCGCTCGCCGACTTCGACGGCCCCGACGAGGCCATCACCTTCCTGAACAGCCGCGGGCCCGACGGCTGCCAGCGCCGCAGCGCCGTCACGGCGGCGATGATCGCCGAGGCCCAGCGCCGCGAGACCGGCACCTGGTCGGCGCTGCTGATGCTGGCCTACTTCCCCGGGCTGCTCGGCATCCGCTCGACGATGAAGCGCTCGGCCGGGCTCGGCGCGGACGAGCTCAACGCGCTGCTCGTCGAGAGCTTCCTCGAGACCGTGGGCGCGCTGCCGCTCGCGACGCAGGGCAAGCTCGCCGTCGTCAACCTCATCCTCGGCACGCGCAAGGCCGCGTGGCAGCACCTCGCCCGCGAGACGGCGCGCGCCGAGCGGGAAGAGCCGCTGCCCGAGCACGCCGACGACGTGTTCGCCAGCCACTACCCCTCGCCCGAGCGCATCGCGCTGGCCCGCGAGGCCGAGCGCCTGCTCGAGCCCGAGCGCATCCGCGACTGGGTCGAGGACCTGCTGCGCGACGAGACCGAGGACGACCTGCTGCTCGTGCTCGGCACCCACGCGACCGGCAAGCCGCTCATCGACTGGGTCCGCGACCAGCACCCGCACCTCGATGGCGACGCGCTGGTGCGCGAGTACGGCCGGCTGCGTCGCCGCCGGTCTCGGCTGCTCGAGCGGCTGCGCGACCGCCTGGCCGAGTCGCCGCTGTCCCAGGCCTCGTTCCGCGCGGCTCTCCTCCTTCGTGACCGCGACCTCTGTCGCCTGCACCCGGAGGGCCACGCATGACCACCGCCCACGCCAGCATCCGCAGCGCCTTCCACGAGCTGACCCTGACGCTGCTCGGCCTCTTCGAGGTCTACGGCGCCGACCCGGCCCTCGTGGAGCACGCCGCCGACGAGATCGAGTCGATCCTCCGCCGCCACCTCGGCGCCCCCGCGGGCCCGCCCGGCGCGAAGGGGAAGCTCGCCCTCGAGCGGCTCCTCGATGAGCTCGAGGCCGCGCAGGCCTCCGCCCCCAACCCCCAGACCGCCCACTGACGACAACCCCGGGCCGGATGGCCCTCGACCGAAGGAGAACACCGATGAGCACCAACGCCTGGGACACCGCCTCCCGCCTCGCCGACAAGCACGCCAACCAGGGCGGCATCTTCATCCGCCTCGCCGCCAACGGAGACAAGGTCGTGGGCGCCTTCTGCGGCGAGCCCTTCGCCCGCGAGGTCGTCTGGACCGGCGAGCGCTACGAGACCTACGACCCCGCCGTCCACACCGACAAGCGCCCGAGCCTCCGCGTGATGCTCAACTTCTTCGTCCCCGACGAGGACGACATGAAGGTCATCGAGGGCGGCACGGTGTGGTTCAAGGACGTGCTGAAGGTCCGCGACAAGTACGGCCTCGACAAGTGGCTCTTCGAGATCGAGCGCCACGGCGACGCCGGCGATCCGAAGACGACCTACAGCATCCTGCCCGAGGAGAAGATCGACGACGCCATGCGCGCCCGCATCGCCGAGGCCGAGCCCCACGACCTCGCCTCCATCGGCAGCGGCGACGCCTCAGCGAGCGCCGACAAGGGCGCGGCGAAGCCCAGCGCCGGCGGCTCCGGCGGCGCCATCGACCCGCGCGTCGCGAGCGAGCTGGTCGGCCGCCTCAAGGCGCTGCCCCGCTCCGACGTCGACGCCTTCCTCGCGGAGCTCGGCGTCAAGCGCGTCCGCGACCTCAAGGCGAGCGACGTGGCCGCGGCCAAGAAGGCGCTCGACCGCCTCGAGGCGGCGCTCCGCGCGAGCGGCGGCGACGAGGACGACTCCATCGACCCCTTCGCCTGATCGAGAGGTGCGTCGTGGTGCACGCCATCGTCGACAGCGCGATCCGCATCGCGGAGGGCGACCTGCCGCCGCGGTCGCTGGCGCTCCTCCACCGGGCGCTCTCGTTCCCGAACCC
>JAGQJE010000093.1 GCA_020430775.1 Myxococcales bacterium
GAGCCAACGCGCTGAGGGTGCCGTCAAGGCTCGGGGTTCGCGGCGGGCACGGCGTCCCCGGCCGCGCGCACGCCCCACGCCACCGCCGGAGCAGACGCAGCCGGCGCCGGCGCGGCGCACGAGGTCGGTCGAGCACCGGACCGGCGACCTCTCGATAGACGACTTCCGCTGAGCCGCGGCAGCCGTGGTACCGTGTGCGAGCGCGCGCGGCGGCGACGCGGCGCGGGCCAAGTGGGGGTGGACCGTGAAGGAGAGCGCGACTCACGCACCGTTGGCGGTCTTGACCGCGCGTGTGCTTTGTCTGCTGGCCCTGCTGGCTATCGTGTCGTCGAGCTGGGCGGCGACGGCCCGGGCGCAGCCCGCGGACACCGGCACCGAGGCCGACGGCTCGACCTACGAGCGCCTCGTCCGCGAAGGGATCGTCGAGTTCGAGGCCGGGCGCTACACTGAGGCGCGGGTGCTCTTCGAGCGGGCCCACGCAATCGCGCCGTCCTCGCGCACCGACCGCGCCATCGGGATGGTCGCGTTCGAGCAGCGCAACTACGTCGAGGCCGTGCAGCGCTTCGAGGCCGCCCTCAAAGACGCGCACAAGCCGCTCCCGCCGGACCTGCGCGCGAGCACGACCGACCTGCTCCGCCGCGCGCGCGCGATGCTCGCGAGCTACGTCCTCGACGTCCTCCCGACGGACGCGAAGGTCGAGGTCGACGGGGGCCCTGCGTTCATCGAAGGCAACGTCCTGCACCTCGACCCCGGCGAGCACGTCGTGAGGGCGACCGCGCAAGGGTACGTGCCGATGCAGCGGCGCGTGCGCGTCGAGGGACAGCTCGGCGAGCGCCTGGTCCTGCACCTGCAGCGTGTCGGCGCGACGCCCGTCTCGCTCGGGCCGACGGCGCCCCGCGCCGAAGCGCCAACCGGCCGCGCGAGACCCATCCCGCGCTGGGCGTTCTGGAGCGGCGTGGGGGCGACCGCCGCGCTCGGCGGCGTGCTCGTGTGGTCCGGTCTCGACGCGAAGTCGCGCAACTCCGACTACGAGGACTTCAGCGTCGCGGGCGCGGACCCGGGCGAGTCGAAGCGGCTCTACGACCGCGTGCGCAGCGCTGAGAAGCGCACGAACGCGCTCATCGGCGCCACGGCCGGCGTGGGCGCCCTCACCGTAGTCGCAGCCTTCTTCACCGACTTCCATCGCGATCGAGACGACGCGTCATCCTCGACGACCTCGCGCGTGTCCTTCGGTCCGACGGGCCTCTTCTTCGACCTCCGGCATCGGTTCTAGCGCCATGCAACGCACCTCTCGTCTCCTCGCCGCGGTCCTCGGCCTGTGCCTCGGGGCCACGGTCGGCGCCGGCTGTAACCTCGCCGATCCCTCGCTCTACGAAGCGCTCCAGCAGCCCGACGGGGGCGTCGGCTCTTCGGTCGCCGTCTCGGACGCCTGCGACCCGAGCACGATGCCCTTCGTCATCACGAAGACGACGACCGACATCCGCATCGACACGAGAAACCTCACGAGCGCGATCGACACGACGTGCGGGAGCGCGAACGGGACGCCCGGCAACGACGCGTTCATCGCGATGCAGGTCGTCGCGGGCGAGTACTGGCACGCTCACCTCTCGGTCCTATCGCGGACCGAAGACCGCGATCCGGTCCTCTACCTCGAGCTGCCGACCGACTGCAGCGGTCGGACGTGCGACGAGGTCTCGGATAGCTGCCACGACGACAACGACGAGCACTTTGGCTTCCGCGCGAAGAAGACCGGGCTGCTCATGCTCGGCATCGACGACGCCAAGGTGGGCGGCGGCGAGTACATGCTCGAGGTCTTCAAGCCCGTCTGTGGCGACGGCGTGCGCATCCACGGAGAGGCGTGCGACGACGGCAACCGCATGAACGGCGACGGCTGTGACCGCGACTGCCGCGTAGAGCTCGGCAACGGCCAGGACACCGAGGTGGAGTCGAACGACGACGTGTTCTACGCGAACGTGGTCGAGCTCCCGACGGGCGGCCCCGAGCCCATGACCCGGACGATCAAGGGGGCCATCGGCCAGACCTGCGACTCGGACTTCTTCTCGATCAACGTGCCGCAAGGGGGCTCCGTCCATGTCCGGACGGAGACTCCCTCCGCGCAGCCGTGCAGCGCGTCGAACCCCGTCGCGACCCCGTTCGACATCACGCTCCGGGCGAACGACGGGACCTCCATCCCGGGCGCGACGCTGCCGGGCACCGACTGCGCGGCGCTCGACACCGGCCCGCTCGACGAAGGCGAGTACTTCGTCGTGCTCGACGCCCACGCGGATCTGACGGTCTCGACCGCCTACCGCATCAAGATCAGCGTCGAGGACTGACGCCATGACGACGCGGGGGGGGGAACCGGACGGAGGGGGACCGGAGCGCGACGCGCCAAAGCAACCGGGGCGGCGGGCGGCGGCGGGGACGGGAGCGAGGTGGCTCTGCGCCGCGGCCGCGGTGACGTGCGCGCTCGGCGCGTCGGCACCGGCGCGCGCGCACGAGAGCTTCGTCGTCCTCGTCCCGAACACCGTGGAGGCGCCCGGCGCGGGCGGCGCGCTGCGCGCGTGCATCACCTGCCACGACAACCCGGACGGCGGCCGCGGCTGCCTCACGAGCGGCGGCGCGGCTCCGTGCCTGAACCCCTTCGGCGAGGCCTTCAACGCGCACCAGCGGCAGTGGACGCCGGACCTCGCCGCGCTCGACTCCGACGGAGACGGCTTCTCGAACGGCCAGGAGCTCCAGGACCCGCTCGGCGCATGGGTGGTCGGCACGGCGGCGCCCGGCGTCGCGGCGCAGGTCACCGCGCCCGGCGACCCGGCGCAGTCCCCCGGCGAGCGCGACGCCGACCACGACGGCGCCTGCGCGTATGGCCGCGACGGCAACCGCGACGGCGACTGCCTCGACCCGGGCGAGAACGACGGCACGTTCGACTGCGACGACGGCGACCCGGCCACCAGCTCGCTGCGTGCCGAGGACTGCGCGGACCCGAAGGACAACGACTGCAACGGCCTGCCGAGCCGCCTCGACGGCGCCTGCGTCATGGTCGTCGATCGAGACGGCGACGGGCTCTGCCCCACCGGGCGCGACCTGAACGGCGACGGGAGCTGCCTCGGCGCGGGTGAGCAGGGCGCTCCGCTCGACTGCGACGACGGTGACCCGACCATCTACGAGGGGGCCCCGGAGAACTGCGCGGACGGCGTGGACAACAACTGCAACCACCTCGTCGACCGAGACGACGCCGAGTGCACGGGCGACGCCGACCGCGACGGCGACGGCTTCTGTCCGCTTGGCGCGGACCTGAACCACGACGGCGACTGCCTCGACCCCGGTGAGGACAGCGCGGGGCTCGACTGCGACGACCACGACGCGGCGATCCACTCCGGCGCGAGCGAAGACTGCAGCGGACAGGTGGACCGGGACTGCGACGGGCGAAAGGGCCTGGCGGACACCGACTGCGACCCCGTCGCCGACCGCGACGGTGACGGCTTCTGCCCGAGCGGGCGTGACCTGAACGGCGACGGCGACTGCCTCGACGAGGGCGAGGCGGGGACGTCGGGCGAGGTGGACGACTGCGACGACGCGGATCCGGCGCGCCACCCGGGCGCGAGGGAGCTGTGCACCCTCGACGTCGACCTCGACTGTGACGGCGCGGCGGGGCTCGCGGACGCAGACTGCGCGAGCCTCCTCGACGGCGACGGCGACGGGTTCTGTCCCGGCGGATGGGACCACGACGGCGACGGCAATTGCGCCGGGTTGGGCGAGCCGGGCGCAGGCGCGGACTGCGACGACACCCGCGCGGAGGTGGGCCCGCTCGTCGCCGAGAAGTGCACGGACGGTCTCGACAATGACTGCGACGGCGCGACGGACGCCGCGGACAGCGACTGCGCGAGCTATCGCGACCTCGACGGTGACGGGTACTGTGAGCCGGGGCGCGACCTCGACGGCGACGGCGCGTGCGACGGCGAAGGAGAGGCGACTGACGACATGGACGCCGCGCCCCTCGACGCGACGGTGTACCCGGGCGCGCCCGAAAATTGCTACGACGGCAAGGACAACGACCAGAACGGGCAGATCGACGCGCTCGACGCCGCGTGCGTCGACGACACCGACGCCGACGGCGACGGCTACTGCCCGATCGGACGCGACGTCGACGGCGATCACGCGTGCACGGGCGCCGGCGAGCGCGTGCGGGGGGGCGACTGTGACGACGGCAACGCGGACGTGTCGCCAGACGCGCACGAAGACTGCTTCAACCATCGGGACGACGACTGCGACGGACGCGTCGACCTGCGCGACCCGGACTGCTTCGTCTATTTCGACCGCGACGCGGACGGCTTCTGCGGCATCGGTACCGACGACAACGGCGACGGCGACTGCCTCGACGTCGGCGAGGGCCGCTTCGGCGCGACGGACTGCGATGACGAGGACCCGGAGATCTCCCCGCGCGCCATCGAGGTCTGCGACGACGGCGTCGACAACGACTGCGACGGCATGATCGACGCGAACGACCCTGCGTGCGGCTGCCAGATGGACGCCCAGTGCGACGACGGCGACCCGTGCACGGACGACCGGTGCGAGAGCGACGGGCAGTGCCAGCACGCGCTCTCGAAGGACGCGGCCTGCGGCGGAAGGGGCGGCGGGGGCGGGTGCGCCGTGCCCGGTGGCGGCGTGGGCATGGCGGGAGCGGGTGCGGGGTCGGGGTCGGGATCGGGTGCGGGTGCGGGGGGGTGGCTGTGGGTTGTCGCGCCGATGTTCGGGCTGCTCGTTTGGCGGCGGCGTCGCGGCAGCGGACGCGCGGTCGGCAGTGAGGGCGGTCGCCGGCGCGGCGCCGGCGCTTCGAAGGGCGCCTGGC
>JAGQJE010000008.1 GCA_020430775.1 Myxococcales bacterium
AGCCTGAGGGACTGCGCCCAGGCGCCCAGCGCCTCGGCTCGCCGCCCTACGCGGCTCAGAGCCCCTCCGAACGGCCCAGAGCCGATCCCATCGACGAAACGGCGCGAGACCTCTCGCACGCGCCGCCGATGCGCCCGGCCGCCTCCGCCGTCCGCCGACCCACCAAAAAAACCGCCTTCCTTCCCATGAATCGAGTCCGAGTCCGAGTCCGATTCGTGGGAAGCAACTCCTCAGGCCGGCTACGGCCCACTACATGATGTGGTCGACGACGGTCGGTGGCCACGATATGTTGTGGTGCCTCCCGTCGACATCGAGTTGCTTCCCACGAATCGAGTCCGTGTCCGTGCCCGTGACCGTGCCCGTGTCCGTGTCCGTGTCCGTGCCCGATCCTGCGCCCGAACTCGAGCCCGATCCCGTGCTCGTTCCCGCCCCCGTGCCTGTCCCCCCCCGCTCGGGCCGCGGCGTGCAGGGACAACGTGTCGACACGTGGACCGCAGACCGTATGCTTTGGCGGTGAGCGCGCTGCACATCCTGGTCGCCGTCCTCGGTCTGTCGCTCCTGATGATCGTCCACGAGGGTGGGCACTACCTCGCCGCCCGCGCGTTCAAGATGCGAGTGATTCGGTTCAGCATCGGGTTCGGCCCGACGCTCGCCCGGTATCGGCCGAAGGACAGTCCGACGACCTTCGTGGTCGGCGCGATCCCGCTGCTCGCGTACGTGCAGATCGCCGGAATGAACCCCTACGAGGAGGTCGACGAGGACGACCCGGGGCTGTTCCAGCACAAGAGCTGGTTCGCCCGCCTGGTGACCATCGCGGCCGGCCCTGTCGCGAACTACCTCTTCGCCTCGCTCGTGCTCTTCGCGGTGGCGGCGTCGGTCGGCAAGGGACACTTCGAGGCGACGACGCCGACGACCGCCGGGATGATCGAGCCGGGGTCACCGGCGGCGAGCGCCGGCATCGAGCCGGGGGACGTCTTTTTGCGGGCGGACGGCAAGGCGATCCACTCGTTCGAGGACCTCGTCGCCGCCACCACCCCAAAGCCTGGTCAACCGGTCGCCTACGTCATCGAGCGCGACGGACAGGTCCTGCCGCCCATCACCATCACCCCACGCGACGACGCCGGCGTGGGCCACATCGGCATCGCGGCGGCGGGCTCGGTCACCTACGTCCCGGTGTCCATCGCGGACGCGGCGAAGATGGCGCTCGTCGAGCCCTACGAGATGACCGTCGCCCAGGTGAAGGGCATCGCGGGGATGGTCCGCAGTGGCAACACCGAGGGCGTCGCGGGACCGGTGAAGGTGGGGGCAGCGCTCGCCAGCGCGGTCGACCACGGGCCGCTCTCGGTGCTCAACCTCCTCATCATCATCTCGGTCGCGCTCGGCTTCGCGAACCTCCTGCCCATCCCGGCCCTCGACGGCGGGCGCCTCATCTTCCTCGTGTACGAGCTCGTCACGCGGCGGCGGCCCGACGCCAAGGTCGAGGCCGCCGTCCACATGGTCGGCTTCGTCTTTCTGATCGGTATGCTGCTGCTCGTGACCTTCCGGGACATCCGTGATGTCTTCGGCTGAGCGCGCCCCGGGCGCCACGCGCCTCACGGACGGCGATGCCCCGGCCGACGTCGTCATCGTCGGGGGCGGCATCATGGGGTGCGCGTCGGCCCTCGCGCTCGCCGACGCGGGCGTACGCGCGCTCGTCCTCGAGCGGGCCGTGCCGGGCGCGGAGGCCTCGAGCCACGCCGCGGGTATCCTCGGACCCGCCATCGAGGCGCGCGGGGGCGCCTCGCTCCGCCTCGGACAGCGCAGCCTCGCGCTGCACGCCCAGCTCGCCGAGCGGTTTCGCGCCGAGCACGACCTCGAGGTCGGCTTCAGCCGCTGCGGTCTGCTCGAGGTCGCCCTCGACGAGGCCGAGGCGGCGCGGCTCGTCGCCCGCGAGGCGGCGCTGCGCGCGACGGGGGTCCGCGTCGAGCGCCTCGACGGCGCGGCGGCACGCGCGCTCGAGCCGTCGCTGAGCCCGGGCGTCGAGGCGGCGCTGCTCCTCCCGGACGAGGCGCAGATCGAGCCCCCGAGGCTGCTCCGCGCCCTCGCGGTGGCGGCGGAGCGCGCCGGCGTCCGATTCCGCACTGGCGAGGTGGTCCGTGGCGTCGTCCACCAGGGCGGCCGGGTCCGCGGCGTCGCGCTCGAGGGCGGCCTGCTCGAGGCGCGCACGGTCGTCGTCGCCGCGGGGAGCTGGACGAGCCTCATCGACGGCGTCCCCCTCGCGCGCGAGGTGGTGTACCCGGTGCGCGGCCAGCTCGTCGCGACGGTCACTCGCCCCCCGGTCTTCCGCCGTGTCGTCTTCGGCGCCGGCGGCTATGTGCTGACGCGGCCCGACGGCCGCGCGCTCTGTGGCTCGACCGAGGAGCGCGTCGGCTTCGAGCGTGGGGTCACGCTCGGCGGGCTCTCGGCGGTCCTCGCCACCGCGACCCGCCTCGCGCCCTCGCTCGCCGGCGCACGCGTCCTCGATCATTGGTCGAGCTTCCGGCCGGGCACGATGGACGATCTGCCGCTCGTCGGACCGACCGACGTCGACGGGCTCTTCCTCGCGACGGGGCACTTCCGGAACGGCATCCTGCTCGGGCCCGTCACCGGCGAAGTGATCGCCCGGGCCGTCACCGGCGCGGCGCTCGACCCGGACGCCCTGGGCCTCGATCCGCGACGCACGAACCGCACCGCGCCGCGCGGCGGCGGGACCGCGGGATGAACCTCCGCGAGCGGGACATCATCGCGAACGGGCTGCGCCACCATGTCCTCGAGTGGACGAGCGACGCCCGGGACGAGCGCGCCGACCGAGACGGCGCGGACACGATCGTCCTCTGCCACGGCTTCCTCGACACCGCGCTCAGCTTCGAACCGCTCGCTGAGCGTCTCTGCGCAGCGGGTCATCGCGTCGTCGCCTTCGACTTCCGCGGGCACGGGCGCACGGCGTGGATCGGCGCCGGCGGCTACTACCACTTTCCGGACTACGTCCTCGACCTCGATCGGCTCCTGCCGCAGCTCGCCGGCGGCCGAGTGCACCTGCTCGGGCACTCGATGGGCGCGACGGTCTGCGCGCTCTACGCCGGCGTTCGGCCGGCGCGGCTGCGCTCGCTCACGCTCGTCGAGGGGCTCGGCCCTCCGGAGGCGTCGTTCGAGGCCACGCCCGAGCGCTTCTCGGACTGGCTCGACGGCGTCGGTCGGGTCGATACGAAGGGCACCACGCGGGGCGGAGGCGCGCACCCGGCTGGCTCCGTCGCGGCGCGCGCCGCCGGCAGACGTGTGATGCCCGACGAGGCCGCGGCGCTCGCCCGCATGCGCATCGGCAACCCGCGCCTGTCCGATGCGCTCGGCGCCCGGCTCGCCCGGTACGCGACCGAGCCCGGACCGGGCGGTGAGGGGCGGGTCTGGACCTTCGATCCGCTGCACCGGACGACCTCGCCGATGCCGTTCCGAGTCGCGCTCTTCGAAGCGTTCGCGCGGCGCGTCCGCGCGCCCACGCTCGTGGTGGTGGCCGAGCACGGCCTGCGTCTACCTGACGAGCGCGCGCGACTCGGCTTCTTCGACGACGCGCGCCTCGCCGAGATCCCCGGCTGCGGACACATGGTGCACCGGGACGAGCCGGACTCGCTCGCGCGCCTCGTCCTCGAGCACACGCGAGAGCGGCCGACCGCATAACCGCGCGCAAAGCACGCACGCCGGCAGGCCGACGGACCCGTGCTTCGACGGATCGCCGATGCTTTACGTCGACGGCGCCCCCACTGTACGATGCCGAACGGGGTAAGAGCCCCGGGGGGAGGTCTCGAACGATGCATGCGCACCGGACCGTATGGGCTTCGTCGGTAGCGGCGCTCACGATAGTCTTGGCCACCACGTCGCACGCGGCGCGAGCGCAGGACGCCCCAGCCGAGACCGCGCCGGCGACCCCAGCCGCGAGCGGCGCGACCCAGGACACCGCCGGGGCGGACGCCGGGGTGGCCGCGCAACCCGGAGCGACCGCGGCGCCCGGGACGGATGGGGGCGCGAGCGCGGCGCCTGGGACCGTGACCGAGTCGCCGCAGGACTACCTGAAGCGCCAGCGTGGATCGACCGCCGGGAGCGAGCCCGAGCCCATCGACAACACGAACCCGGAGACGTCGCACCTGCTCGGTGACCAACAGGCGATGACCGAGGAGAAGCTCGGCGTCCAGCACGTGCGCAGCGGCACCGACCCCTACGAGGACCCGCACAAGCGCTACCTGTTCCTCGGCGCCTTCTACCGGCACTTCTTCATCCCGTCAGGAATCTTCAAGCTCTTCGTCGACGAGGCGCCGTCGGTCAACGGCCCTCAGCCCGGCATCGAGTTCAGCGTGCGCAAGAAGGGGTTCGAGATCCTCGCGAGCGCGTTCTACAGCGACTTCGGGACGACCGGGCCCTACCGCAGCAAAGGCGACGGCCTCGACGAGACCGAGATCATCCACAGCAAGCTCAAGGTCGTCTACGGCGGCGTGACGTTCCTGTGGAGCACGATGTTCAGCAAGTACATCGGCCTCCAGTACGGCGTCGGGCTCGGTGTCGGCGTGGTGCTCGGGGACCTGATCCGGACCGAGGCCTACCCCACCGTCGGGGGCGGGTACGCGGCGTGCCAGACGCCCACCGCCGGCGGACAGCCCGGCACCGCGCGCCCCGGCAAGCCCTTCGACCCGACCCGCGTGCCGGCCTTCGGCGACGTGAGCGACTGGTGCAACCCCGCCGTGGCCACGAGGCCCGGCGACCCGCCGCCGATCAGCAACCGGGACGGCCAGAGCGGCGCACACTACGGCGTCAAGGCGCGCCGCTGGTCGAGCGGCGGGAGCGTCCCGAACGTGTGGTTCCGCGCCGCGCCGCAGCTCTCGCTGCGCATCAAGCCGATCCACCAGCTCGTCATCCGCGTCGACACCGGCTTCGACGTCTTCAGCGGCGTCTTCGTCGGCGGCGCCATCCAGGTCGGTCTCTAGCGCCGCCGTCTGTCGTCGCCCGGGGCTCGCTTGACCCACTTGAGTGCGCGTGAAACGCTGCCCGCGCATGTGGCGAAGGCTCGCTCTCGCGCTCGCGGCGGCCGGCTCGGCCGCGTCCGTAGCGCTGGCGCTCACGACCGCCCTGCCCGCGTCGTCGCTCGCGCAGACCGCCCGGACGACGACCGGCGACAGCGCGAAAGACCCCCGCGCGCGCGTGTTCGCGAAGCTCGGCGACGAGCGCATCACGGTCGGTGACCTGGACGACGCGATCGCCGAGCGACCGCTCTTTCTGCGGGAGCGCTTCGCCAAGTTCCCCGACCAGCTCCACGCGTTCATCAGCGAGCTGCTCGATGAGGCCCTGCTCTCGCGCTACGCGGCGTCGAAGGGCTTCGACGAGACGCCGGAGGTCCGCGAGCAGCTACGGCACGTGGCGGTCGATATGCTCGTGCGCGACGAGATCGACGCGAAGGTCACGCCTGCGAGCGTCACCGAGGCCGCCGAGCGAGCGTATTACGACGCGCACCCCGAGGAGTTCCACATCCCGGACACCATGCGCGCGGCCCACATCCTCGTCGCGACGAAGGCCGAGGCGACGGAGCTCATCGCCAAGTCAGGCGGCCTCGACCTGAACGGCTTCAGCGCGCTCGCGAAGGACGACAGCCTCGACACCGAGACCAAGCTGCGCGGCGGCGACCTCGGCTACTTCGCGAAGGATGGGAGCCACCCGTTCACGCGGAAGGACGCGCCGCCCGTGAACGCCGCGATCGCCGCGGCGGTGTTCGCCCGGGTCGACGCGACGAAGGATCCGGCGGCGCTCCGCGGTCAGACGCTGTCCGAGCCCGTCCCGGTCGGCGGGCGCTTCAGCGTCGTCCGCATCACGGGCTACCGCGCGGGCATCGACCGCACCTTCGAGCAGATGCGGCCGATGCTGCAGCGGCGCGTCTGGCAGATCGAGCGGCAGAAGGCGTTCGACGCCTACGTCTCGAAGCTACGCGTGGCGACACCCATCGAGGTCCACATGGAGCGCGCCGACGCGATCCACGTGCCCGACGACCTGAGCGGCCTGAGCCCCTGACGCGCCCTCAGCCGAAGCCCATGATCTTCGCGGTCGCGTAGCGCATGACCTCGGTCGCGCCGCCGCCGATGCGAAGCAGGCGCTGATCGCGCCACGCGCGGGCGACCCAGAGCTCTTCGAGGTAGCCCATCCCGCCGTGGAACTGCACGCACTGGTCCATGATCTCGCCGGTGACGTCGCCGACGTAGGCCTTGGCCATCGAGACGAGCTTCGTCGTCTCCATCGACAGCATCCCGCCCTTGACGTACTTCTCGTCGTTGTAGGCGTCGATCGCCTTGTAGCTGAGCGCCTTGGCCGCCTCGTACTTGGTGTACAGCTCGACGAACTTCTGCTGCCAGTACTCGCGCTTGATGAGGGGCTTGCCGAAGACCGTCCGCTCCCGCCCCCACTCGACCGATCGATCGAGCGCGAGCTTCGCGCCGGCGAGCCCGCTCGCGCAGCCGACGAGGCGCTCGGACTGGAAGTTCTGCATGAGGTAGACGAACCCCATGCCGGGCTTTCCGAGCAGGTAGCGCTTCGGCACGCGGACGTCCTCGAAGAAGAGCTCGGCCGTGTCGCTCGACCAGTTGCCCGCCTTCTCGAGCGCGCGAGAGACCGCGAAGCCCTTCACGTCCGACGGGCACAGGATGATCGAGATGCCCGCGTGCCCGGCGTCCGGGTCCGTCTTCACCATGAGCGTGACGAAGTCGCAGCGCGTGCCGTTCGTGATGAAGGTCTTCGCGCCGTTGATGACGTACTCGTCGCCGACGAGGCGCGCGGTGGTGCGCAGGGCCGCGACGTCCGAGCCCGCGCCCGGCTCGCTCACGCCGAGCGCGGCGACGCGATCGCCCGCGATCGCGGGCGCGAGGAACTCGCGACGCTGCTCCGGCGTGCCGAGGTCGTTGATGCAGGGCGTGGCCATGTCCGCCTGGACCAGCAGCCCCATCGTCACGCCGGCGGCGCCGCCGCGCGCCAGCTCCTCGGCCTTGACGATGCTCATCCAGAAGTCGCCGCCGGCGCCCCCGACGTCCTCCGGATAGTGGGCGCCGAAGACGCCCACCTCACCGGCCTGCTTGAAGAGCGACGTGGGGAAGCACTTGTCCTTCTCCCACTGATCGACGTGCGGGGCGATCTCGCGCTCCGTGAAGCTCCGCACCTGCTTTCTGAAGAGCGTGTGGGCTTCGGTGAAGGGGTCATGCATCGGCAGTGCTCCTCGCTGAATGGTGGTTCAGTTAGTACAGCACAAGCGCCTTGGCACGCAACGCACCCGAGATGCGCCGCTACACGTAGCCGAGCACGAGCGCCCGCGCGAGCAGCAGCCACCCGTCGACGAGGACGAAGAGCAGGAGCTTGAAGGGCAGGCTCACCGTCGTCGGCGAGAGCATGTGCATGCCGAGCGCGAGCAGGACGTTGGCGACGACCATGTCGACGACGAGGAAGGGGATGAACACCAAAAAGCCGATGCGAAACGCCTCGGACAGCTCGGTGATGAGGAACGCGGGCGCCGCGACGAGGAAGTCCGTCGGGGCGACCGCCGCCGCGGCCGTCGGGTCGGCGCGCCGCGCCCTGCGCGCGAGATCGAAGAAGAGCGCCTGCTCCTTGGGAGCGGCGTTGTGCACGAGGAACTCGCGCAGCGGCTCCTTGCCCTTGTCGACGGCCTCGAAGAGCGCGTCGAGGCGCGCGCTCGCGCCCTGGGACCCGGCGAGCTGGACCTTCGCCGCCGCCGGCCCCGCCACCTCGACGATGCGCTGCCCGACCGGCGCCATCACGTAGACCGTGAGCAGCGCCGACAGGCCGAGGATGATGGTGCCCGAGGGCACCTGGCCGGTGCCGAGCGCGTTGCGCAGGAGCGACAGGACGACCGAGATCTTCGCGAAGCTGGTGAGCGTCATGAACGCGAAGGGCAGCAGCCCGAGCGCGACGAGCGCGACCATCGCGACGACGGGCTGATCCGCGAGCGACGTGGCGGCTGCGAGCGCGACCGCTGGCATCGTCCCTACGCCCCACCGCGCCGGCGAGACACCGACCCGCCCCCGGCCGCGCGCGCGAGCCGCGCGGCGCGGCGTGGTCCGCTCGCGCGCTCCTCCGACGACGCGACCCCCGCGTCGTCGCCTGCCGACTCCGGGTCATCGGAGGCGGCGTCAGGGACGGCGCCGGCGGCGTCGAGCTCGCCGAGGAGGCTCGGCGCGGCGCCATCGCCGACGCCTACGAGGAGCGTGCGATGGCCGGCCCGAACGACGAAGAGGCTCCGCCGGGCGTCGAGCGGGACGCGCTCGAGCACCTCGACGCGCCCACCGCGCGGCGCGCGCCCCCAGCCGAGCCGCGCCGCCCACCGGAGCAGGACCCAGGCGAGCAGGCAGACGGCGACGAGCGCGACGGCGCTCTGCACGAGCGCGAGGCCGTAGCCCGCGGGGGCGGCCGCGCCGAGGCCGCTGTGCGCCGAGTCGAGCATCGGCCCCGCAGCATACCAGCGCGCGCGCCAAGGTACCGAAGGAAGCGCCCGCCGCCGGCGCCGAGGCTACCGAGGGGACACCGAACGCGGCGGGGCGGGCGCGCTACTCGGCGGCTTCCTCGGCCTGCTGCTCGTCCTCGAACTCGATGGCCTGCACGAGCAGCTCCGCCACGTCGAGCTGGGCGACGTCCTCGTCCTTGTCCTCCGCCTTGAGCCCGTCGGTGAGCATCGTCATGCAGAAGGGGCACGCGCTCGCGATGGTGCTCGCGCCGGTCTCGACGAGCTGCCGGGTGCGCTTGACGTTGACGCGTTTTTCGCCCTGCTCCTCCATCCAGAACTGGGCGCCGCCCGCGCCGCAGCACAGGCCCTGGTTGCGGTTCCAGTAGGGCACCTCGACCAGCTCGACGCCCTCGATGGCCTCGAGGATCTCGCGGGGCGAGTCGTAGATCTGGTTGTGACGGCCGAGGTAGCAGGAGTCGTGGTAGGTGACCTTGCCGTCGACGCGCTTGGTGGGCTTGAGCTTCCCGGCGACCAGCAGCCCGTTCAAGAAGTCGGTGTGGTGCACGACGTCGTAGGCCCCGCCGAAGTCCGCGTACTCTTTGCCGACCGTGTTGAAGCAGTGCGGGCAGGCGGTGATGATGGTCCGCTTGTGGTCGTTGTAGCCGTAGCCGTTCAGGGTCTCGACGTTCTGCTCGGCCAGCATCTGGAAGAGGTACTCGTTGCCGGCGCGGCGAGCCGGGTCGCCCGTGCAGGTCTCCTCCGTGCCGAGGATGGCGAAGTCGATGCCCGCCTTCTTCAGCAGGCGCGCGACCGAGCGAGCGATCTTCTTCGCGCGGTCGTCGAAGCTCGCCGCGCACCCGACCCAGTAGAGCACCTCGGCGTCCTTGTGGTCGCTCAGCATCGGGATGTCGAGGCCGCTCGCCCAGTCGGCGCGATCCATCGCCGAGACGTTCCACGGGTTGCCGTTCGTCTCCATGCCGTTGAACGCGCCCTGCAGCTCCGGCGGGAACTCGTTCTTGATCATGACCTGCTCGCGGCGCATCCCGACGAACTTGTCGACGTAGGTGATCATGACCGGGCAGAACTCTTCGCACGCGCGGCAGGTCGTGCAGGCCCAGATGACGTCCGGGTGCACGATGTTCGGCACCAGGTCGACGACCTGACCACCCTCGAAGTACGCGCCCTCCGGACCGGGCGGGTGCGCGTGCAGCGGGACGCTCTGGTCGCTCGGGACGATGTCGCTCGCGGCCGCGTCGGCGGGGCGCTCGGCCATGTCCTTGTGGCCGAACATCTCTTTTTCGGTGCTGTAGAGGTGGTTGCGCAGCGCGAGCGTGAAGTGCTTCGGCGAGAGCTTCTTGTCGGTGATGTACGCCGGGCAGTTGTCGCTGCAGCGACCGCACTCGGTGCAGGTGTAGAGGTCGAGGATGTGCGAGTAGGTGAGGTCCGTGATGCGGTTGATGCCGAGGGACTCCTCGCGCTCGACCTTGCCCTCGAGGTCGTCGACCTTCGGCAGCACCTGGGGGCGGCGCTGGTACGCGAAGACGTTCGGCACGACCGTCAGGATGTGGAAGTGCTTCGTGTACGGCAGGATGTTCAGGAAGATCAGCACGAACGACGCGTGCCACCAGAACCCCACGTGCTCGACGACCTTCACCTGCGTCATGCCGAGGTCCTGGATGGCGAGCCCGATCGCGGAACCGAAGGGCTCGTACCAGTGCCAGCCGAGCGCCGCGCCCGTCGCCCGGTGCTCGAGCACGAGGTGCCCGCCGACGTAGAGGTAGTCGGCGATCATCATCGTGAAGATGATGCCGAGGATGATGTTCGCCTCGGTCCCGAGCGTCATGCGCGTGCGGTTGCCGCTCTCCTTCGGGTCACCGCTGTCCCTGCCGTGCCTGACGAGGCGGATGTACCAGAACACACAACAACCGACGATCGCGAGCGCGGCGGCGATCTCTTTGACGAACGAGTAGATCTGCCCGAACCAGTGGTGGGTGCTGAGCAGGCCCCAGAAGTCGAACTCCGGATGGTACCCGCGCCCCCAGAGCATGATGCTGTTCAGCAGCAGGACGACGAACGCGATGAAGATGCCGATGTGGGCGATGCCCGCCATGCGGTAGTACGGCATCTTCCGCTGGCCGAACACGTAGACGAGCACCGCGCGGATGCGGTCCCGCAGCTCACCGGGGCGCTTGAGGTCGAACTCCGGATCCGGTACGCCGACCAACACCTGGCGGGTGCGCCGGAAGACGGACCACGAAAAAAACGCCAGCGTGCTGACAAGCACCAGGGTCATGGCGATCGGGCTCATGCTCACTCTCCGTCAGACGGTGCGGTCGCGCCCATCCGGTCGCGCGGCCGCCAAGGTGTAAAAGCGGGCCCCATGGAAGTCAAACAAGCCCGATTTTGGGCATCGAGCGCGTTCCGATCGCGTCGGCGAGGCCCTGGCACCACCGGCGGTGGGCCCTCTGGCCACCACGCCGGTGATCGACGCGGGCGAGCATACCACCTGGGCGCGGATGTCACGCGCGAGCGACACGCAGGCGGGTCACGCGCGCGCGTCGGCTGGGCCGGGGCCGCGGCGGCCCTTTGCGTCGTCACGGCGGGTTGCGCTGCGCACGCCGGCGGCGCGATCCGGGCCGATGCCGCGCAGACGCGCGTCGCCTCGGCGTATGCCTACGCGCGCTTCATCGAGGCTGAGCTCGAGGCGGCGCGCGGGCACCTCGACGCGGCGAGCGCGCAGTACCGGGCCGCGCTGACCGCGAGCGACGCGCCCTACCTCTGGGCTCGACTCGCCAAGACGGAGCTCGCGCGGGGACGCCTCGACGCGGCGTCGACGGACGCAGACCACGCCCTCACGCTCGACCCGCGCTCCGCCGCGGGCTGGCTCGCGCGCGCCGCGATCGCCGAGGCGCGCGCGCGG
>JAGQJE010000094.1 GCA_020430775.1 Myxococcales bacterium
AGCGGAAACTCCGCACGCTCGATCGCGGCCCGCTTTTCCTCGTCGATCTCGGCGAGCGACGCGGTGAGCCCCTCGACCGCGAGCCGCCGCTTTTCGAGTCGCTCGGCGACGGCCGCGCGACGCTCGTTGTCGCGGACCTTCGCGTTGTCGGCCTCGACCTGGTCGAGCCGCGCCCGCATCGCCTCGAGGTCCGGCGCCGTCTCGAGCGCCTGCTGCACGTCGTAGGCGTCCGCCTCGCTCTCGAGCTCGAGGTGCTCGGCCTCGGCGTCGTGCTGCACCGCGGCCCGTCGGGCCGCCTCGGCCGCCGCCCGCAGCTCGCGCGCCCGCTCGGCCTTGTGATGGGCGGCGTCCCGCTGCGCCGCGGTCCGAGCGGCCTGCGCGCGGGCGTCCTCGAGCGCCTGCGCGAGCTCCGCCGCGCTCACCGCCGCAGGCGGCGCGTCCGCGTGGTGCGGCAGCCCCGCGAGCTCGCCCTCGAGCTGGCTGACCTCCCGGCCGAGCAGCCGGCGCTCGTCGTAGTACTCGGCGCGCGAGCGATCGAGCTTGCTGAAGTCGAGACCCACGAGCCGACGCAGTAGCTCGGCCTGCTCCTTTTCGGCCATCTCCGAAAAGCGCAGCGGGTCAAACGACAGATCCCGCACGAGCGCGTCGAGGATGCCCTGGGGCGCCCGCAGCGTCGCTGTACCGTCGGAGACGCGAAGCACCGTCTTACCGTCCGGCTCGATGGTCCGCTCGACGACGAGGCCGTTGTCGAGCGCTAACCGGATGCTCGCGTGCTCGGCGCCGTCTCGCACCGGCCGCGCCGGTTGGGCGCGTCGCCCCCCGAGCGCCATCCAGATGGAGTCGAGCACCGAGCTCTTCCCCTGCGCGTTGCGCCCCCCGACGAGGACCATGGACCCGTCCGGGTCTGGTCGTATCTCGACGGCGCGGAGCCGTTTCACGTTCGATGCCTGTAGGCCGATGATCTTACTCACTGCTGCTCCTGGGTGGTGATGCGATTGAACCAAGCGGCCGGGTCCTCGATGCCGCACGCAGCGGCCGCGCGCCGGATGCCGCTCCACGCCCTGCCCTTCGCGGTCTGCGGCATGCTCGTCAGGTGCGTCGACGCGCAGAGCGCCTCGAGGCGTCGGGTCGCGCCCTGCGGGTCGCGGGCCGCCTCCGCCGTGATCGCCGCGAGCTGCGCCGCGAGCGAGCCCGGGTCACTCGGGGCGGCGGGCCCGTTCGTGCGCGCCGCCCTCTGCGGTCCCTGCGAAGACTGCGGGCGCGCGGACCCGGCCTTCGCGGCGACGCTCGGCGCGGGCGCGCGGCGCTCGGCCGGCGCGGGGGCAGGCGTCGGCGCCGCGTGCTCGACCTCGTCGGACTCCGCGTCCTCGCCCATGGCGAGGCAGAGCGCGCCGATGTAGGCGTACTTTTCTGCCGCCGTCGCGGCCTTCATCACCGCTTTGTCGGCCGAGTCGGTGCCCGCGCCGAGGCCCTCAGCCGTCATCTGCTCGCCCGATGCCGCGTCGACGAAGGTGAGCGTCATCTTCACCACAATCCGCTGCATCGCGCCGCCGCGGGCGGTCGTGACCTCATCGACGAGCAGGATCTCGGCCGCGGTCGAGACGGCGACCCCGGCGTCCGCGAGGGCGCGGCCGACGCGGAGCTTGAGCGCGGCGGCGCTCGCGAAGCGGTAGTTCTGCACCCGGTTGTATCCGTCCTTCGGGACGCCCCACCCGACCGAGCGGGCCGCGAGGACCATCTTCGCCGCGATAGCGCTCTGGGTCGCGGTCGTCATCGGATCACCACGCGCTCGCCGACCTCGAGGTGGGCAAAGCCGAGGTCCTCGCCGGCCCGGAGCGCCTCGCCGATGGCGCGCTTGTCGACGGTGACGACCGTCTCGGTCTTGGCGAAGAGGCTCGGCACCTCGGCCGGCTCGACGTCGAGGACCACCTTGCCGGGCGTCTTCGCGAGCGACGCGGAAAAGCGCGGGCCTTTCACCCGCTGAAGCCCCGCGCTGCGCAGGCACTCGCGGATGTACTCGACGACGCGTGCCGCTTCGTTCTCGCGAGTCCGGCGGCGCTCGGCGAGACGCGCCTCCTCCGCCTTGAGCGCCGAGGCCTCCGCCTCGAGCGTCCGGACGACCGCACAGCACGAGTCGACCTTGTCGGCGAGGCTCCCGGCGATCGCGTCAAGGCGCGCCTCGAGGTCCT
>JAGQJE010000009.1 GCA_020430775.1 Myxococcales bacterium
GGCAGGCGCGGCGCCTACAGGGGGCGCGACCCCGGTCGGGAGCGACGGGTTCGCCGCGGTGGGCGCAGGCGGCTCGGCCGCCGTCGCTTCACGCGGTGTCGGCGGGGCGGTGGTGTCGGCCGGCGACTCGTCGTTCGCGCGCGGCGCCGCGGTAGGAGCGCCGTCGTTCGATGGCGTGGGCTGCGACCCCGGCTCGACCAGCGGCGCCGCACCGGCTCGGGTCGGTTGGTCCTCCCGCGCGCCCCCGGAGAGCCACCACGCGACGCCCGCCACTACGACGAGCGCGGCCACCGCGAGCGCGACGATGCGTCCGAGCCGCCCGGCAGGGCGATCCGGTGGCTCGTCCGTTCCGGGCGGCGTGCGGTGCACGGACGGGACCGACGCGGCCAGCCCGGAGGGCGTGCGGCGGGTCGGCGTGATGTGGCCGCGACTCCCCGAGCTGACATCACGCTCGGCCCCACGCGCGGCCGGCTGGATGCTCGACGCGCGGCTGTGCGGGGCCTCCGTGTCCGGGGTCCTGCCGACCGGCCGGAGCGAGTCGCTCGAGCTGTCCGGGGTGTTCGGTGCCGGGACGCCGAGCTGCGCGTAGGTCGCGGTGCCGCTGTGATAGGGCCCGAGCGCGGCCGCGAGCTCGGCCGCGTCCGCGTACCGGTCGTCACGTTCTCGCGCCATCGCCCGCAGCGCGACCGCGCCGAGCCCGCTGGGCAAGCCCTCGCGCAGCGTGTCCGGTGCCGGCGGCGTGGCCGTCGCGATCTGAAACGCGAGCGCGGCGAAGGTGTCGCCGTCGAAGGGGAGCTTCCCGGTGAGGGCCTCGTACAGCATCACCCCGAGCGCGTAGAGGTCCGTGCGCGCGTCGATCTGGGCCTCGCCGCGGAGCTGCTCGGGCGACATGTAGCTCGGCGTGCCGAGGGCGGTGCCCGCCTGCGTGAGCTTCGGACGGCCGCCTTCGTCGAACTTCGAGATGCCGAAGTCGACCACCTTCGGGACGACGCCGGGGCCGTGCGGCCGCGGGCAGAGCAGGACGTTCTCCGGCTTGAGGTCGCGGTGGATGATGCCGAGCTGATGCGCGGCGCCGACGCCGCCGAGCACCCCGAGGACGATGTCGACCGCGTCCGCCGGGTGCAGCGGGCCCCTCGCCACCACGTCGGCGAGGGTCGGCCCGTGCAGCAGCTCCATCACGAGGAAGCGGTCGTCCCCGCGCGTGAGCACGTCGAAGACCTCGACGACGTTCGGGTGCTCGATGCGCCCGATGGACTGCGCCTCGCGCAAGAACCGCTCGACCCCGCCGCTGCGCCGGGCGAAGTCCGAGCGGAGCCACTTGATCGCGACCCGGCGGTGCGTGACGGTGTGGCGGGCGGCGTAGACGACGCTCATGCCGCCGTGGCCGAGGACCGCCTCGAGGCGGTACTTTCCGTCGATGACCTCGCCCGGCTTCGGCTCCTTCGCGTCAGACGCGTGATCGACGCTCACGGTGCATCGCCCCCTTCTCGGGACGAGCATACATGCGAGCGCTCCCGCTGTCATCTCGCAGGCTTGCTGCGAGGCGCCGCCGGCCGGGGGGCGGGGGCGGGAGCGGGAGCGGGAACGGGAGCGATTCGTGGGAAGCAACTCCTCAGGCCGGCTACGGCCCACTACATGATGTGGTCGACGACGGTCGGTGGCCACGATATGTTGTGGTGCCTCCCGTCGACATCGAGTTGCTTCCCACGAATCGGGAGCGGGA
>JAGQJE010000095.1 GCA_020430775.1 Myxococcales bacterium
ATCGGCGCTCCCTCCCGGCGCTCCGGCGACTCGGCACCGACCCGAGCGCGCCGGCCGGCGATCGCGTCGAGGCCGCGCGCCTGCTCGCGAGGCTCCCGGACGACGACAACCACGCGGCGCTGCGCGCGATGCTCGACTCACCGGAGGGCGCCGTCGCGGACGCAGCCGCGATCGCGCTCGGCGACCTCGGGGTCGACTGGGCACGCCCACGGCTGCGCGCGCTCGTGCGCGCGGACGCGCGTGACGTCCGCATTCGCGCGGGCCTCGCGCTCGCGAAGCTCGGCGACCGCGAGGCCGTGCCGGCCCTGGTCGAGGCGCTCGATCACGCGACGCGCCCACGCGACCGCGAGGCGGCGATCCGCGGGCTCGGTCGGCTCGGCGACCCGCGCGCGTTCGACCCGCTCGTGCGCGCCCTCGACGACGGTCACGTCCGCTACCTCGCGGCGCGCGCGCTCGGCGACCTCGGTGACCCGCGCGCCTACCCCGTCCTGCGCGCGCTGCTCGGGCGCGTCAAGCAGGCGGACGTGCGCGACGACATCGCGCGGGCGCTCGGCGACCTCGGCGACCCGCGCGCCCTCGACGACCTGCTCGCGCTCGCGACCGACGACCCCGACCTGCAGAACGTGGGCCCCTCCCTCGTGCGCCTTCGCGCCGTCGAGCGAGGGCGCGTCGGCGGCGTGGTAGCGAGCGCCGGAGGCCCACGCCCCGGCGCGGGCTTCTCGCGGTGCGCGCAGGCGTCCGCCGGCGAGGCGGGCGAACGCGACGAGGCGAGCTGCGAGACGCGCGGCCGGCACGCGACGCTCCCGCTCGCCCTGCCGCCCGATCTACACCCGGCGGCGTGGCTCGCGATGGTGCGCGTCCGTCGCGTCGACGCGCCGGACCAGGCCGCGGCGCAGGTCCGCTTCGGCGCGGGCTCGCCACAAGCGCTCGACGCGGACGGGCGGTGGCGTGAGGTGCGGCTCGTCGTCCGCGGGGACGCGCTCACCGGGGCGGCGCCCGAGGCCCGGTTTTCGATGCCGGACGGCGTCCGCCTCGCGATCGCCCACGTGCTGCTCATCCCGCTCGGCGCTAGCGCACCGACGGCGGCGAAGCGCTGACGCGCGCGCCGTCAGCGCAGCCCGAGCTGCTCGACGAGCGCACGCGCCTCGACGATGCCGTCCTCGATCGAGCAGTACGTCCAGCCGCCGTAGCGCCCGATCGAGTAGACGTCCTGCGCCCCGAGGCGCGCCCGCTGCGTACGCACGTCGGCGTTCGAGGCGGTCGTGATGTGCACGTACGCCGGGTCGAGCACGACGCGGTGGTGCGAGACGAGGCGGTGGTCCTCGACCACGCCCGCCCTGCGGAGGCCCTCGAGGACCTCGCCGAGCGTCGCGGAGGCGTCGTGCGGCACGGCGGCCGGCCCCGGTCGGCCGATCTCGACGTACAGGCTCATGCGATCGGCGCCGAGGATGTTGTCGTAGAAACCGACCCGATAGAAGCAGAGCTCGCGCTGCGGGTAGTAGATCCAGTGCACCCCGTCCGGGCCCTTGCGATCAAAGCCGAGGTTGAAGACCTCGACCGTGTTCGCGCTGTACACGGCGGGGTCGTGCGGCAGGCCGCACATCTGCAGCAGCCGCGGCAAGGGCGCGGTGCTGACGAGGCGCTCGTAGCGCACGCGCCCGCGCGAGGTCCGCGCGACGTGGGCTCCGAGGTCGACCTCGAGCACGGGCGTGTCGAGCTGCACCCGGCCCGCGTCGACGCCCTGCGCGAGCGCGCGGACGTACTCGATGGCGCCGGCGACCGGGTAGGTGAAGGTCGCGTTGTACCCGCGGTTGTCCGCGGCGCGGAAGTTCGCGAGCACCTCGGCGAAGTCGGCGTAGGGGAAGAAGCGCCCCATCGCGTCCGGATCGAGCGTGTCGAGGTCGGTCGCGTAGAGCTTCTCGTTGTAGGGGACGAGGAACTTGTCGGCGATGGCGCGGCCGAACTTCGCGTACAGCATGTCGCGGAAGCTCGAGGCCGGGCGGTCCTCACGGAAGTACAGGTCGACGAGGCACTCGATGAATTCGCGCTTCGAGAGCTGGTGGATGTTCTTCTGGAACGGGAAGTCGACGAAGCGTTCGCGGTACCAGATGCGGCTGTCGCGTGTGACGGTGCGGACCGCGGCCGGGCCCATCCGCGCGACCAGGTAGCGCTCGACCTCGCGGTGCCTGAAGTGAAAAAAGTGCCCCGAGTAGTCCCAGACGAAGCCGTCCTGCAGCACCGTCTTGCAGTAACCGCCGATCGCGTCGGTCGCCTCGGCGATCAGGTAGTCGTCGTCGCCGAGCCAATCGGCGAACGCGAGCCCCGTCACGCCCGCGCCGATGATGAGGGTCCCGACCTCGCGGTCCGCGCCCGTCACGTCCACCGAAACCCTCGCACGACGCGGAGCGTTGCGTCGTCCTCGGGGCGGGCGATCGCGACCAGCTCGCCGGCGGCGTCGAAGAGCGCGACCGCGGCGTCCGGCTCGAGCGCGGGCGCGCCGCCGACACCCGCGGCGTCTTGCACCCGCACGCGCCGCCCGTGCCGCGCGTCCTCCGAGCCGCGCGCGGTCAGCGTC
>JAGQJE010000096.1 GCA_020430775.1 Myxococcales bacterium
CGCGGCGCAGACCATCGAAGTAGTAGCGATCGAGCTGGGAGTCGCTCAGCGACTCCGCCCGCTTGTCGATGAGCGAGTCGAAGTCGATGTCCTTCTTGAGGTCGAGGTAGTACTGGCCGTTCTCGCGATTGAACGAGAGGAACTGACCGCTGACGGTCTTCACGATCTCGCGGAGCACGGTCTCGACGACGGTCTTGAGGAACTCGGCGTCGCGCTCTGGCAGCGGCATGAGCACGCAGAGGTCGTCGCGTAGCTCCTCGGCGGTCGCGCCGATGGGGGCGAAGATGTCGCTAGTGGTGAGGCGGTGGACCGAGAGCGCGTGGATGATGCGCAGCGCGGCCGGGCGGTACTGGGGCCGCGTGAACGCCTGCTGGATGCGTGCCTCGAGGACGTCGGCCTTTTCGATGACGGCGCGGATCTCCGGCACCGAGCGGAATGACGGGTTGTCTTTGAGGTTCTGCCAGTACGAGTCGTAGGCGATGAGGCCCGGCTCGTCGGCGGGCACGGTCTCGCTGAGCATCTGGCGGATGGCGGCGGAGAGTGTCTTGAGCACCTCGCGCTTCTCCGCGACGTACACCCGCTCGAAGGTGTCAAGGTAGGCCGGGTGCACGGGGAAGAGGCGGACGAACTCGTCCATCCGCTCGTTCATCGAGCCGTAAAGCGGCGCGAACTTGGTCAGGTGCTCGCGCACGAGCGCCTGCTGCTTTGCGTCCTTCTTGAGCAGGCGCTCGGCCACGACGTGCGCGACGTCCTCGCGAGCGATGCGCATCTGCTCGAAGCGGTCCTTGACGCGCCGGAGGCTGTCGGCGGCGAACTGGAAGCGCGGGTTGTCGAAGAGACTCTCCTGGACACCCGCGATGAAGCGGAAGCGCGAGCCTTTGGCGAACTCCCCGACCGCGCGGAGGAAGTTCAGGTTGCGCATCAGCTCCTGCTCGCGGTTGGAGCGGAGGTAGTCGAGCAGCTCGTCGAGGACGAAGAGCAGCCCCTTGTCGGGGAACTTGGCCGTGAACGCCGCCATCATCGAGGCGAACACGTCCTTGTGGTTCTTGACCTGGTCCTCGGGTGGCACCTCGAAATGCACGCCGTGTTCCGACAGCTCGTCCTGGAGCGTCTCCATGACGAACTGCCGCAGCGGCATCGACGAGTTGATCTCGGCGCGGATGACGAAGAAGCGACCGGCGACGAGCGAGGCCTTGTCGGCCACGGCAGGGTTGGTGAGCGCGCCTGCGAGCTCGGCATGCTCCGCGACGGCGGAGATGACGGCCATGAGGTGCGACTTACCGGTGCCGTAGTTGCCGACGACGAGGAGGCCCTTGTTGTCGGCCGGCGTCTCGAACTGAAGCTGCGGGAGCACGAGGTCCGCGAGCTGCTCGCCCATCCGGTTGGAGATGACGAAGGTCTCGACGAGGCGACGAGCACTGGCCGCACGGTCGGCTTCGCGGAGCTGAACGACGGTCTCGATGGGGTCGAACTGGATGAGGTCCGCGTAGTTCATGCCGAGTGCTCCTGGGTGGAGGTCGCCCCGCTGCTGCCGGGGACGTCCCCGCTGGAAACGATGAGCGCCTGAGGTTCCTCGAAGCGCCGGAATTCAGGATGGTCGGGGGCCGCGTACGTCAGCGACGAGCCGAGCTGCACGCCGCGCCAGGTCGCGACGATCGTGCGGTTGCGCGAGAGGCTCTGGAGAAGGCGGAGCGGGTCCTGCTTCAACTCCGGGTGGAAGAGCATCTCGATGTTGTCGAGAAGGACGGTGTCGCCCGCCTGGTCCTGGACGATGTCGTCGACGATCCGCGCCACCCGAAGCGCGCGCTGCTTGGCGGTCAGCTCGAGCAGCTTCTCGGAGAGCGCGAGGTTGACGTTCACGAGCGGCCAGCCGTGTTCATCGTGCAGGTCGCGCAGCGCGCTGGTCTTTCCGGAGCGCGGCGGGCCGACGACGATGACGAGTCGGTGGTAGAGCTGCCTCGCCTTCTCGATCTTCGCCGCAACTTGATTTGAAAGCGGGGGCGCCATCAGGGTGGGTCTCTTTCATCCGGGTCGGACGCAGCGACCGTCGCGGCGCAGCCGATCCACACCCACTCGTCGGCCTCCGCCGTCTTGAACTTCCGAAAGCGCCCGACCCGATGACCGCGCATGCGCTTGAACGAAACCCACGTGCAGCCGGTGTCCTCGCGGACCCGGACGTAATCCGCGTTCTGTTCTCTCCACAGCCCCCGTGCATTCATCCAGAGTTTCTCCCGGACGAGGCGAGCGACGCGCGCAGAACGCACTCCGCCCGCGTGTGCCGCCCGACCCCTTCTACCGGGGGCGCGGGCGTGGCGTCAACGCCGCTCAGTGAGGTTTGGTTGGGTTCGGCCCAGCTATGTCCTGGTGCCGTCGGAGGCCTTTGGGGTTGGACCCGCTTCCATCCGGCAATGTCGTGACCGAGCCTACACCGCCGGGCGGCGTGCAGCTCCGGCCACAGCGCCCGCTGGTCCTCCCAGACCAGGCTCTCGAGCAGCCGCCGGCGGGTCCGTTCCGGGACCGGCTCGCGGCCGGCAAGGTACTCGAGGGCGAGGGCCGAGCCTCTCAGTTGCGCCCGGGTCACGACGCTCGGCGGCCCGCCTGAACGACAGCGATCTGCCGGGCGCCCATGGGACCGGCCTGGGGCTGGCGGGGCTTTCCTCGGTGGGGAAGTGACGTTACGTAGCTAAGCGATTTATTGCTGGTGGCTGATATTTTTGCGGCGTGCGCTCCACCTGGTGCGCCGCGTCTGAACGAAGCGGAGACCCATCGACATGAGCTTGCACCATCGCATTCTGATCATCGGAGGCGGCAACGCCGGACTGAGCGTGGCCGCGCGGCTGCGGCTGGCCGGTCAGGACGACATCGCCGTCGTCGAACCGAGCGATAAGCACTACTACCAGCCGTTGTGGACGCTGGTCGGCGGCGGGCGCGCCGAAGCCAGCGAGTCGGTGCGGGCCGAGGCCTCCGTGATGCCGCAGGGCGTCGCGTGGATCAAAGACGCCGCGACTTCGGCGGATCCGGACGCGAAGACCGTCACCCTCGCGTCCGGGCTCGTCGTTGGGTACGACTTCCTCGTCGTCTGCCCCGGCATCCAGCTCGACTGGGACAAGGTGCCGGGGCTGCCCGAGGCGCTGACGACGCCATCGGTCTCGAGCAACTACCGCTTCGACCTGGCGCCAAAGACCTGGGACATGATCCGCGGTCTGCGCTCGGGTACCGCGGTGTTCTCGATGCCGGCGGGACCGATCAAGTGCGCGGGGGCCCCCCAGAAGATCGCTTACCTCGCCGCCGACTACTGGCGCGAGCAGGGCATCTTGCAGGACATCCGCGTGGTGCTTGTGCTCCCGACGCCGGCCATGTTCGGCGTGAAAGAGTTCTCCGACGAGCTCGAGAGGGTGGTCGCGCGCTACGGCATCGAGGTCCGGTTGAGCAGTGAGGTCACCGCCATCGACTCCGCGGCGAAGACCGTGTCCATCCGCGACAACACCACCGGGACGGTCGAAGAGTTCGGCTACGACATCCTGCACGCGGTCCCGCCGCAATCGGCCCCGGATTGGATCAAGAGCAGCCCGCTGGCAGACCCGAACAACCCCTTCGGGTACGTCGAGGTCGACAAGAACACCCTGCGGCACACGCGGTACCCGGAGGTCTTCGCGCTCGGCGACGCCTCGTCGAGCCCGAATTCGAAGACCGGCGCAGCCATCCGCAAGCAGGCCCCCGTGCTGGTGAAGAACCTGCTCGCCGCGATCAAGGGCGGGACGACCTCGGCCAGCTATGGCGGCTACTCCGCCTGCCCGCTCGTCACTTCACGCCACACGATGCTGCTCGCCGAGTTCGACTACAGCCTGCGTCCGACGCCGAGCATCCCCTTCATCGACACCACGCATGAACGCAGAGACATGTGGTACTTCAAACGTTACGGGCTCCCAATGATGTACTGGAACCTCATCCTCAAAGGCCGAGCCTAACCCCGCTCCGTCGCACCCCGCCCTCCGCTCACACGTCGGTGCTGGGGTGGAGGTGGGCGCCTTTGGTCTTGAGGGTGGTGAGCTTGTCGTTGAAGGTGGCGGGGTCGAGGGGCTGGCAGGCGTCGAGGATGAGGTGGGTTTCGAAGCCTTCGGTGAGGGCGTCGAGCGCGCTGAAGTAGACGCAGATGTCGCCGGCGAGGCCGGTGAGCCAGACGCGGTCGACTCGTTTGCCGCGGAGGTAGTCGGCGAGGCCGGTGGTCTTGCGGTGGCCGTTGTCGTGGAAGGCGCTGTAGCTGTCGATCTCGGGGTCGGTGCCTTTGCGGAAGATCGCCTCGACGGGGCGCATGTCGAGGTCGGGTGCGAAGTCGGCGCCGGGGCTCGCTTGGACGCAGTGGTCTGGCCACAGGGTCTGTTCGAGGCCGTGTAGGTCGACGACGTCGAAGGGCTGCCGGCCGGGGTGGCTCGACGCGAAGCTCCCGTGGTCTGGCGGGTGCCAGTCTTGGCTCGCGACCACGAGGTCGAAGCGGTCCAAGACGCGGTTGATGACGGGGATGATGGTGTCGCCGCCGAGGACGGCCAGCGCGCCGCCCGGGAGGAAGTCGTTCTGTACGTCGATGAGGAGGAGCGCCTTCATGTCGTTGCCTTGTCGTTCGTGTGCGCGCGCCGCCGGAGGTCGTTCTGTGCGTCGACGAGGAGGAGCGCCTTCATGTCGCGGCCTTGTCGTCCGTGTGCGCGCGCCGGAGGTCGTTGCGGAGGTCTCTGAGCTTGTCGCTGAGGCCGACCTTGTAGATGTGCGGGTTCTCGAAGCGCCGGTACTCGGGCGGCAGCAGCTCGAGGCGCTCCGCGGCGTACGCCTTGATCGCGTCGACGCTGCGCGGCGCGTCGACGAGCTCGCCGTCGTCCATCACCGGGGCGAGCAGGGGCTCGCTGCGCATGCCGCGGCACGAGAGGGACTTGTGCTCCTCAAAGGGGTGGGTGAGGCGCTCGGGCGGCGGCTCGTCGTCGAGCGCGACGCCGTCGATGCCGGCGAAGCGGCCGTCGCGGTCGAAGTAGCGGTGCGTTTGTTTGCGGCCTGGCAGCGTGACCTTGATGAGGTTCTCGGAGAGCTTGATGCGCGGCTCGCCCTCGGCGCTCGCGAGCTTGTACACGCCGTCGAGCGCGCCGTCCGGGTGGCCTGTGACGAGGCTCGTGCCGACGCCGAAGATGTCGATCGGCGCCCGCTGCTCGCGCAGGCTGCGGATGACGTACTCGTCGAGCTGGTTCGAGGCGGCGATCTTGACGTACCCGAGGCCGGCGTCGTCGA
>JAGQJE010000097.1 GCA_020430775.1 Myxococcales bacterium
CCGTAAAGCTCCTCTCTATGTTTCTGATTTAGTAATTTGATTTGCTCATTCATCTCACGAACCTTAGCAGCCCTACTTTCAGGAGAAAGATTACGGTCTTTAAAGATCTGACGACGAGCAGTTTCTATTTTACGTTTCTCATACTGATATGTTTTTACCTTATTCCTCAACTCAAGTTGTGGATCAAAGGGCCGAACAGAAATACCAAGACCACGAAGCGAGGACTGTGTAAACGTTTCCTTATCCTTACCAAGAGCATTCAACTGTTGTCCAGTGTTGAATACAGAGGGCTCTATGCCCAAATTATCAAGTGTACGACCCAACACACCCTTAGAGGTAAGGAATGTAGGGGTCCACATATCTACCATATACCGCATGAAATCATTCTGTTTATCACCAGCAGTACCAACAGTCCTTACAATCTCTCGACCAGAGAATGGATCTTTATTAGTTAAGACCGCATTAATCATTTGAGGAAGTGGCCCACCAAGAAAACCAAGATCGGTTCCAAGCTTTAGTGCAGTATTACCAGAAGAGATCAACGGATTACTAACATCAAATGTATTAGCAGCCATAAGTCCCATATTCTGGAATGGAGCCCAAGGCAGATAATATCCAAAATCAATAGTCTGAAAGTTACCATTATTATCCTTAAACGGTAACAAGAATATTGAAGACTTCTCTTTCTGCCAAGACGGCATCATACGCATGATCTCATCATAATCTTCATCATCTAGGTCCTGAGTCAACATAAAGGCTTGTGCCATCATATAGGGCATGGCCATGTACTTAATGAATTTCTGAGGACGACGAGCAAAACTATCCATAACGTATGGGAATGCCTTGAAGGTGTATGTCAAGAACGGAGCACCAACAAATGGCCTCCTACGCATAGTTCTCATCCAGCCAGGTACCTTAGAGTAGTCGAAGATGTTATTATTAGCAGCTTCAACAGCCTCACGGATTACTGCTTCACGAGTATTAGCGTCTGCATCATCCAGCTTGGTTCCGCTCTGTTTCTCCCAACGCTGAATATAGTCCCTCAGAGCTACAGTCTTAAAGAACCCCTCCATGTTGCCATAGATCTCAGTACCTTTCTCAAAGATCTGGCTAAGCTTCTCATCAAACATCCACCAAGCCTTCTTCATGAAGTTACGCTCAGTGTTGATGGTGACATGTCCCTTGAATGCATCCTGGAACTGCTGAGACATCAGGTTCAGCTCTGCAGCAGAGTAAGTAGTAGCCCACAGACCATTATCATGAGCAATTTGGAAGTACTTGGAAGGATTTCCTTTAATCCAAGAGTTTACCTCATCAACGGTCATACCAATCAGTTTACCCATAGAGGTGTTGGTACCAATATCCATCAGGATAAGGTTACCCATACCATTACGGAACCAAGATGGCGGATTCAAGGTTACCTTTAAAGACTTCCATCGCTGGTTAGCCCTATCAGCATAACCACCTGCACCAAA
>JAGQJE010000098.1 GCA_020430775.1 Myxococcales bacterium
ACGAGCGTCGCGCGGCCGTCGCCGAGCGACTCGAAAAGCGGCGGCTCGCGGTCGAGGGGCTCACCGCGTCGCTCGCCGAGATCGACGAGGAAAAGCGGGCCGCGATCGAGCGTGCGGAGTTTCCGCTAGAGGGCCTCGGGTTCGCCGAGGAGGGCGTGACGCTCGGGGGGATCCCTTTTGCGCAGGCCTCGGCGGCCGAGCGGCTCCGGGCGAGCGTCGCCATCGGGCTCGCGCTGCACCCAGACCTGCGGGTGCTGCTGGTCCGGGACGGCGCGTTGCTCGACGACGACTCGCTGAAGCTGGTCGCCGAGATGGCGGCCGCGCACGAGGCGCAGGTCTGGGTCGAGCGCGTGGGCGACGGCGACCCGGGCGCCATCATCATCGAAGACGGCGCCGTGCGCGCAGACGAGGTGGCCACGTGACTAGCTTCTGGGACGGAGACGAGAGCGAAACGGTGGTGATCCACGGCGTGGACGCGAGGCGGGAAACCGCGCTCGCGCTTCTCGTAAACATCGACGGCGATGATGTGTGGATCCCGAAGTCACAGATCGTTGCTGGCTCGGATGTCTGCGAGGCCGGCGACTCCGGCGACCTCGAGATCACCGCATGGTTCGCGGAGAAAGAAGGGCTCGATGGCTGAGGGACTCAATCGCGTGATCCTTCTCGGGAACCTCGGGATGGACCCCGAACTCAAGTACACGCAGGCCGGTCAAGCGCTGCTCCGGCTGCGCCTCGCGACCACCGAAAGCTGGAAGTCCGCCGACGGCGAGCGCCAGGAACGGACCGAGTGGCACACCGTGATCATCTGGGGAAAGCGCGCCGAAGCGCTTGCGGATGTCCTCGAGAAAGGGCGCGCCATTCTCGTCGAGGGCCGGATTCAGCACCGCCAGTGGGACGACAAAGACGGCAACAAACGGACGTCTACAGACATCGTCGCCACCGACCTCAAGCTGATCGGCAGCGGCAACCGAGATGGCGGAAGCGCGCCAGACCGCACCCGCACCTCACCACGCACCCGCGCCCCCGAGGTCCCGCGCGACGACTGGAGCGACGATGACATCCCGTTCTGAGCACCCGGTCAGCGAAGACCGCGCCATCGCGAAGGGAACCGAGACTCAAACAAATCAACCCCGCAGGTAAGCGAGGAGAGGCATGAAGAAGCTAACGATCAACCGGGCCAGGGCGCTCGGCAAAGACATGAACGCCAAAGGCGTAGTAA
>JAGQJE010000099.1 GCA_020430775.1 Myxococcales bacterium
CGTGGGGCGCGAGCCGCGCGCAGCCGCCGAGGGGCAGAGCGCCGCCAGGGTCCGGCGCGCCGCCGGCGCTCTGCGCGATGAGCGCCGCACACAGCCGTCCGGTGAGCGCGGCCGCGAGCGTCTCCCCGGCGACGCTCAGCAGCGCGACGCGGAACACGTAGGGCCCGAGCGGCAGCAGCCCGAGCACGTGCGCGACGAGCGCGTGCAGGGGCTGCCCTGGCGGGTGGGACCCACCGAGCTCGAAGGCAGCCGCGGTCAGCTCGCCGGCGTCGTAGAGCTGGTAGCCGGCACCGACGGCGCAGACCAGCGCGCTCGCTGGGACCACGAGCCAGCGGAGGTCCGGCGGACGCAGACGGTCGCGACGGTCGCGCGCGCTCCGCCGGTCGAGCGCGCCCGGCGCGACGCCCGCGGCGCTCATGGCTCGGTGAGCTTCGAGCTGCGCTCGACGGCGCACGCGAGCACGTCCTCCGCGCGGACGGGCGAGACCACCGCGACGACGCCACCCACCGCCGCGACGATGAGCTGCGTCGCCCAGAACGTGAGCGAACCGGCGATCGCGGTGGCCTTGCCGACACCGACGAGCCCATACAGGGCGACGAACGCGGCCTCGCGCACGCCCGCGCCGCCCACCGTGAGCGGGAAGAACGCGGACGCCGCGGCGAGCGGGACGATCACGAGGGACGACGTCACCGGCAACCCCGGCACGAGCACGCGCATGATGACGTGTCCGGTCAGCCCGACCAGGCCGTGCGTGAGCACCGACAGCGCGAACACGCCGAGGAAGCGCCATGGGTCGCGCGGTCGGGGCAGTGCCGCGAGGATGCGACCGATGACGCCTGGGAGGAGGTTCGACAGGCGCGGGGCGAGGCCGAGCGCGACCACCACCCCGACCGCCACGACGACCCCGCCCAGCGCCCACAGGCTCATGTCGGGCACCCCGGGGAGCGGCCAGATCAGAGAGGCGAGCGCCGACACCACGAGCATCCCGACGAGCCCGTAGACCCGCTCGACGAAGACGATCGAGAGCGCTCCGGTCGTCGAGGCGACTCGATCGTCACCAAACGCCGCGCGCGTCGCGACGCCGCGCAGCAGATCGCCGCCGACGCCGCCCGGGACATAGGTGTTGTAGAAGCCCCCGATCAGATACAGCCGAAAGAGCATCGAGAGCGGGATATGGCGCTCGGCGCCGTAGGCCTCGAGCAGCAGCCGCCACCGCACGGTGCCGACGAAGAGCGTCACGAACGAGATCGCGACCGCGAGCGCCACGGCGGTCGCGTCGAGCCGCGCGAACGCCCTGACCAGATCGGTGAAGTCGATGCGCGAGGCGAGCCACGCGAACGCGCCGAGCGTCACGCTCGCCCGCAGCGCCGACATCAGGCGGCGGCGGGTCTTGCGGGGCGCGGCCGGCGCGATCGAGGGGCGCCCGGGCGCCTCCGGCGGCTCGTTCGGATCGAGCGTCGAGACGGTCATGACCGGGCGGCGATCCCCGCGAAAGACATGCGCGCCATCCTAGTCGAACGCGCGGGCCCACGCGATCTGCCGGCGCGGCGACCGGCCCTTCCGAGGGTACGTTCCTCCCCGCCGGCCGTAGCTCGCGCGGCTGCCCGGCTCATGTCCGGTCGCGCGGCGCGGCTGTCTACGGAGATGTGCTCGGCCCTGACGCCCGCGCAGCGCGCAGCTTCCTCAGCGACTCGGGGACCTCGTCCGCGAGCTCGGGCGCCTCGTCGCGGAACGCGCGAACGGCTTCGACCGCCCGATCGGGGTGGCCGTCCCGCTCGGCGAAGAGGGCGAGCTGGAGCAACGCGCGCGGGTCCCCCGCGTCGAGCTGACGCTGCAGCAGGGCGCGGACGACGCCGTCGCGGCCGCGCGCGTCGAGCCACACCATCGCGACGCGCACGGCGTCCGCCCGCGTGAGCATGCGCGCCCGCGTCAGCGGCGTGCGGATCGGGCGCACCTGCGCGCGGCCGATGGGAGCGCTCAGATCGACGCGGTCGAGGAGCGATCGCGGCAAAAACCAGAGCGCACGCCGGAGCTCGCGCGTCGCCTCCGCCAGGTCGCCTCGGCTCAGGTGCTCCTCGGCGCGCCGCACGATGTTGCGTCGGATCTCGTCGCCCGCGTCGTCCGAGTCCCCGAGCGGGTAGCGTTCACCCATCGACGCGATCAGGGGCATCGCCCGCTCTCCGAAGCTCGGCGGCGGCGAGGGGCCGTCGTCCGACGGGGGGACGATGACGTAGATGCCGTCGATGCGCGCCTTCGGCAGGAAGGTCGGGCTCTCGCCGAACGCGATCGCTACCTTGCCCTGCGCCGGGCTGATGAGCCCGTTCAGCAGCCGCTCCCTCGGGCCGGGTCCGGGGCCGATCTTCATCCGCCCGTCGTAGAGGGGGTGACTCGCGAGCGCGCGCCACGCCCACGGAGCCGTGACGAGCGTCGTCGCCATGACCGCGAGATCCGGGCGCGCCCCCTCGAGCGTCTGCCGCGCGGCGAGGGTCATGATGGGAAACTCGTTGCCGACGAGGACGAGCGCGCGCGGCGGAGGGCTGTCGAGGATCGATTCGCCGAGGGCGTCGAGGGCCGCGATGTCGCTCTTCGCGCGGTCTGGCGCGAGCGTGAGGTTTGGGACGTTGAGCGCGAGGATCAGGAGCAAGGGGGCGCCCAACCACGCGAGGCGGTCGCGCTCGGGAACGGGCGCGGCGAGGCCCGCGGCGCCGACCGCGGCGAGCAGGCCGACCTGCGGCGCGAAGTACGCGGCCTTGTCGGGCAGGTTGATGCTCGGGTACAGCGGCAGGATCAGCATCGCGGCGGACAGCCCGATGGCGGTCACGAGGAAGAGCGCGACGAGGTGGCGCCCGCGCGGCGTCCAGCGCCGGCCGGCCCCGAGCGCGAAGAGCGCGCCGACGACGGGGACGATGCCTGCGCCGACGAAGAGCTCGAGGAGGCCGGTCCGCGTGCCGCGCACGAAGGGCTCGCCGACTGGGGCGTCCCCGCCGAGGTACATCGCGGCCGTGACATACCGAACGAAGCCGTGCCAGGTGCCGGGGCTGCCCCACATCGCCGCGCCGGCCCACGCGCGCACGGGCAAGTAGATGAACGTGGTAAGCCCGAGCACGCAGGCGAGGGCCGCCCACGCGATCGGGCGAGGGCGCAGGGCGTCACGACGCACGGTGAGCACGGCGAGGGCGCCGATGACGAGCGGAACCAGCGCCTCGGGCGCGTGCGTCGCGGCGGCGAGGCCGGCCGCGAGCGCGGCGACGCGCAGGTGGGCGGCGGACCCCTCGAGCCAGCGAACGAGCGCGCAGACCGAAGCGACTGACAGCAGCGTCGCGAGGCCGTAGCACTCCGGGCGGCTCGCCTCGCGCAAGAACGGCGGCGCGAGCAGGCAGCAGAGCGCGGCCGCGTGCGGAGCGAAGCGGTCGAGCCACGTGCCGTGACGGCGACGCGTCAGCGCCCACGTCAGCCACGCGACCAAGCCGGCGGCGCCGACCTCGGTCACCACGCTGAGCAGCGAGAGCCGGTAGGTGATCGTCCCGAGCGGCACCAAGGCGGCGAGGCGGCCGAGCAGCGCGTGTGTGGGCTGTCCGGGCGGGTGCGAGCCACCGAGCGCAAAGGCTGCCGCCGTGAGCTCGCTCGCGTCCCACAGCAGGTGCCCGACGCCCGCGACCCACGCGAGCGCGCAGGCCGGGACGAGCAACCACGCGAGGCGCGGC
>JAGQJE010000100.1 GCA_020430775.1 Myxococcales bacterium
CGCGTTCAGCCGGCGCCGACGATCGGCTCGAGGGCGCGCGCGTGCGCGTCGCGCAGCGTCGCGACCGGAACCCGCGCGACCACGGGCGCCTCGCCGGTGCCCGCGGCGCGCAGCTCGAGCGCGTCGCCGCCCACCTCGCCGAGCACGGTGAGCGGCACGCCGTGCGCCTTCGCCACGCGCGCGACCTCTTCACGGCGATCCGCCGCGAAGCTGATGACGATCCGCGAGGGGTCCTCGCCGAAGAGCTGGCCCGCGAGGGTCGCCTCTACACCGAGCCCCGGCAGCGTCACGCGCGCGCCGCGGCCGCCGCTGATGCAGCTCTCGGCGAGGCACACGGCGAGCCCTCCGTCGCTGACGTCGTGGGCGCTCTGTAGGAGGCCCGCCTGGGCGAGCGCGATCACGGCGTCCTGGAGCGCCCGCTCCGCGTCGAGGTCGAGCGACTGCGGCTCGCCCCCGACCTCGCCGTGGGTCTGCACGTAGTACTCGGAGCCGCCGAGCTTGCCCGCGCCGGGCGCGCCGAGCAGCGCGATCGTCGCGCCCTCGGTCGCAAAGGCGAGGTAGAGCCGGTCGTCCGGGCGCGCGAGCTGACCCACCACGGCGACCGTCGGTGTCGGGAGGATGGGGCGCCCGTCCGTCTCGTTGTAGAGGCTCACGTTGCCGGAGACGACCGGCGTGTCGAGCGCGCGGCAGGCCGCGCCGAGCCCGTCGATGGCGCGCGCGAGGCGCCACATGGTCTCGGGGATCTCGGGGCTGCCGAAGTTGAGGCAGTCGGTGAGCGCGAGCGGCCGGGCGCCGGCGCACGCGACGTTGCGCGTGCACTCGGCGACGGCCATCGCGGCGCCGACGTAGGGGTCGAGCTGGACGTGCCGGCCGTTGCAGTCGACCGAGAGCGCCAGGTGCTTGACCTTCGTCGCCGCAGGCCCCGCTCCGGGCTCCTCGCAGAACACGCGGATCACCGCCGCGTCGGAGTCGCCGGGCCTGATGACGGTGCCCACCTGCACGATGTGGTCGAACTGCCGCCACACCCACCGGCGGCTGCCGAGGTTGGGCGAGCCGACCATCCCGACGAGCGCAGCGCTGAGCCCGGTCGTCGGGTCGCCGCTCGGCGCGCTGCCGGCGCGCACCACCGGCGAGCCCGACACGTCGCGCGCCGGTGTGCGGCCGTGGGCGGCGGTCGCCGCGCGCTCGGGGCGCTCGTACTTCGGGGCCTCTTTGGTCAGCAGCGCCACCGGCAGGTCCACCACGACCACCGGCGCGCGCGGGCCCGGCGCCGCGGCGAGGGGGTCGTAGCCGGGCGTCGCCTTGCAGACGAAGCGACCCGAGTCGGTCACGCGGCCGACGATGGCCGCGTCGAGGTCCCACCGCTCGCAGACCTCGAAGACCTCGTGCTCGCGCCCAGCCTTCGCGACCATGAGCATCCGCTCCTGCGACTCGCTGAGGAGCATCTCGTAGGGCGTCAGCGCGCGCGCGCGACGCGGGATCGCGTCGAGGTCGAGCTCGAGCCCGTTCCCCGAGCGGTCGGCCATCTCGACCGACGACGAGGTGAGTCCGGCGGCGCCCATGTCTTGCACGCCCGCGAGGCAGCCGCGCGCGAAGATCTCGAGGCAGCCTTCGAGCAGGAGCTTCTCCATGAAGGGGTCGCCGACCTGCACCGTCGGCAGCTTGCTCTCGGTCTCCGCACCGAACTCGGCGCTGGCCATGGTGGCCCCGTGGATGCCGTCGCGGCCCGTACGGGCGCCCACGTAGATCACGGGGTTGCCGACGCCGTCCGCGCGTCCGAAGAAGAGGTCGTCGGTCTTCGCGACGCCCACGGTGAACGCGTTGACGAGGATGTTGCCGTCGTAGCTCGGGTCGAACGACAGCTCGCCGCCGACGGTCGGTACGCCGATGCAGTTGCCGTATCCGCCGATGCCGCTGACGACGCCGCGCAGCAGGTGCGGGGTCTTCGGGTGGTCTGGGCGGCCGAAGCGCAGCGAGTTGAGCGACGCGACCGGGCGCGCCCCCATCGTGAAGACGTCGCGCAAGATGCCGCCGACGCCCGTCGCCGCGCCCTGGTAGGGCTCGATGTACGACGGGTGGTTGTGCGACTCCATCTTGAAGACCGCGCAGAAGCCGTCCCCGATGTCGACCGCGCCCGCGTTCTCGCCGGGCCCCTGCACGACCTGCGGCCCGGTCGTCGGGAGCCGGCCGAGGTGCGCCCGCGAGGACTTGTACGAGCAGTGCTCTGACCACATCACGCTGAGCACCCCCGCCTCGGTGTACGACGGCGCGCGGCCGAGGACGTCGATCGCGTGTGCCCACTCGCCCTCGCTCAGCCCAAACTCGCGGGCGAGCGCGGCGTCGACGGGGCGGTCTCCGGGGAAGGGCTGCGTCATGATGCGGCTCCGAGGTGGCGGCGCAGGGAGCGGAAGAGCGTGAGCCCGTCGTCGTTGCCGAGCGCCGCCTCGGCCGCGCGCTCCGGGTGCGGCATCAAGCCGAGCACGTTGCCTGCGCGGTTGTAGACGCCTGCGATGTGGCCGACCGAGCCGTTCGGGTCGAGCCATGGGTCGCTCTCCGCCGGCTCGCCTTGCGGCCCGCAGTATCGCAAGGCGATCTGGCCGCGGGCTTCGAGCTCGCGCAAGGTCTCGGCGGCGCACTGGTAGCGACCGTCGGCGTGCGCGACCGGCAACCGCAGCACCGTGCCTCGAGCGACGTCCGTGAAGGGCCCACGCGCCTCGACGCGGACGTGGATGTCACGGCACTCGAAGCGCAGGTGCGCGTTTCGCGTGAGGGCGCCCGGCAGGACGCCGAGCTCGGTCAAGATCTGAAAGCCGTTACAGATGCCGAGGACCGGGCCGCCCGCCTCGGCGAACGCGACGAGCGCCGGCACGATGGGGCTGAAGCGCGCGATGGCGCCGGGCCGGAGGTAGTCGCCGTAGGCGTAGCCGCCCGGGACGATGACCGCGTCCGCGCCGTCGAGGTGAGTGTCCTTGTGGAAGACGTAGGCCGCGTCCGCGCCGAGCACGTCTCGCGCGGCGTGCAGCGCGTCCCAGTCGGCGTTCGAACCGGGAAAGCGGAGGACTGCGATCTTCACGGGAGCTCACCTCGCGGGGCATCTTGGCGGGTCGATCCGAGAGCGCCCGGAGCATACGGACCCGCCCCTACCGCCGCAACGATACGCCGCCACGCGATGCGCGGCCCCCGTGCCATCGTCGCGGGCGACCGGTCATCGGGGGAGGGAGGGGGCTCAGTACAAGAAGCCGTCGAGGTAGCCGTGGCCGAGATCGGCGCCGTGGTCGTCGGCGGGCTTGAGCCGGACGAACACCTGGCCGATGCAGGCGGAGATCGGCACGGTACCGTGGAAGCGGCTGTCGTGGTGCTCGCTCGCCCAGTTGGCCCCGAGCAGGTAGATGTGCCCCGGAGGCACCGTGACCGGCGCGAAGCTCGTCGCGTCTCCGGGCTGGCGGAAGAACGGCTGGTGCACGTTCGCGTACTCCGCGATGCCCATCTCGACGTTCACCGCGACGTCGAGATCCGTGTCGTAGAAGTCCAGCGTCCGCGAGACGGTCGTGGCGATGGGCTCGCCCGAGAGGAAGAAGTTGCCGCGCTTCTCCTCGACGGTCATCCCCGGTTTGCCGACGACGTGACCCATGATGAGCGAGCCGTCATCCGGCGCGACGCACAAGAAGATGTTGCCGATGGCGGGCGTCGCGTGCTTCCACACGGCGACCTCGTCGCCGCTCAGGATCGTCGGCGCCATACCCTCATCGACCGCGGTCGCGCGCGCGACGAAGTACTTCTGCAGCACGAAGACGACGATGGCGCCGATGACGATGAGCCACACGACGACCTTGAGGGCTTCTTTCATGTTGGGCCGAGTAATTCGTTACAGATGCGGGCGCTGTCAAGTGAATGACGGTAGGCGAGGGCGCGCGCGGCGGGGTCTCGGCTCCCGCCCACGCCCCGCAGCACGGCGACGCCGCGCGCGCCCGCGTCGCGGATGAGCGCGACGGACTCCGGTCCCACGCCGCCGAGCGCGAACACGGGCAGCGGAGTCTCGCGGACCAGCGCGGCGAGGCCCTCACGACCGAGCGGTGGTCCCTTCCGGGGGACCTCGGCGAAGGGGGCGACCACGATGAAGTCGGCCCCGGCGGCCGTGGCCTCACGCACCCCGGCCGCGTCGTGCCGCGACGCGCCGATGAGCGCGCGCGCGCCGAGCAGCCGCCGCACGTCGCTCACCGGAGACGCCGCCTCACCGAGGTGGACGCCGTCCGCGCCCACGGCCACGGCGATGTCGAGGCGGCCGTTGACGAGGAGCGTGGCGCCCGCGCGGGAGGTCGCCTGCCGGAGCGCGCGGCCGGCCGCGAGCAGCGCGCGCGTCGACGCGGCCTTGTCGCGGAGCTGAACCGCGACCCGTGGCGAGCCGGCGGCGTCGAGCGCGCGGGCGATCGAGGCGACCACGCCGAGCGGTGCGGCCGGATCGGTCAGCAGGAGCAGGTCGAAGGGGACGCGGCTCACGGCCGCGGCGACGAAGACCCAGTCGCAGCGGTGGTCTGCGCGGTCGCGCGCTGCGTGCCGGAGCCGCCGGGCGCCGTCGCGTCGCTCTGCGGGCCGGCCGGGGGCGCGCTCGCGCCGTCCGCGTCCGTGCCGCTCCCGTGGTCGCCGCCGGACGTGCCCGCGGCGGAGCTGCTCGCCGCGAGGACCTGCTTTGCCTGCTGCGCCTCGAGAGCGCTCGGGTAGCGCTCGACGAGGAAGCTCAGGGTCGCTCGGCAGGCGGCGGAGTCGCCCTCGGCCTCGAAGCGCTGCGAGAGCTTCCAGAGCGCCTGAGCGGGCGTGTCCTCGATGCGCAGGCCCGGGTCCTGCTTCGACGAACACTGAAACGGAGCGGCGCCGAAGAGGGCGACCGCGAGCGCGGCGACGAGGAGCTTCACGGAAGGGCAGTCCTAGTGTTTGGAGCCGATGACGCCCTCGATGGGGCTCGACGCCGTAGCGTACAGCTTCTTCGGGATGCGACCGGCAAGAAACGCCTCGCGCCCCGCCTCGACCGCCTTGCGCATCGCCGAGGCCATCCGCACCGGATCCTTCGCGCCCGCGATCGCGGTGTTCATGAGGATGCCGTCGGCGCCGAGCTCCATCGCGAACGCGGCGTCCGAGGCCGTCCCGACGCCCGCGTCGACGATGAGCGGGACCGAGACCTGCTCGACGAGGATCTCGAGGTTGTAGCGGTTGCACACGCCGAGCCCGCTGCCGATCGGCGCGGCGAGCGGCATCACGGCCGCGCAGCCCACGTCCTCGAGCTTGCGCGCTGTGACGGGGTCATCGCTGACGTAGGGCAGGACCGTGAAGCCCTCCTTCGCGAGGATCGCCGCGGCCTCGAGCGTCGCGGGGACGTCGGGGTACAGGGTCTTTTGGTCGCCGATGACCTCGAGCTTGACGAGGGTCGTGTCGAGCAGCTCGCGCGCGAGGCGCGCCGTCCGGACGGCGTCCTCGGCGGTGTTGCACCCGGCGGTGTTCGGCAGGATCGTGTAGCCGCCGTCGCGCAGGACATCGGCGATCGTCCCCTCGCCGCGCTTCGACAGGTCCACGCGTCGCACCGCGACCGTGACCACCTCGCAGCCGCTCGCCGCGAGGGCGCCGCGCGCGGTGTCGAGGTCCGGGTACTTGCCCGTGCCGGTGAACAGCCGCGACCGGAACGTGAACGGACCGACCTGGAAGGCGTCGTCCGCCCGTGTGCTCGTGCTGGTGCTCAACTCAACCGCCTCCAACGAACTGGACGACCTCGATGGTGTCCCCGTCGGCGAGCGGGGTCGTCGCGTGCTCCGCGCGCCGGACGATGGCGGCGTTGCGCTCGACCGCCACGACGGCGTCGTCGAGCTCGAGCGCCCGCAAGAGATCGCCAACCGTCGCGCCCTCGCGGGCCTCGCGCGGCTCCCCGTTGACGACGATGCGCATGCCGCTCCGAGCCTAGCAGCCCCCCGCCACCCTGGCGACCGACCAAACATCCCGCACCGCCGCGCCCGTCCGACCCCGCCCCTCCGAGAGCACCTGCCCCGGCTCCGAGGGTAGATCCGGCGGCGCGGGCGGGTGGCGCTACCGTCGTGGCACCCAGCGGACCTCGAAGACCCACGGCCAGAGCTTGCCCGTGATCAAGAAGTGCCCCGTCTCCGGCACGAAGGCGATGCCGTTGAGGACGTCGGCGTGGCCGCGCGACGCGGCGTCGAGCAGCCCGCCGGCGTCGATGGTCGCCTCGACGCGCCCCGTCCGCGGGTCGATGCGGACGATCTCGTCCGTCTGCCACACGTTCGCGTACACAGCGCCGTCGACGCACTCGAGCTCGTTCAGCGCTCGGACGGGCGCCCCGTCCCGCGTGACGTGGACGGTTCGCGCGACGGCGAACGAGTCCGGGTCTCGGAAAACGAGCCGATCGCTCCCGTCGCTCATGACGAGGTGCTCCCCGTCGAAGCACAGCCCCCAGCCCTCACCCTCGTACGCGAACTGCCGCGCGACGCTGAAGTCCGCGGTGCGCCAGACGAGGGCGGTGCCGTGCTTCCAGGTGAGCTGCACCAGGTGATCGCGGACCGCGGCGAGCCCTTCTCCGAAGAGATCCGCCGGCAGGTCGTGTCGGCGCACGACGGTGCCCGTGCGCAGGTCGACCTCGCGGAGGCTGCTCTCTCCGTACAGCCCCGTGCTCTCGAAGAGGTGGCCGTTGCGCCAGAGGAGCCCTTGAGTGAAGGCCTCCGTGTCGTGCGGGTAGCGCGCGAGCACCTCCGGGCGCAGCGTCGGCGTGGCCGTGGCCGGGGAAGGGCTCGCTGCCGCCGCCGTGGCGGCCCTTGGCGTCGCGGGCGTCGCCTTCTGCGCGTCGCAGAAGAGCGCCCCGCCACCGACCGCCGCCGCTGCGAGGGCGAGGATCGCCCACCACTTCGTCATCGCCGAGACTTAGCAGCCGGTCGGCGAGCCGGCGACCGCCCGACCCGGCGACCGCGCACCGCGGCGACCAGGCTAGGGCGTCGACATGCAGCCGACCCCGGTCACGCACGCCGTGCCGGTGGGGCAGCCGGTCCACGCCGTCTGCGACGAGGTCGGCTGGCAGCTCTGGCACGGGTTCATCGGGTTCGCGCCACCGGACTGGTAACACGCTCCGGCGATGGCGCAGGCCGCCGGCGCAATGGTCACGCTGCACGACGCGTCCACGGCGCTGCACATGTCGGTGGTGCACGCGAGCCCGTCGTCGCACTTCGGGTCCCCGGGGCCGCAAGCGCCGGCGCCGTTGCAGTGGTCCCCCACCGTGCACGCGTCGCCGTCGTCGCACGCGGTCGACGCGGGCGCCGGCGACCAGACCGCAGCCGACATCGACGGGATGCACTGCTGGCACGGGTTCATCGGGTTGGAATCGCCGGCGTTGTAGCAACGGTTGGCGATGAGGCAGGTGCCGCCTCCGAGGACAGCCGTGCAGGCGCCCGTCGCCGGGTCGCACATGTCGGCCGTGCACGAGAGCCCGTCGTCGCAGCGCGGCGCGCTCATCGTGCAGCCGCCGGCGCCGTCGCAGGAGTCGTTCTTCGTACACTTGTTGCCGTCGTTGCAGACGGCCCCGGCGGGCTGCGGAGACCACGCGACCGTCGACACCGTCGGCGTGCAGACCTGACAGACATTCGCCGGGTTCGACGCGCCGCCGCTGAAACACGCCCCATTGATGAGGCAGCGGTTCGGGTCGAGCATGCTGCGGCAGACGTTCGCCGCCTCGTCGCAGGTGTCGGTCGTGCAGACGAGGCCGTCGCCGCACAGGCGCGGGGTCCCTCCCGAGCAAGCGCCTGTGCTGTCGCACGCTTCCCCGGTGGTGCAGAACGCCCCGTCGTCGCAGGCGGTGCCGACCAGCGCGGGGCTGAAGGCCGTCGTGTCGACGGCCGCGTTGCAGCGCCGGCACTGGTTGGTGGGATCCGAGGCGCCGTTCGGGTAGCAGACCCCTCCGATGAGGCACTGCGCCGCGCCGAGCGTGTGGACACACCGGTCGCCGGTCTCGTTGCAGAGGTCGGTCGTGCAGGTGAGCGCGTCATCGCACGACCGCGGGGCGCCGGCGCAGGTGCCTGCGGCGGTGCACTGGTCGCCCACGGTGCAGAAGAGGCCGTCGTCGCAGGTGGCGCCGGCGGCGCGGCGAGACCACGCGGACGGCGACCGCGACGGGTCGCAGACCTCGCAGTCGTTCGCGGGGTTGCGCGCGCCGTCGGCCACGCACTGGCCGCCGATGTTGCAGCTCGCGGCGGTCGTCTGGTGCGTGCACGCGTTGGCGTCCTCGTCGCAGGCGTCGAGGGTGCACGTCACGCCGTCGTCGCAGTCGCGCGGCAGGCCGGCGCAGGCGCCGTCCATGCCGCAGACGTCCTTGGTCGTACAGAAGAGGCCGTCGTCGCACGCGCTCCCCGGCGGTCGCGGGGACCACGCGCGCGCGGCCACGCCGCTCGCGCAGTACTGGCAGTCGTCGTCCGGGTCGATCGTGCCGTCCGGCACGCACGCGCCGCCGATGAGGCAGGAGCCGGAGGCGACCTCGTGGGTGCAGGCGCCGGTGCCTTCGTCGCACGTGTCCGTCGTGCACGCGACGCCGTCGTCGCAGTCGACCGCGACCCCCGCGCAGGTGCCGGCGCCGTCGCAGACGTCGTCCTCGGTGCAGGCGTCACCGTCGGTGCACTCGGTGCCCTGCTCGCGGGGCATCCGCTCGCAGTCGCCCGTCGCGCGGTTGCAGACGCCGACGTTGCAGCCGTCGTCGAAGCCCGCGCAGTCGACCAGATCGCATGGGTTGCCGGCGTCGACGCCTGCGTCCATCCCCGCGTCCAGTCCAGCGTCCATCCCCGCGTCGAGGCCGCCGTCCAAGCCGCCGTCCATCCCGGCGTCTACCCCCGCATCGGTCCCGGCATCGGTACCCGCGTCGATGCCTGCGTCCATTCCGGCGTCGTTCGCCGGGATCTTGCTCCGGTCGAAGTTCGTCACGGCGCTGCACGCCGGGAGCAGCCCCAGCGAGAGCGCGAGCGCCACCCGCACACCCAGCTCCCATCCTCTCATCGACCGCTCCCGAGATGCATTGGTTCGTTCAAGCCAAGTTGCCATATCGCGTCTGCGCGCATCGAGCGACCGATCGCACACCTGCGCCCGAGTCTGGCGACGACGCGCGTCTCCTCACGGCGCATGCGCTCAGCGTAGCAGCGCCCCTCCCCGCGGCGCCTTCCGGAGGGGGCATCGGACGAATATTTATCCGTACCTCTTGCCAAGAAACTGTAACTTTTTATACTGAGTGGAATGGACTCACTCCTCCCTGGTTCAGGTCGCGCGCACATTTTGGGCCTCCGGCGGCTCGCGCTCGCGTGCGTCTTCGGTGTCGTGGTCGGGCTCGGGGCGGGTTGCGGCAGCAACCCGGCTGGCGACGCTCTCGACCCGGACGGCGGCGCGCTCGTACCCGACGGCGGGGCGACGCTCCCCGACGGCGGCGTGGCGCCGCCCGATGGCTCGGTGACGGAGCCGGACGGCGGCGCGGTGCACGCCTGCGATGCGCTCCCGGCGACGGACGATCCGGACGGCGACGGCTGGAAGCTCGGCCACGACAACTGCCCCTGCGTCGCCAACCCGAGCCAGCTCGACACCGACCACGACGGGATCGGCGACGCCTGCGACAACTGCCCGACCGTCGCGAACTGGGACCAGAAGGACAGCACCGGCACCGGCCGCGGCGACGCCTGCGCGAAGCCGACCAGCGCCCTCGAGGACGCGGACGGCGACGGCGTCGCGGACACGATCGACAATTGCTGGCTCACGGCGAACCCCGACCAGACCGACCGCGACGACGACCTCATCGGCGACGCGTGCGACAACTGCCCGACGGTCGCGAACCACGACCAGCTCGACAGCGACCACGACGGCGTCGGCGACGCCTGCGGCGCGGCGCTCGGGGCGGACGGGGACGAGGACGGCGTACCGGATGCGACCGACAACTGCCCGACGGTCGCGAACCCCGGTCAGCTCGACACCGACAAGGACGGCGTGGGCGACGCGTGCGACAACTGTCCGGGCGTCCCGAACGACGACCAGGCGGACACGGGCGGCACGCCCGGGGTCGGTGACGCGTGCGAGGGTGGCGGAAACGCGGGCACGCCCGACGACGACGGCGACGGCGTCCCGGACCGGACGGACAACTGCCCTGCGGTCGCCAACGCCGACCAGGCCGACGCGGACGCGGACGGCGTGGGCGACGCCTGCGACAACTGCCCATCCGTGCCGAACGCCGAGCAGACCGATGGCGACGGCGACGGCGTCGGGGACCGCTGCGACGACGACTACGTGCTGCCCGAGGGCGCGCCCATCTGCGCGGACGGCAGCCTCCAGTCGCAGCGGCTCGACCCGAACCTCTACCTGCTCATGGACTACTCGGGGTCGATGGCCTGGGATCTCGCCGGCAACGAGCCCTCGGACGATGACTTCGACGGGACCAGCCGCTGGACGATTGCGAAGAGCGCGCTCGACGCGATGAAGGGCACCCTCGCGGGCGGCTTCAACGTGGGCGTCGCGCTCTTCCCCTCGCGCAGCAGCTCGAACAGCAAGGACCGCTGCAACTCGAGCCGCCTGCCGGACGAGCTCCTCGCGACGGGCAAGCACACCGCCTCCGAGCTGCACGACGCGTACGGCACGCTCGACAGCCCCAAAGGCGGCACGCCGACCTCGACGGCGCTCAATCGGCTGCGGACGCGGGCGCTCTACGACGTGGCCGGCGATCCCCTCGCGTCGGTGCGCGGCCGGGCCGTCGTGCTGGTGACGGATGGCGATCCGAACAGCGCGGACGGCAAGTGCAACAACACCGACGCGACGAGCGAGACGGTGCAGGCCGCCAAGGCGCTGGCGGACGCGGGCATCCGCGTCTTCGTCATCGGCTTCCACGGCGTCCACGCCGACAAGATGGAGCAGATCGCCGTCGCGGGCGGCACCGACAACCCGGCCGACCCGAACCGTCACTGGTTCGAGGTCACCGATCAGGCGTCGCTGACGGCGGCGTTGCAGGCGGTGGCGTCGGCGACCGTGAGCTGCAAGGCGCTCGTCGACTCCGCACCGGACGCCGACTTCGCGCGGGCGTCCGTCACGACCGCCGTCGGCGGCGTCGAGACCCGCGTGCCGCGCGGTCTGCCGGACGGGTGGACCCTCACCCAGGGCACGAAGGCGACGGTCGAGCTTCACGGCGCGGCGTGCGACGCGGTGCACCAAGCCGCGGCCGCCAACAAGGTGGTCGAGGTGCGCGTCACGGTGGGCTGCTTCGCCCACTGCGACCCGAAGCCCGAGACCTGCAACCTGCGCGACGACGACTGCAACGGCCTCGTCGACGACGCGCCCGAGTGCGGCATGGCCTGCGTCTGCGGCGAGCACACGCTCGGCTGTGAGGAGGTCTTCGCGAACGGCTGCCCGCCGCCGGCGTGTCTGCCGAAGCCCGAGGCGTGCAATGGCGTCGACGACGACTGCGACGGCATCGTCGACGAGGGCTGCTGCGTGCCGACCGGCGAAGAGACCTGCGGCGACGGCGTCGACAACGACTGCGACGGCACCGTCGACGAGGGCTGCGAGAGCACCTGTGGCTCCGAGACCTGCGACGGTGCGGACAACGACTGCGACGGGATGGTCGACGAGGGCTGCCCGCCGAGCCTCGGCTGAGCGGGCTGGGTTCGTCGAGCGGCGCTCGCGTGGGCGGGAGCCGCGGCGAGCCGTCGAGGGGCCCCGCGTGGCGCGTTCGCGTTGCGCGCGGGCCTCGACGCTCTACAGCTCAGACCGTGGCCCCGCGGTACACCCAGCTCGAGGTCGATGAGATCCTCCGCCGCGCGCTCGATCGGAGCGTGGGCGTCGATGGTCTCGAGCACCATGAGCTCATCGACGTCGCGCGGGAGGTCGGCATCGACCGCGACGCGGTCGAGCTGGCGGTCCGCGACATCGAGGCGGAGCGCGCGCTCGAGGCCGAGCGCGAACACATCGTCGCCACGCGCAAGAGCCGGTTCTTCCGAGCCCTGTCGACCTACGCGATCGTCAACAGCGGGCTCGCTCTGATCGACTGGTTCCAAGGCCCCGGGTGGTGGGTGCAGTACGTGCTCATCGGCTGGGGGCTCGGGCTCGCTTTCCTCGGCCGCGGGGCGTTCTTCGGCGACGAGGAGCGGCTGAACCGGCAGGCACGCAGGCAGCTCCGGCGCCGGCGCCGAATGCGCGAGCGCAGCCGCAGCAGGGCGGCGCGGCGCGAGTTCGAGCGGGCGGTCGAGGCGGGCGCCTCGGCGCTGGTCGAGGCCGCGTCCCGCAAGGCGGCGGAGCACTTCGGCGCGTCCGACTCGACCGCGGGTGCGCGGGTGCGCGTCGAGCCGGCCGGGCCGCGCGCCCGCGGCTCGTGGGTCCCGCCCGGAGCCTCGATGGACGACGAGGACGAACCCCCGAGCGCCCGCCGCGGCTCGTCGGCACGCCGCCGCCGCTGACGCGTCCGTCGCCGGCTTTGCGCCACGACGCGCTGAAGAAGCTCCCTCACGGGTGCCCGCGTCCTGTATCCTCGCGCCGAGGGTGTGATGGCGGATTGGACGACTTCGGGTCGAGGCGCCCGCGCGGCCGCGCGGCGCGTGTGCGGGGTGCTGGGCGCGGTCGCGCTCCTGGCCTCTACAGGCCGCGGGGCGCGCGCGCAAAACCCGATGTGGCCCCCGGCCGCACCGGTCACACCGGAGCAGCTCGAGAGCCCCTCCCTGTGGCCGGACGATCCATCGTACGGGTACGACATCGGCGGGCAGGGCGCCTCCTGCATCGACGACCACGGCGGGCGGTGCTGGACGAACGCCACGGGCGGCCAGTGGAACTTCTGGTCGTGGGTCCCGCCGCAGGCGCTCGCGCTGAGCAGCTTTCGACGGGCGCAAGCGCCGCTCGGCGCGGGCGCTTGGACCGACATGGCGTGGCAGTACACGACGGGCGATCGGAGGGTGGTCATCGCCGTGCTCGACAGCGGCATCAAGTGGGACGAGCGGGACCTGGTGAACCAGTATGCGCTGAACGCGGCCGAGCTGCGGGCCGCTGCGCTGCCCGCCGCGTGCTTGCCCGCCGCGCCGCCAGGACACGTCGGTGACCCCGTCGACATCGACGGTGACGGCGTGCTGACGATGGCGGACTACACCGCCGGGAAAGCGCCCGAGGACGCGGCCGACATCGAGGCCGCGCTCGACGCCGCGGGTAACCACAACGGCGTCGCCGACCCGGGCGACCTCATCGTGCTCTGCACGAACGGCGTCGACGACGACGGCAACGGCTACAAAGACGACATCGCCGGTTGGGACTTCTTACACGGCGACAACGACCCCCAGGACGACACGCGCTTCGGGCACGGGACGGGCGAGGCGAAGGACAGCACGGCGGAGGGCAACAACGGCCGGGGCGGCATCGGCCAGTGCCCGCGCTGCCGCGTGCTGCCGGTGCGCGTCGGTGACAGCTTCGTCACCGACGCGACGCACTACGCCGAGGGTGTCGTCTTCGCGGTCGACTCCGGCGCGAGCGTCGTGCAGGAGGCGCTCGGGACGCTGAACAACCCGACCCTCGCACGCCGCGCTCAGCGCTACGCGTACGACCACGGCGTGCTCATCGTCGCGAGCGCGGCCGACGAGAACAGCCGACACCACAACTTCCCCGGCACGAACAACCACACCCTCTACGTCCACGCCGTCACCATCGAAGGTGGGGAGGCGCAGACCGCCCGCTCGTACACGGTCTACAACAACTGCACGAACTACGGCGCGCAGCTCGCGCTGAGCGTCCCGGGCGAGTCGTGCTCGTCCGAGGCTACCGGCGTCACGGCGGGCGTCGCAGGCCTCGTCTACGCGGCGGCGATGGCGCCCGACCGCCCAGGCGGCCCGCTCGACCCGCCGCTGCGCGCGGCCGAGGCGATGCAGCTCCTCACCACGATGGCCGACGACATCGACGTGCCGGAGAGCCAGCCGGGTAACCCACACTACGACCCGACGCTGTACCCGAGCGGCCCGGGCTGGGACCAGCGCTTCGGCTACGGGCGCCTGAACGCCTACCGCGCGGTGAAGGCCGTGCGCGATGGGCGGATCCCACCCGAGGCGAGCTTCGTCGTGCCGAACTGGTTTCGCTACTACGATCCGGCGCAGACGCCCGCGATCACGATCAGCGGGCGCGTCTCGGCGCCGCGCGCCGCGTCGTTCGACTACGTGCTCGAGTGGGCCCCCGGGATCGAGCCGACGGACGCGGAGTTTCACACGCTCGCGGCGGCGACGGACCAGACGAGCGCCGTCGGCGGCGCGCTCGCCACGTGGGACATCTCGGGCGTCGTCGTCGACAACCCGGGCGAGCTCGAGAACCGCTACACGGTCACGCTGCGCCTGCGCGTCACGGCGCACTACGGTGAGCCGGTCGGCGACGTCGAGGGCGTCGCCCGGCGCGCGATCGCCATCCACCACGACCCCGACTTGCTCCCCGGCTTTCCGCTCGCCCTCGGCGCGGCGGCGGGCGACGAGGGCTTTCAGGCGGCGTCCGGGGAGGGCTCGCCGAAGCTCGTCGACCTCGACGGTAAGCCCGGGCTCGAGATCGTCTTCGCCGACTCGGACGGTCTGCTGCACGCGCTCCGCTCGGACGGAAGCGAGCTGAGCGGGTACCCGGTGCGCCTCGGCGTGCTGCGCGGGCTCGACCCCGCCGCGCCCGGCGATCCCGGCGCGGTGCTCGGGAGCCACGGCTACGCGAGCGGCGCGGTGCGCACCGACGACGTCGGGCCGTCCGTCATCCTGTCGGTCCCGGCGATCGGGGACCTCGACGGCGACGGCGGGCCGGACATCGTGGTCGGGACCATGGAAGGCGGCGTGTGGGCCGTCGACGGCGCGACCGGCACCCCGCTGGCAGGCTGGCCGATCGCGCTGCCCGATGTCCCGTCCGGCGACACCCTCCGCGGCGGTCCGACGCGCCCCGGCTCGGCGATCCAGCGCGGCGTGATCGCGGCGCCGGTCCTCGCGGATCTCGACGACGACGGCAAGCTCGAGGTCATCGTCGCGGCGCTGGACGGCCGGGTGTACGTGCTTCGCCGGGACGGCGGGATGCAGCCGGGCTTTCCCGTCACGATCAGCGCGCCCTCGCTTTACACCGATCCGACCGAGGCGTTGCCGGCGCGTATCGTGACGGCGCCGGCCGTCGGCGACGCGGACGGCGACGGCCAGCTCGACATCGCGGTGGGCTCGAACCAGACGGGCGACATGCGCATGCTCGGCGCGGCGCACGTCATCCACGGCGACGGGACGCTGCACGAGGGCGGCGCGTGGCTCGCGGGCTGGCCCGTCACGATGTTCTCGATCGACGTGCTGCCCTTCGTGGGCGAGGGCATCGTCTCCTCGCCCGCCATGGCGGACCTCGACGGAGACGGGGTGGCGGAGGTGGCCTTCGCGGGGACCGGGGGCGCGCCGGCCCTCCTCGCGGGCGGGGTGCCCGCGGCCGGAGAGCACCCCGCGCCGCTCGTCGGCTTACAGACGGGCGCCGAAGGCCCGGGCGCGATGCTTCCCTTCGGCATCAACCTGCCGCTGCTCAACGTCTTCGTCTCGGGCACGTTCACCGACCTCGATGGCGACGGCGTCGTCGACTATGTGACGGGTGGGGCGGGCCCCTCGCTCATCGCCTCGCAGGACGGCTACCAGAACGTGCCCCACGCGCACTCCTTCGGCGCCTGGCGCACGTCGGACGGCGCGCCGCTCTACGGTTTCCCGCAGCGCATCGAGGACTACCAGTTCTTCACGGAGCCTACCTCCGCGGACATCGACGACGACGGGTACCCGGAGGTGCTCGAGGGCTCCGGGGGCTACTACTTGCACGCCTGGAACGCGTGCGGGGTCGAGCCCAAGGGGTGGCCGAAGTTCACCGACGGCTGGATCGCGAGCTCACCCGCGGTCGGCGACCTCGACGGTGACGGCGAGGTCGAGGTGGTCGTCGCGACGCGCGACGGGTACCTCTTCGCCTGGCACACCACGGGGTCGGCCGACGGCGCGGCCCCGTGGCCCGAGTACCGCCACGACAGCCACAACACCGGCAACTTCGACGCGCTGCTGCCGCGCGGCGGCGGCGTGACCGTCGCGACCGCGCCGATCGACTGCGCGCCGCTGATGCCGACCGACGGTGGCATGCCCGACGCGGGACTCGTGGACGCGGGTCAGCCCGATGGCGGCGCGCTCGACGCCGGGCTCCCCGACGCCGGCGTGCTCGACGGCGGCACGAGCGACGCGGGCGCTCCGGCGTACGTGAGCCTGCACGGCGGGGCGGGCTGTAGCTGCCGCGTCGCCGGCCCGGGGGTGCCCGTGGACGGCGGGTCGCCGGGGGGGCTCCCCGCGGTCTTGTTCCTCGCAAGTGTGTTTACCTGGAGAATTCGCCGTAAGCTGCTGTAGACCTCCCTGAGGCTGCCGTGCGCGAACCTACCCAGTCCGTCCCGTGGATTCCACGCCGTCGCAGCAGCGATGGTGAGGACGGCGCGCTCGCGATCCGCTCCGTGCGGCCGGAGGGCCGGCGTGGGTTCGAGTCGTGGCTGATGCGCTACGGCGCACCGTACAAGTGGCGCGACGCGACGAAGGTCCTCGTCATCCTCACGGCGCTGTCGTTCATCGCGGGCCTCTTCACGCTGTGTTGTCTCTTCCTCCGCGGCTGGCCCGTCCTGTGGGGGGCGAGCCCGACCATCCTGCGGTACGCGACCTGGTTCGCGCTTGGCTATACGGGCGTCGCGCTGCTGCTGACGGCGCGCGCGTGGCTGCACCGCCGTGACGAGGCGCCCGCCCCGGTGGCGGTGATCGTCGCGGTGTTCTTTCAGGCGATCGTGAACGGGAGCTTCGCCTACGTCGCCGGGCCGTTCACCGCCGCGGGCGCGTACGCGCTGATGACGGGCGTGATGCTCGCGCTCGTCCTCGTCGACCGGTGGCTCGCGTACGCGAGCATCGGCGTCTGGGTCGCGACGGTCCTCGCGGCCGACGTGTTGAGCCGGCAGGGCTGGCTTCCTTTCCGACCGCTCTTTCTCGACACGCTCGGCGCGCACGCGGGGGCGCTCTCCGCCATGGACTACGCGACGGAGATCTTCCGCGGCTCCGTCACGTCGGTGATCTTCGGGGGCTTCGCGATCTACCTCGCCGACGCCGTCCTACGGTACTGGCGGCGCGGCGACGAGATGATCGAGCAGGCCGCTCGCGTCGACGCGCTGACGGGCGTGCTGACGCGCCACCACATGATGAAGGTCGTCGAGGCGAAGCTCGACGAGTCGCTCCGCACGGGTAGCCCGCTCTCGCTCGTCATGGTCGACATCGACCACTTCAAGAAGATCAACGACAAGTTCGGCCACCACGCAGGGGACGTCGTGTTGAAGCGCACCGCGAGCCTGCTCTCCGAGACGATCCGAGCGACGGACGCGATTGGGCGGTTCGGCGGGGAGGAGTTCCTGGTCGTCCTGCCGGACACCGCGGTCCCCGGCGCGCTCGTCGTCGCCGAGCGCTGCCGCGCCGCGATGCACGAGCTGGCGTTCGACGCGCTCCCGCGGGTGAAGGTCACCGCGAGCTTCGGCATCGCCGCCTTCCCCGAGCACGGCGACGAGGTCGACGCGCTCTTCGACGGCGCGGACTACGCGATGTACCGCGCCAAGCGGGCTGGGCGCGACCGCGTCCTGGTGTACGACGAAGCCGAGGCGCTCGCTCGGGTCTCCGCCGTACACGACCCCGTCTGACGAACGGCGCCCGGGGCCGGGTGCGCGCCGCCCCGGGCTGTGCGTAACTCGCTACCCGGGCGGCGCGCCGCCCCGCCCTGCGCACCTCGCGACGCGAGGCCGGCTGGTGCTTCGCTGCGTGGGGGTGCGCGGTGGGGTCAGGCGGGCGGCCGGGCGAGGAGGTCGCTCGCCCGTGCCGTCGCCGGCGGGCGCGGGGTCGCTACGGCGCGACGCACAGGGGCGTGCACTGGGCGTTGTTGACCGCGCCGACCGTGTAGTTCTCCTGCGTCATGTTCGCGGGCTGCGTGATCTTGACGACGACGCTCTGCGCGGCGGTCGGCGTCGAGAGGCAGAACCCTACGCCGGGGCTCGCCGGCGGGAGCGTCTTCATGACGCCGGACGCCGGGCTTCCGCCGGCGGTCACGTTGAGGGCCACGCCGGCGCCGCCGGGCGGCCACGAGACGACGACCGCATAGCAGGTGCTGCCGGGAGGTACGGGGGCGGTGAAGTAGTCGACGTCACCGGCGGGGCAGATGGAGCCGTTGACCGTCTGCGCGACCGCCGCGGCGGTCGCCGTCGCCGCCGTGTCGTTCGGCTCGTTCACGTCGCCGCAGGTCGCAGCGTCACAAGCGGGATCGCCAGCGCACTGCGGGTCGTCGCACGGGAGGTCGACGCCACAGACTGGCTGCGGAGCGCACGCGGGGTTCGAGACACACGCCGGGTTGTTGCAGTCGGGGGGGCTGGGGCAGACAGGCATCTGCATGCACTTCGGGAACTCGGCGCACATCGGGTCTGCGCAGTCGATCTTGCCGTCGAGGTTGTTGTCGAGGCCGTCGTCGCAGATCTCGTTCGTCGGCTGGCAGCGGGGCAGATCCTTGCACATGGGGTCCTGGCAGTCGACCTTGCCGTCGCCGTTGTCGTCGACGTTGTTGTCGCAGATCTCGTTCGGGGTCGGGTTGCACACCGGCAAGGTCTTGCAGCGCGCGTCTGCGCAGTCGGTCTTGCCGTCGCAGTTGTCGTCGATGTTGTTGTCGCAGACCTCGAGGAAACGGTTCGGCATCGACGGATCGAAGACGCAGTACGGGTCCTGGCAGTCGACCTTGCCGTTGTCGTTGTCGTCGACGCCGTTGTTACAGATCTCGAAGCCGACCGTGTTCGTGCAGATCTCCATCCGGGCGCAGTAGGGATCATCGCAGTCGACCTTGCCGTTGTCGTTGTCGTCGACGTGATTGTCGCAGATCTCCGGCGGCACCTGGCAGTTCGGCGCGTTGGCGCAGACCGGGTCTTTGCAGTCGGCGAGTCCATTGCCGTCGTCGTCGACGTTGTTGTTGTCGCAGATCTCGACGGTGCCGCCGCAGGACAGGTCTTGTGTGCACTGAGGGCCACCGCAGCACATCGGGTCTGCGCAGTCGACGAGGTTGTTGCCGTTGTCGTCGATCTGGTTGTCACAGATCTCGGTGTCGCCGGTGCTCATGCAGGCCGGGAGGGTCGCGCACATCGGGTCTTGGCAGTCGACCTTGCCGTCGCCGTTGTCGTCGACCTGGTTGTCGCAGATCTCGGTACCGCCGTCGGTCTGGCAAGCCGCGCTACCGGCGCACATCGGGTCTTGGCAGTCGATCTTGCCGTCGCCGTTGTCGTCGATCTGGTTGTTGCAGATCTCGGCGCCGGGGTTGGTCGTGCCAGAGTCCGAGCAGCCGGGTAGCGCCGGCAGGAGCAAGGTGGCGAGGAAGAGCGCGAGGGAGGCGCGTCGCAAGAAAAGCTCGTTATGCATGGGGGCTCCTGTTCGGCCTACTTGGTGCAGAACATGTTGCAAACGTCAGCCTGTCCTTCGCTGCTGACGGCGCCGATCGAGTACTTCATCTGCTTTTGGCCCGCGGGCTGCGTCACCTTGATGCGCAAGGAGACCGCCTGCGACGGGTTCTGCAGGCAGTAGCCCTCACCCGCGCTGCCCATTGACACGGCGCCGACGTCGACGGGCGTCGCCGCGACCGGGTTGCCGGCGGCGTCCGTGAGCTCGGTCGTAAGGTCTCCGTCGGCCGGATCCCAGCTCACGCCGATGGCGAAGCAGGTGACCGTGCCGCCCGGGACGTCTGCTTTGTACCAGTCGACGTCACCGGCCGGGCAGATCGCGCCGCCCACCGGCGGGTCGGCCTCGACCGCCACCAAGGTCGCCGTGTCCCGCGTGTCGTTCGGCTCGTTCTTGTCGCCGCAGGTGGTCGGGTCGTAGCAGTGCGGGTCGGTGGCGCAGTCGGGGTCGTCGCAGTCGACCAGGCCGTCGCCGTCGTCGTCCTTCGTGTTGTCGCAGATCTCGGTCGGGTTGCATTCGACCGTCGGCGCGCAGTCGGGATCGAGGCAGTCGGCCTTGCCGTCGTTGTCATTGTCGATCCCGTCGTGGCAGTTGCCGTTGGCCGGCGTCTCGGGGACCGTGCACGAGGGGTCTACCGGGTAGCCCGTCTCGCCGACGCAGGCGGGGTCTTCGCAGTCGGTCTTGCCGTTGTCGTCGTTGTCCTTGCCGTCGTCGCAGTTCGGCTCACCGCAGGAGGTCGCGTTGCCTTCCTTGTCGGCCGGGCACTCCGGGTGGGGGATGCACTCGGTGGACTGGGCGCAGCCGGGGTCTTCGCAGTCGATCTTGCCGTCGCCGTTGTCGTCGACGCCGTTGTCGCAGATCTCGACCTTGCCTTCGCAGGCCGGATCCTCGGCGCAGGCTGGGTCCTGGCAGTCGACGAGCTTGTTGCCGTCGTCGTCGACGCCGTTGTTGCAGATCTCGACCTTCACCGGGTTGCAGATGGGGGTCTGAGCGCAGGTCGGGTCGGCGCAGTCGACGAGTCCATTGCCGTTGTCATCGACGCCGTTGTTGCAGTCCTCGACGCCCGGGCCGGGGCAGATGGGGTTGTCGAAGCACGCGGGATCGGCGCAGTCGATCTTGCCGTTCAGGTCGTCGTCGATCTGGTTGTCGCAGATCTCGTCCGGGAGGGTCGTACACGCCGGGTCGAACTGGCAGGCGGGGTCGCTGCAGTCGACCTTGCCGTCGGTGCCCGGCTTGCACTCGCCGCCGCCGTTCGACCCGCCACCGCCGGAGCCGCCGCAGCCCGGAACCATCGGGATCAACGCCAAAGCAAAGAAGAGCGCCGGGGCAGTCCGGCGAAAGAAAAGCAGGGACCTCATGCTACCTCCACGAACGAGCGCCGCGCGACCCATCAGGATGCGACGCGGGCCGACGGCTTAGCCTACGCGGGTCCTTCCATGTCCACAACTACCGGCGTCGAGAAAAGCGCAACATTCGGACAACGGCGGAGGGCCGCCCGTAGAGCGCCGTGCCGCTCGCGTCGTCGATGGCACGCGCATTGCATCGTTGCCACGCAGCGCGACGTGGAGACGCGCGTGGAGCCCATCATGCGCAACCCCCTCACCGGCCAAGACACCGCCGTCGTCATCGCTGAGCGCGGCGCATCGTGGGTCGACTGGTTCGATCGCCTGTCCGCTCGGGGCGACCACGTCGTGCTCCTCGTGCAGGAACCCGACGAGCCCGCCGGCGCGTTCGCGCGCCGGGTCCGTGAACGGTTCGGGAGGGACGACCTTCGCGAGTGGCCTCCGAGCGCCGCGGTCCTGGTGAGCGGTGGGCGCGTCGATTCCGCCGTCATCGCAGCGCGTTCGGCGCTGACTCGAACCATCGCTTCAGCTATGTCGGGCGTCGGACGAGGCGAGATGCTCTTCGCGGACAGCGGCCCGGACCGCTACTGCATGCTGGCGCTCGCCGCCGCGGTCGCCGATCAGGTGCAGGGCAGCGGCGTGAAGGTCACGCCCTCCGCGGAGCCTCGCTCGGTCCTGCCCTCCGCCGCCTGAGCACACGCCACGCGCGCGCGCACCGACGCTTCGCTCCCGCGAAGCGCGCTATGCACCCGCCAGCCCGCCGGTGCGTCGCCCCGTGCGCACCGGTGACAGGGTGTGTCCGCCGCGCCCGCGAGGCTGACACGCTGTCACCGGCCCATGCCCGAGGCTCCGCCTGCTGCCGTCGCGAAGACCGAGGCCGTAAACGTGCGCCGCAGGTAAAAGCCCCGTGGGAGCGTCCACACCGAGCCGTCTTCGCCGGGGCCGAGGCGCACCACTCGGCTGTGCGCCGCCTTTGGGCGGATCTGCAGCGCGACGCCGAGGTGCGCCGTGACGCGGTCGAGCTCACCGCGGCCGACGAGGTCTGCCAGCATCTCCCAGTCGGCCCGCAGCCGCGCGCGCTGCGCCGGCGCCGGTGACCACAGCAGCGGCGCGCCGAAACGGCGCGCTTCAAAGGCGACGCCGCGCTCCGACTCGACGGGGATGAAGAGGACGCGCTCGAGCTTTCGGGCGACGGCGCTCTCGGCCCACTCGGCGTCCGCCACCCGGTCGAGCGCGATCGAGCAGACGAAGGTCGATTCGCGCGGGACGCCGGCGGCGCTCATCGGCACCGTCTTCAGCTCGACCCCGAGCGCGGGGAAGTCGGGCTCGCTGCGGTTGCCGGCGCTCGCGCCGAGGGCTGCCTCGACGAGCGTGCCGACGTAGCCCTTGGCGCGACCCGGTGCGTGGGGGAGGGCGCGGCCGAGCTCGCGGGCGACCTCCGCGATCGTCCGCCCCGACAGACCTCGGGCGCGGCGGCAGAGCGCAGGCTCGTCGGCCGGGGCGACGGCCGGGTCCGCCCCGCTCACGTCCTCCACTCGCAGGTGTTGCGTCCGAACGCGCGCTCGAGCCCCGCCATCAGGGCGTCGCTCGGCTCGACGGTGATGCCGGTGTCGAGAAGCTCCGCGCGCCACCGCCCTGGGTCGAGCAGGGTGAGGCTCACGGGGCAGTCACCGCGGAAGCGCTCGAGCGTGGCGCGCAGGGTCTCGAGCCGCTCCCGGTCGAGCGCCTCGACCGGCAGGGTGACGTGGACCGCGTGGGTGCGCTCGTTGAGCGCTTTGGCGAGCGAGGACACGTCGTCGAGGAGGATCTTCGCCTCCGCCTGGGCGCTCTCGTCTGCGCCGCGATCGCGCTCGTGCTTGACCTTGCCGGTCAGGAGCACGGGCTCGCCCGATGTGAGCGCGGCGCGCACCTCCGCGCGCTCGAGGGGGCGCGGGCGGACGATGACCTCGACCCGCCCCTCGGCGTCCTCGAGGTGGAAGAACGCCATCGTCTGGCCGGACTTGGTGCGCCGCTCACGGTACCCCTCGACCGAGCCGCCGAGCGTGACGGTTTGGAACGCCTCCAGCTCGCGGACGGTCGTGGTCGTCGCGTTGCAAAAGCGCCGGAGGTCGCGCTCGTAGCGGTCGAGCGGGTGGCCCGACACGTAAAAGCCGAGCGTCCCCTTCTCGCGCGCGAGCAATTCCCGCGAGTCCCAGGGCTCCGCGCTCGGGAACGACGCGCCCGGCCGGGACAGCTCGGCAGCGCGCGCGTCGTCGCCGAGCAGCCCGAAGAGGCTCGTCTGGCCGCTGCTCCGCTCGGCGCTCATCCGCTTGCCTCGCTCGATCGCGGGCTCGATCGCCGCGAAGCCCTGCGCCCGATGCACCCCGGGCGCCGCGTGCGCGCTGTCGAACGCGCCGGACTGGACGAGCGCCTCGACGACCGCCTTGTTGACGCGCCGGAGGTCGACCCGGGCGCAGAAGTCGAAGACGTCCTCGAAGGGATGCTCCCGGGGGGCGTCGGCCGCGGCCCCAGCGCCCGGCGCGTCGACGGCCGAGACGCGCCGCGCCTCGAAGAGCGCCTCGAGCGCGGCGCTGCCGACGCCCTTGAGCGCACCGAGACCGAAGCGGATCTTCGGGCCGAGCGGGTCCGAGATGCGGCCCTTCCAGGACACGGGACGGTCCGCGCGCCCTGCGGGTGCCGAGGCATCGTCACCGCCCGCGCTCTCAGAGTCGTACACGACCGTGAAGTCGGTCTCGGACTCGTTGACGTCCGGCGGCAGGACCGTGATGCCCTGCGTGCGCGCCTCCGCGACCGTCCGGACGACCTTGTCGATCTTGTCCTTGTCGGCAGAGAGGGTCGCGCAGGCCAGCTCGACCGGGAAGTGCGCCTTGAGGTACGCCGTCTGGTAGGTGATGAGCGCGTACGCGGCCGAGTGCGACTTGTTGAAGCCGTAGCCCGCGAAGTACGCCATCTGCTCGAAGACCTCCTCCGCCACCTGCTTGCTGTGGCCGCGCCCCACCGCGCCCTCGAGGAAGACGGCCTTCTGCTTCGCCATCTCGGACGCTTTCTTCTTCCCCATGGCGCGCCGCAGCAGATCGGCGCCGCCGAGCGAGTAGCCGGCCATCGCCTGGGCGATGTGCATGACCTGCTCTTGGTAGACGATGACGCCGCGCGTCTCGCGCAGGATCGGCTCGAGCACGGGCGCCGTGTAGCTGACCCGCTGCCGTCCGTGCCTCCGCTCGACGAAGTCCTTGTCCATGCCGGCGCCCATCGGCCCCGGGCGGTAGAGCGCCACCGCGGCGATGATGTCCTCGAAGCAGTCCGGCCGGAGCTGCTTGAACAGCTCCTGCATGCCGCTCGACTCGAGCTGAAACACGTTGGTCGTCTGACCTGAGCAGAGCAGCGTGTAGGTCGCCGGGTCGTCGAGCGGGATCGCGCCGAGGTCGAAGGGCGCGTCGCCGCGGTCGGGCCGCTTGGCGATGAGCCGCGTCGCGATGTCGATGACGGTGAGCGTGCGCAGGCCGAGGAAGTCGAACTTTACGAGCCCCGCTGCCTCGACGTCGTTCTTGTCGTACTGGGTGACGAAGACGTCCGGCTCCGGGCAGAAGACGGGGACGTGATCCCAGAGCGGGCCCTCGCTGATCACCACGCCCGCGGCGTGCATGCCCGCGTGGCGCGTGAGGTTCTCGAGCGCCTGGGCCGTATCGAGTACCTCGCGGGCCGCGGGGTTGGTCTCGTGCTCGACGCGGAGGTTCTTCTCGGCCCCGAGCGCGTCGGCGATGGACACGGTCTTGCCGCCGACCGGCTCCGGGATCATCGTGGCGAGTCGGCCCGCCTCGGACGGCGCCATGCCGAGCACGCGGCCGACGTCGCGCACGACGCTGCGGCTCTTGAGCTGATGGAAGGTCGCGATCTGCCCGACGCTGTGGTGTCCGTACTTGTCGCGCACGTAGTCGATGACCCGGTCGCGCTGGTCCATGCAGAAGTCGACGTCGAAGTCCGGCATCGACACGCGCTCGGGGTTCAGGAAGCGCTCGAAGAGCAGCCCGTAGGGGATCGGGTCGAGGTCGGTGATCCCGAGCGCGTACGCGACGAGCGAGCCGGCGCCCGAGCCGCGGCCGGGGCCGACCGGGATGCCGTGGTCTTTGGCCCAGTTGATGAAGTCCTGGACGATGAGGAAATACCCCGCGAAGCCCATCTCGACGATCACGCCGAGCTCGCCCGCGAGCCGCTCGCGGTAGGCCGCCTCGTCGATCGCGTGCCCGAGCCGGCGCAGGTCGGCGATGCGCCGAACGAGGCCCGCCTCGGCCAGCATCCGGAGGTACGCCGGCTCGGACTGCTCGCCCGGGACGACGAAGCTCGGGAGCTTCGGCTGGGCCAGCGGCTGCACCTGCCCGCCGCACATCTCGGCGACGCGGAGGGTGTTCGAGAGCGCCTGCGGCAGGTCCTTGAACAAGGCCGCCATCTGCTCGGCGGACTTGAGGTACATCTCGGACGAGCCGTGGTGGGTGGTCTCCATCTCCGCGAGGCTGCGGCCGGCGCCGATGCACTGGAGCGCGAGCTGCGAGCGCGCGTCCTGACGCACGAGGTAGTGGCAGTCGTTCGTCGCCACGAGCGGCAGCTCGAGCGCCCGCGCGAGTTCGACGAGGACGCGGTTGAGCGGGCGGTCCTCCGGGAACCCGTGGTCTTGCAGCTCGACGAAGAGCTGCCCGGGCTCGAACGCGTCGCGGAGCGTGCCGAGCGCCTCCCTGCCGGCGTCCGCGCCGCGGTGGAGCACCTGCTGCGCGACGTGGCCGCCCATGCACGCGCTCAGCCCGACGAGGCCTGCGCTGTGGGTGCGGAGCAGGTCGAGGTCGATCCTCGGCGCGCCGGCGGCGGCGTACCCGTCGACCCACCCGAGGCTCACGAGCCGCACGAGGTTGCGGTAGCCCTGCTGCGAGGCCGCGAGCAGGACGAGGTGGTGCGCCCGGGGGTCCTCCCGGTCGCCGCGCGCGCCCGGCGTGAGGGCGACCTCGCAGCCCAGGATGGGCGCGACCCCGTGGCGCTCGCACGCGCGATGGAAGGCGAGCGCACCGAACATGTTGCCGTGATCGGTGAGCGCGACCGCGGACATGCCCGCGGCCTGGACGTGCGCCACGAGCGGATCGATGCGGATGGCGCCGTCGAGCATCGAGTACTCGGAGTGCACGTGCAGGTGGACGAGCTCGGGCGGCATCGCCGGACTCTACGTCGCAGCGCCCCGTCGATCTACGGGCTGAGGGCGCGCAAAGCGCGATCGGCGTGCATGCGGGGGTCGGGGACGAGACCAGGAGCGGGAACGGGAGCGCGTGCGGGAGCGGGATCGGGAGCGGGGACGGGGACGGGGACGGGAGCGGGAGCTGGAGCGGGTGTGGGATCGGGGGCGGGATCGGGGACGAGACCAGGAGCGGGGACGGGAGCGGGAGCGGGGACGGGAACGGGAGCGGGTGCGGGGTTGGGCACTGGTGCGGGGTCGGGTGGGGGCGTGAGGGGCGTGTTTCGTGGAGTGGAGCCGTGTCCGTCGTGGAGTGGCCGCTTGCGTAGGCGCGGGCGCGCGTGCTACATGCGGCGCCCCTTTCCGAGCTTGATGGAGCCCTGGGAGATCATCATGAAGAAGTCGCCGCTCGAGACCGTCAAGGAGCGCTTCGGAGCCGACCGCCAAGCGGCCAAGGCCGCGCTTGTGAAGGCCGTCCGCGATCTCGCGGGTGAGGGGCTCTGGGTCGAGCGCGTGAACGCCGACAAGGGCCTCGAGCGGGCCTCGAACCGCAAGCTCTTGCACCTGCACGAGGTCCTGACCGAGGTCAAGGAGCGCTTTGGCTCCCGCTCGGGCGTGATCGACGCGATCCTCGAGCGCGACCAGCGCTCGAAGGACAGCGGCCTGAGGGCGCGCCTCGAGACTTGGCCGACGCCGCGCCTGTGGGACTACTACCGCGGCGCGAAGCGCGCCTGATCTACCTCTCGCTCGGGCGCCGCTGACGCGCCGCGCTACGGGGCGAGGCGGGCGAAGAGGTCGAAGTACCACCGCACGAGCTCGGGCCCGAAGAACAGGTACTCGAGCGCGCCGAGCGCCAGGAACGGGCCGAAGGGGATACGGAGCCGCGCGACGCCGCGCAGGCCGCTGGGCCTGAGCGTCTCGATGTCGCTCAGCGCCACGTGTCGGTCGGTGGCGAGCGCGGCGTCCGACTCGTGCGGGTTCGCCGGCAGCCCGGCCGCGTGCGGCACGCCGGGCGCTACGGCCGGCTCCGCCTCGGCAGGCACCGGCGAGTCGTCGTCTGTCGAGCCCGCTCGGCCGCGGCCAGTCGCGAGCGAGACGGCCGCGGCGACGAGGCCCTGCATCGAGCCGGCGATGAGCGCGAAGAGCACCGCCTTCCACCCGAGGAAGGCGCCGATCATCATGAGGAGCTTCGAGTCGCCCTCGCCCATGCCGCGGCGGCCGAAGAGGCGCTCGTACGTCCACACGAAAAACACCTGCACCAGCAGGAACCCGAGCCCCGCCCCGTACGCCGCGGCGGCGGCGCCCGGCGCGAGCCGTAGCGGCGCGGTGGCGAGGCCGAGCGCGCTCCCCGGCAGGCTGACCTCGTCCGGGATCTCCATCCACTCGAGGTCGACGAAGGTGGCCACGACGAGCCCGCCGACGAACGCGAAGTAGACGGCGGTCTCGAAGGCGGCCTGCGCGAGCGAGGTCCCGAGCGGCGCGTCCACCCAAAACCGCCGCGCCAGCGCGAGGGCGAGGGCCGCCGTGAGCGTCTCGACCAAGACGTATCGCGGCGACAGGCGCGTGCCGCAGCACGCCGTCCGCCCTCGCAGCATGAAGTAGCCGAGGATGGGGAGGTTTCGCCAAGGAGGAATCGCCGCGCCGCAGCTCGGGCAGTGGCTCGGCGGGGTCACCACGCTCATGCCCCGCGGCCACCGGTAGATGGCGACGTTGAAGAAGCTTCCGAAGAGCGCCCCCAGCACACCGATGACGGTGTAGACGAACGCCGGGGCGAGGTCGGCCGCGAGCATCGGCGCGAGGATAGCAGCGGGCGCGCGCGGAGCGCACATCATGCCGCCCAATCGCCGGGGAGCGCCCCGCGCGCCCGCCCGCGGGGATGGCGCGCGCAGGTGCCCCGGGTACACTGCGGCCGTGTCCGAGTCCGACTCCCAGGCCCTCGTCGCGCTGCGCGCGCCCGAGCCCGTTCGTCCCGGAGAGAACGCGGTCTACGCCGCCGCGGCGGGGGTGCTCTCGTCGTTCCCGGTCCCGTGGATCGACACCATCCTTGGCGAGGCTGCGCGCGGGGCGGTCATGCGGCGCGTGGCGGCTCGGCACGGCGTGCGGCTCACGCGGGAGGCTCGTGAGGAGCTGTCCCGGGTGACGACCGCCATCCCCACCGGTCGCGGCGCCCGCGTGGCGCGCCACGTGCTCCTGCGCTTCGCCTCGCCGCTGCGCCTCGTGAGCCGGGCGGAGGACGCGGTGAGCGTGTTCGTCGCGGCGGACCTCTTCGACCACTACCTGCGCACCTCCGGACGGCGGCCCGGCGCGCCGGTGACCGGGCTCGAGGCCGCGCGGGTGCGCCGCGCCGTCCGGGCGGGTGCGCTGCGCGGCGTGCGGGACGCGATCGAGGCGAGCCCCGGGGCCGGGTTCCGCCACCTGAAGGCGACCGCGGGCGCGGTCCGCCGCGACGACCCGGAGGACCGCTCGGCGCTCGCGCGCGTCATCGACACCTTCCTCGACGGCCTGGCCGGCGCGCCGGGCGCGGTCACCGAGGCGATGGCGCGCGCGTTCGATGACGCGCTCGCCGCGGCCGACGACGAGGACCTCGCGTGAGCGAGACGATCCGCGAGCGGCTGGGCGCGGCGCGGCGCGTCGTCGTCAAGATCGGGAGCCGTTCGCTGCTGGCCACCGAGAGCGGGCGCTTCGAGCAGCTCGCCGCGCAGGTCGCGCGGCTCCGCGAGCAAGGGCGCGCGGCCATCATCGTGTCGTCGGGCGCCGTCGCCATCGGCCGCCGGCGCCTCGGGCTGTCCGCTCGGCCGACCGACATCGCCCACGCCCAGGCGGTCGCCGCGGTCGGGCAGTCTGGGCTCATCCGCTCGTACGAGGAGGCGTTCGCCCGGCACGCGCTCGGCGTCGCGCAGGTGCTCGTCACCCACGCCGACCTCGAGCACCGCGAGCGCTTCTTGAACGCGCGCCGGGCGCTCGGGGCGCTGCTCGACCTCGGGGTCGTGCCGGTCATCAACGAGAACGACACCGTCGCCGTCGATGAGCTGCGCTTCGGCGACAACGACCAGCTCGCCGCGATGATCGCCAACGTCGCGGCGGCGGACGTCCTGGTGCTCCTCACCGACGTGCAGGGCGTGCTGGACGGTCAGGGCGCCCGCGTGTCGGTCATCCGGTCACGGGCCGAGGTCGACGCGTTCGTGCGGCCCTCGGCGGACGACGTCGGGCGCGGCGGCATGGCGTCGAAGCTCGAGGCGGCGCAGCGCGCGGCGCACCAGGGTGTCCCGGTGGTCATCGGGGACGCCGGCGATCCGGAGCTGCTGGCGAAGGTCGTCCGCGGGGACGACGTCGGCACCCTCTTCGCGCCCGCCCACGAGCCGCTCCCGAGCCGCAAGCACTGGATCGCGTACACGCTCCGGCCGCGGGGCGCGCTCGTCGTCGACGCGGGCGCGGTCCGGGCGCTGGTCGAGCGCCACTCGAGCCTGCTGCCATCGGGCATCGTCGGCGTCCGCGGGGACTTCGAGCCCGGCGACTCGGTGTCCATCGTCTCGGCGGACGGCGCCGAGGTCGCCCGCGGCCTGACCCGCTACGGCACGCGCCAGGCGGCCCAGCTCGCCGGCGCCCGGAGCGCGGACATCCGCCGGCGCATCGGCCAGCACGATGGAGATGTGGTAGTGCATCGCGATGATCTAGTCGTCTTCTGAGGGCCTTCGGGCCCTGGGCGGCGCATTGAGCGGCTTACGTCCGCCCTCGGTCGGTCGCGGGGTGTGCGGCGGGCTGCTAGCTTCCGCGTATGACCGCAGACGCCGACATCGAGGCCCTGGTTCGACGGCTCGCCCTCGAGGCGAAGCGCGCCTCGCTCGCCCTCGCGACGACGCCCACGCAGACGAAGAACGCCGTGCTGTTGCGCGCGGCGGCGTCGCTGCGAGGTCCGGCCGGCGACGCGGTGATCGAGGCGAACGGTCGCGACCTGGTCGTCGCGCGCGAGCTCGGCCTCGACGACGCGATGCTCGACCGCCTGCGGCTCGATCGCGCGCGGGTCGACGGCGTGGCCGAGGGTGTGGAGCACGTCGCCTCGCTGCCCGATCCGGTGGGCGAACAGGTCGACCAGCGCCGGCTCCCGAACGGCCTCGAGGTCGCGCGGATGCGGGTGCCGCTCGGGCTCATCGGCATCATCTACGAGTCGCGCCCCAACGTGACGGCCGACGCCGCGGCCCTCTGCATCAAGAGCGGCAACGCCGTGCTGCTCCGCGGCGGCAAGGAAGCGTTCCATTCGAACACGGCCATCGCGGCGGTCTTCGGGGACGCCCTCGAGGCGGAGGGGCTGCCTCGGGCGGCCGCGACCCTGCTCCCGACGACCGACCGCGCCGCGACGCTCGCCATGATCCGCCTCGACGGCGTGGTCGACCTGGTCATCCCCCGCGGCGGCGAGGGGCTCATCCACTTCGTCGCCGACAACGCGCGCGTCCCCGTCGTGCGCCACTACAAGGGCGTCTGCCACGTCTACGTCGACGGCGACGCCGACCTCGAGATGGCGCTCGCGATCGCGATCAACGCGAAGACGCAGCGGCCCGGCGTCTGCAACGCGATGGAGACGCTCTTGGTGGACGAAGCCTGCGCGGACGCCTTCGTGCCGAAGGCCCTCCGTGCGCTGGCCGGCAAGCGGGTCGAGGTGCACGCCGACGACGGGGTGCGCGCGCGGGCGGGCGAGCTCGCGGCGCGGGTCGTGCCGCTCGAGCCCGAGGACTGGGACCGCGAGTACCTCCGGCTCGCCATGAACTTTGGCGTCGTAGACGGCATCGACGGCGCGCTCGCCCACGTCGGCCGACACGGCTCGAACCACACCGAGGCCATCGTCACCGAGGACCCGGACAAGGCGGATCGGTGGCTGCGGGAGGTCGACGCGAGCCTCGTCCTCGTCAACGCGTCGACCCGCTTCAACGACGGCGCCCAGCTCGGGCTCGGCGCCGAGATGGGCATCTCGACGACGAAGCTCCACGCGTATGGCCCGATGGGTCTGTCCGAGCTGTGTACGCTAAAATGGATCGGCCGCGGCGCCGGACAGGTCCGCGCTTGACCTGTAGGCCCGCCGCCGCTGCCCGCCAGCCCGTCTGCCGCGTTTTACGACAAGGAGTCACGTGACCTCACCCACCGCCCCGACGCCAGACACCACCGACGCTCCGAACCAGGCCGCGGACGACACCGCTCGCCGAACCGCGCTCCAGATCGTGGGCGCCGCGCTCGACAAGAAGGCGGTGAACGCGCAGATCGTCGACGTCCGCGGGAAGGTCGACTACTGCGACTACGTCGTCGTCATGAGCGGGCGGAGCGACCGGCAGGTGACCGCCATCACGAAGGGCATCGACCGCGACCTCCGAGAGAAGCACGGCGTCCGCCCGCTCGGCGTGGAGGGTCTCGCTCAGGCCCGCTGGGTGCTGATGGATTTCGGCGACGTCATCGTGCACGTCTTTCACGACGAGGTGCGCGGCTACTACGACCTCGAGGCGCTGTGGATGGACGCGCCCCGCGTGCCCTACGACGCGGCGCCCGCCGACTGACTCCGCGCGGCGTCCGATGCACGTGCGCTTCGTCGCGGCTGGGCGGATCCGAGAGGGTGACCTGCGCGCGGCGCTCGACGACTACTACGCGCGCATCGGGCGGTACGCGCGCTTCGAAGAGCTCGAGCTGAAGGACGCCCCGGCGAAAGACGCCGAAGCGCTCTTCGCGCGGGCGATCCCGAACCGGGCCCGCGTCATCGCGCTCGAGGTCGACGGTGAGGCGCCGTCGAGCGAGGGGCTCGCGCGCCTCATCGGTCGCGCCGAAAACGACGCCGTCCAGACGCTCGTCTTCTTGATCGGCGGCGCGTACGGGCTGCCCCCGGCGACGTCGAAGGCCGCGGACCTGCGCCTGTCGCTGTCGAACCTGACCCTGCCCCACAGGCTCGCGCGTCTGTTGCTCGCCGAGCAGGTCTACCGCGGGTTCACGATCCTGCGCGGCGAGCCGTACAGCCACTAGGGATCGCCGCCGGCGGCGCTATTGCACGCAGGTCACGGCGAGCGCGAAGACCTGCTCGGCGCCGGCCGATCGGAGCGTCGCCGCGCAGGCGGCGAACGTCGCCCCGGTCGTCCGCACGTCGTCGATGAGCAGCGGGCGCCGAGGCACCCCGCCCGGCCGCGCGACGAACGCCCCGCGGACGTTGTCCTCGCGGAGCGTCCCCACGAGGCGCGCTTGCGGGAGGGTGTCGCGGACGCGACGGAGCGCCCCGCGGTCGAGCGGCAGGGCGAGCGAGCGCGCGACGTGTACGCCGAGCAGGTCGCTCTGGTTGAAGCCGCGCGCCCGGCGACGGCGCGGATGAAGCGGCACCGGTACGACCGCGTCGACGCGGCCGGCGAGCCGCCTCGCCCGAGCCGCGAGCGCCTCGCCGAGCACCGCCGCGTGCTCGGTCCGGCCGCGGTACTTGAGCGCGTGGACCGCCTCGGCCGCCGGTCCGCCGAAGGCGAACGCGCCGGGCGCGTCACGCAGCCGGTCGAGCAGCGGCTCGCAGACCGGGCAGAAGCCGCGGACCTCGAAGGGGAGCGCCCCGTCGCATCCGGGGCAGCGCGTGGGCGCGAGCAGGTGGAGCAGACCGTTGGCCCAGCGCGGCGGGTGTGCCATGCGCGACTCATCGGGCGGCGCACGCGGTGGTTGCCTCCCGTCTGCGAACGCGGGCCCGTCGTGCTACCACCGAGGCCCGCGCGGCCGATCAGGCGCGGTGTTGGGGCGCGGGCCCCGGACGGTGGTCATGGCGAAGCGCGCACGAGTCGACAAGGGCGTCCAGGGGATGGAGACGCTCGTCTGCCGGAACCCGAAGGCCGCGCAGCGCTACGAGATCGACGAGCGGCTGGAGGCCGGCATCGTGCTGGTGGGCTCCGAGGTGAAGAGCCTGAGAGCGCGCCGCGCCGACCTCGACGGCGCCTACGCCTCGATCGACGACGACGAGCTCTTCCTGCACAAGATGCACATCGCGCCTTACGAGCAGGCGGGGTACGCCGGGCACGACGTCCGGCGGCGCCGCAAGCTCCTCGTGCACCGCCGCGAGATCGAGCGCCTGCGGGGCCGGCTGAGCACCAAGGGCTACTCGCTGGTTCCGCTGCAGGTCTATTTCAAGAAGGGTGTCGCCAAGGTGCAGCTCGGTCTCGGCAAGGGCCGCAAGGTCCACGACAACCGTGAGTCCATCAAGCGAGACATCGCGCTCAAGGAGGCGAGGGCGGCGATGCGGGACAAGCGCCGATGACGCTGCCGGCGCGCTTCGAAGCGGCGGGCGGGGCAAGTGCGCCGGCACCGAGCGCCGAGGGCGAGGGCGAGGTGCGCTCGTTCGACGGCCGGACGCTGACCTTCGTGTCGCCGGCGGCATACGCGCCGGGCGCGCCGGTGTCGATGACGGTGCTGGTCGGCGGCGCGCCGGTCGGGCTCGAGGGGCGGAGCCTCGGTTCGCGGCGCTTGCCGGACGGGCGCTTCGAGGCGCGGATGCGGATGGTGAACCTGCGCCGCTCGACGCGCGAGACCTTGATCGCCGCGCTCGCCTGAGCGCGGCAGCGAGTCCGCACCAGGGGCTGCGCTAGTCGAGGCCGCCGAGGACGGCGCGCTTGACGGCGTCGAGGTCGTTCGGCAGCTCGACCGGGCGGTTTGGGTGCCGGCTCTGCACGCCGGGGATGGTGCCCTCGTGGTAGCGGATCTTGAACTGCGTGAACTTCAGGCCGTTCGCCGTCGAGACTACGACCACGCGATCGCTCTTGCGGATCTCGCCGCGGGCCGCGAGCTTCTCGAGGGCGGCGAGGGCGACGCCCGTGTGCGGGCAGGTGTAGGTCCCGGTGCGGTCGGCCGCGGCGCTCGCCTCCGCCAGCTCCGCCTCGCTCGCCTGCTCGACGACCCCGTCGTAGGCCTCGAGCGCGCGGATCGCCCGGCGGACGCTGACCGGGTTGCCGATGCGGATCGCGCTGGCCTCGGTCTGTCCGGCGGTGATCGGCTCGAAGGTGTCCCAGCCCTGCTGGTAGGCGCGGTAGAGCGGGTTGGCCTGCTGGGCCTGCGCGACGCAGATGCGCGGCTTTCGGTCGATGAGCCCGAGCTGGTACATCATCGTGAAGCCCGCGCCGAGGGCAGAGACGTTGCCGAGGTTCCCGCCGGGGATGATGACCCAGTCGGGGACGCGCCACTCGAACTGCTGGACGATCTCCATGGCGACGGTCTTTTGACCCTCGAGCCGCAGGGAGTTCATCGAGTTCGCGAGGTAGATGCCCTCTTCTTCGGCGAGCTTCCGGACGAGGGCCATGCAGCCGTCGAAGTCGGTGTCGAGCGCGCAGACCTGGGCCCCGTTCGCGAGCGGCTGGACGAGCTGCGCGGTCGTGACCTTGCCCTTCGGGAGCAGGACGACCGAGGGGATGCCGGCGGCCGCGCAGTACGCCGCGAGCGCGGCCGAGGTGTCGCCGGTGGAGGCGCAGGCGATCGCGCGGATGGGCTTGCCGTCCGAGATCATCTGCCGGACCGTGCTCACCAGCACGGTCATACCGAGATCCTTGAACGAGCCGGTGTGGCTGTTCCCGCAGTTCTTGATCCACACGTCGTCGAGGCCGAGCCCCGCGCCGTAGCGCTCCGCCCAGAAGAGGTTCGTCCCGCCCTCGGCGGTCGAGACGATGTTCTCGTCCCGGAGGTGGGGCTGCACCCATTCTTTTTTGCCCCAGACGCCGCTCCCGTAGGGCCAGTGGCGGGTCATCCAGCGGGCGTCGAAGAGCTGCTTCCACTCGTCGGCGCTTCGGTCACGCAGCGCCTCGATGTCGTGCAGGACCTCGAGGAGCTCGCCGCACTTCGGGCACGCGTAGATGACGGTGTCGAGCGGATAGCTGCCTTCACAGCCGGCGACACAATGAAACGCTGCGCTGTACCCCATGGCCCGCGAGTATAGACGCTCCCCTTCGTCCGGCCACCCCGACGGGCCGCGGCGGCCGTCGAGGGGCCGTCACTCCGGAGGGGGAGGGACCAGCGAGAGCATCTGCCGGTCGTCGAGGGAGAGGTCTTGCATCGCCTGCAGGTGCTCGAGCGCCGAGGGGTAGAGCTGCGCGACCTCGTGGAAGCGCTTCGCCGGCAGGCGCAGGACGAGCGCCTCGGTGACGACCTCGACGGTGACCGGGGAGGGCTCCTCGCTGAGCAGCGAGCCCTGGCCGAAGGGCCTGCCGAGCTTGAGCTGGGCGGTCGACTGCTTCGAGCCGGAGACGTGCAGCTCGCCGAGCAGCGGGATGTACAGCCCGTCCGAGCGCTTGCCCTCCTTGAGGATGATCGTGTGCTCGCGCGCGCGCCGGACCTCGAAGCGGCGCGCCAGGTCGGCGCGCACCTTCGGCTCGAACGCGGTGAACAGCGGCGAGGTGTGCAAGAGGTTGCTGATGAGGCGGCGGCTGAGCAGCTCGAGCAGGACGTCCCCGACCTCGGGGAACGACGCGACGATCGAGTCGAGGACCGCCTTCGGGATCTTCAGCGCGGTGACCGGGCCGGCCGTGACGGCGACGGCGCGCCGGCGCGCTTGATCGACGAGGCAGGTCTCGCCGAGCACGTCGCCCTCTCCGACCCGGATCGGGCCGGACCGGCGGCCCGGGACGTGGACGTAGGCCTCGCCCTCGATCAGCAGGTACATCGCGTCGGCCGGCTCCCCCGTGGCCATGAGCGTGCGCGCGGCCGGCACCTTCACGAGCTCCGACCCCGCGATGAGCTGCCGCAGGGCGGCCTGGGGCACCTCGGCGAAGAGGCTCGAGGACGGAAGCTGCGCGAGCTCGGCGGCCGTGCGAGGCCGGGGGTGGTCGCTGACCGGCGCGACCTCGCCCGACTGGCGCTCCACCTCGGCGAGCGCGCGCTCCTCCGCGGAGAGCAGCTCGACGTCGGTGATGTCGAGCTCGAACGAGCCGTGCTCGGCCTGCAGGTCGTCGAAGCGGACCTCGTCCGCCGCCGCGCCGCTCGATGGGAGCAGCGTGGCCGCGTCCTCGCGGATGCGCCGCCGCTGCGTCCCGCCCTCCGGTCCGGCCGCGGCCTCGCGCTTGCGCTTGCGCTCGTCGCGCAGAGCGCGGGCCGCGTCGGGGTCGACGCGCTCGAGCACGTCGACGCGGCTCGGGTCGACCGTGAGCGCGACCTTCGCCATGGCCGCCGCGCGCGCCACGAACCCCTGCTTTGCGTAGAGGTCGACCGCCCGCTCGTAGGCCTTCAGCGCGTCGGGCTTGCGCTTCATCTTGACGAGGAGGTCGCCCTTACGCTGCGGCCACCGCGGCTCCTGCGGCTCCTGCTGCTCGAGCGTGTCGTACAGAGAGAGCGCCTCGGCGTGCCGGTCGTGACGGAGCGCCTTGTTGAGCTTCTCGCGCACCTTGGCGGTCGATTGCTTGCGAAACATGCCGCCGACTCTACACCCTTCGATGGAGCGCGTCCTTCGCTTTCGGCATGCGGGTCCGCCCCCTGCGACGAGGCCGCCCGCCGCGTGCCCAGCCGTCTGACGCGCGAGCGGTGCGTTGCCCTGGTCGCCCTAAGATCGGACACTGCCGGCGATGCGGCTGACGATCCGACTTGCACGTGCGTGGTGGATCTTCGGCATCATCTTCGCGAGCTACATGGTGCAGCTCGGGCTGCTCAAGCTCTTCCGCCGCACGACGGTGGACGCCGCGAGCGGCAAGGAGACGGACCACGTCCCCGGGTGGCTCGAGCGGCGGGGCGAGCGGGTCGACACGCGGAACGCGCGCCGGCTCCTCCGCGGGATGCTCCGCCTGCGCGGTGTCTACATCAAGCTCGGCCAGGTGCTCTCCATCATGGGCGGCTTCCTGCCGCGCGTGTACGGCAAGGAGCTCGAAGCGCTCCAGGACGCCGTGCCGCCGCATTCGTTCGACGAGATCGGTCCGGCCATCGAGCGGAGCCTCGGGCAGCCTATCGCGGCGCTCTTCGCGCGCGTCGACCCGGTGCCCGTCGCGGCCGCCTCGCTCGGGCAGGTGCACGAGGCCTACCTCGACGACGGCACCCGGGTGGCGGTCAAGGTGCTGTACCCGGGCATCCGCGGCGTGGTCCGCGTCGACATGCAGGTCGTCGGGCTCGCGGTGCGCGTCTACAAGTTCTTCGTGCCGATGGACAACCTCGAGGAGGTGCACGCGGCGCTCGTCGACCTGCTCCGCCGCGAGACCGACTACCGCCACGAGGCCGCGTGCATGGAGCGGATGGCCGCGAGCTTCGCGCACGATGCGCGCCTGCTCTTCCCCTCGGTCATCCACGCGCTCAGCACGGGCGACGTGCTGACCATGTCGTTCATGGACGGCTTCAAGATCACCCGCGTCGACGAGATGGAGCGGCGCGGGATCGACCCGGAGCAGGTCGCGCGCATCCTCGTCGAGACGTTCTACGAGCAGCTCTTCGTGCACCGCTTCTTCCACGCCGATCCGCACCCGGGGAACTTCCTCATCGACGACGCGCTCGGCGCCGACGAGCCCCGGGTCGTCGTGCTCGACTTCGGCGCGACCTGTGAGGTCCGAGAGCAGACCGTCGATGGCATGGTCGAGGTGTTGCGCGGCTTCTTCGAGCAGGACGACCGCCTCGTGATGACCGGCATCGAGCGGATGGGGTTCGTGGCCGAGGGCGGCAACCGCGCGCTGCTCGAGCAGACGGTCAAGGTCTATTTCAAGAAGATCCTCGGGCTCGAGGCGCGGACCGCCGGCGCGTTGATGCGGGCCGACCGGCGCTCGCTCGAGCGGCTGGCGGACCCGGAGGTCGCGCGCCGAGAGCTGCGCGAGCTGATGCGCTCATTCCACTACCCCGAGGGGTGGTTCTACGTCGAGCGCGCGTCCGTGCTGATGTTCTGGCTGGTCGGTCAGATCGCGCCGGACCTCGACACCGTGCAGATCGGGTTTCCGTACGTGCTGCCGCTGCTCGCGCAGAAGACGCGGGCCGCCGCGAGCGACCGGCAGACGCCGGCGCCGGCGGCGGACGGGGACGGGGACGGGGGCGGCTCGCACGCGCCGGACGCCACACGCTCGCCGCGAGCCACGACGCCCGCGCCCTCGTAGCGCCCGTGGGTGGTTCGAGCGGCGCGATGACGGTATTGACACCGCGGCGCCACGAGCACAGGGTCTTCGTGACGATCAGCGCCGTGGGCTGAGCCCACCACTGACGCCGCGTGGAGAGAGCCCAGGGAACCGGACGCCGTCCTGGTCGACTCGAGAGCTGGCGACCGCTGCAACATGCCCGCGAGGGGCCACAGCCTCGACTCCGTCGGGCACGCGTGGCGTCTCGTCGGGGAGCCCGCTTTGACGCCCGCTGCCGCGGCTGGCGAGGCGATGACGCGCTTTGCGCGCGCCGGACGGACGACAAGGCACCCACCCTCAGCGCCTGGATGATCGCATGCCGCAGTACGACGCCGCACAAGCTCCCGGTTCGCCAGGCACACTCGCTCGCTGGACCTCGAGCGCGAAGAGCGGCGTCGGGACGTCGCTCGGCGCGTGCGGGCGCATCTGGTTCACCGTCGCGCGCGGCATCGTCAACGAGGTCTACTACCCGCGGGTCGACGAGGCCTGCACGCGCGACTTCGGGCTCATCGTCACGGACCGCGAGGCGTTCTTCTCTGAGGAGAAGCGCCACGCCGAGCACGCCATCGAAGCGATGGACGTCGGCGTGCCCGCGTTTCGCCTGACGAACACCTGCGTCGAGCGCCGGTACCGCATCCAAAAAGAGGTCGTCAGCGACCCGAAGCGCGAGGTGCTGCTCCAGCGCGTCGAGCTCACGCCGCTCGAGGGCGCGCTCGAGGACTACGCGCTCTTCGCCCTGATCGCGCCGCACCTGCGCAATGGCGGCGGGGGGAACACCGCGTGGGTCGGCGAGTACAAGGGCACGCCGATGCTCTTCGCCGAGCGGAGCGGCACCGCGCTCGCGCTGATGTGCTCGGCGGGCTGGCTGCGTCGCTCCGCGGGCTTCGTCGGCGCCTCGGATGGCTGGCAGGATCTCCACGCTCACCGCCGCCTGACCCGGCAGTACGAGCGGGCCGACGACGGCAACGTGGCGCTGACCGGCGAGGTCGACCTCGCCGCGTGCGGGGGCCGCTTCGTGCTCGCGCTCGGCTTCGGGCGCACCTACGACGAGGCGGCGGTGCGCGCCCGCGCGAGCTTGCTCGACGGCTTCGACGAGGCGGCCGCCGAGTACCGCGAGGGGTGGGAGCGCTGGCAGCGCTCGCTCCGCCCGATCGAGCTGCCCAAGCCCCCCGTTCGCGACCTGTACCGCGTCTCGCGGGCCGTCCTGCGCACCCACGAGTCGGCGCTCTTTCCGGGTGGCATCATCGCGAGCCTGTCCATCCCGTGGGGCTCGGCGCGGGGGGACGGCGACCTCGGCGGCTACCACCTGGTCTGGCCGCGTGACCTGGTCGAGAGCGCAGGCGGGCTGCTCGCCGCGGGCGCCCGCGACGACATGAGCCGCGTCCTCCGCTACCTCGCGGTGACGCAGGAGGCCGACGGGCGCTGGCCGCAAAACATGTGGCTCGCCGGGAAGGCTTACTGGGACGGCATCCAGATGGACGAGACCGGCTTCCCCATCCTGCTGCTCGACCTCGCGCGCCGGGAGGGCGCGCTCGACGCGTCCGAGGTGGCGCGCTTTTGGCCGATGGTGCGAGCGGCGGCGGGGTTCATCGTCCGCAACGGGCCGGTCACGCCCCAGGATCGCTGGGAGGAGGACGCCGGGTACTCGCCCTTCACGCTCGCGGTGGAGGTCGCGGCGCTGCTCTGCGCGGCGGACCTCGCCGAGACGCACGAGCCGGCCATCGCCGAGTACCTCCGGGAGACCGCCGACGCGTGGAACGCCGGCATCGAGCGCTGGACCTACGTCGAGGGCGGCGACCTCGCGCGGCGGGTCGGCGTCGACGGCTACTACGTCCGCATCGCGTCGGCCGACCGCGCGGACGCCGCGTCGCCGACCGACGGCTACGTGCCCATCAAGAACCGCCCGCCGGGAGAGGACTGCGCGCGCGCCGCGCACCTCGTGAGCCCCGACGCGCTCGCGCTCGTTCGCTTCGGGGTACGCGCGGCCGATGACCCGCGCATCGTGAACACGGTCAAGGTCATCGACGCGCTCCTGCGCGTAGACACGCCGCACGGCCCGCTGTGGCATCGATATAACGACGACGGCTACGGCGAGCACGAGGACGGGAGCCCCTTCGACGGGACCGGCGTCGGCCGGGCGTGGCCGCTGCTGAGCGCCGAGCGCGCGCACTACGAGCTCGCCGCGGGGCGCGTCGACGAGGCGAAGGCGCTCGAAGAGTCCATCCCCGCTTTCGCGGGCGACGGGTCGCTGCTGCCGGAGCAGTGCTGGGACACAGACGACGTGCCCGAGCGCGAGCTCGTCTTCGGCAAGCCGTCCGGGTCTGCGATGCCGCTCGTCTGGGCGCACGCCGAGTACGTGAAGCTCTGCCGCTCGCTCGCGGACGGCCGCGTCTTCGACACCCCGCCGCAGCCGGTCGAGCGCTACCAGCGCCAGAAGGTGCGCTGCGATCGGCACTTCTGGCGCTTCAACCACAAGTGTCAGGGCATCGAGCTCGACGCGTCGCTGCGCGTCGAGCTGCCGCGCCCGGGCGTCGTCCACTGGAGCGCCGACGGCTGGACGACCGTCGAGGACTCGGAGACCCGCGACACCGGGCTCGGCGTGCACATCGTCGACCTCCCGACGGAGAAGCTGCCGGCCGGCGCGCGCGTGGTGTTCACCGTGTACTGGCCGGGGTCGGACCGGTGGGAGGGCGAGGACTTCTCGGTCGCGATTCGTCCGGCCGCTGGCCGAGGGAAAGGGTGAGTACGATGCCGCAGCCACCGCGTTCCGACGCGTTCGTGTTCTTCGGGGCGACCGGAGACCTGGCCTACAAGAAGATCTTTCCCGCGCTCCAGGCGCTGATCGCGCGCAAGCAGCTCGACGTGCCCATCATCGGCGTCGCCAAGGCGGGCTGGAAGGTCGACGACCTGCGGGAGCGCGCCCGCGCGAGCCTCGAGGAGTACGGCGGCGGCGTCGACGAGGCGGCGTTCGCGAAGCTGGTCGAGCTGCTGCGCTACGTCGACGGCGACTACAACGACCGCGCGACCTTCGACGCGCTCCGGCAGCAGCTCACCGGCGCGAAGCGGCCCATCCACTATCTCGCCATCCCGCCCGATCTCTTCCCGGTCGTCATCAAGCACCTCGGCGACTCCGGCTGCACCGCCGGCGCGCGGCTGATCGTCGAGAAGCCCTTCGGCCGGAACCTCGCGTCGGCGAAGGCGCTGAGCGAGACGATCCAGACGGTGTTCGACGAGGCGGACGTGTTTCGTATCGACCACTACCTCGGCAAGGAGACCGTGCAAAACCTCGTGGTCTTCCGGTTCGCGAACACCTTCCTCGAGCCGATCTGGAATCGTAACTACGTCGAGAACGTCCAGATCACGATGGCCGAGAAGTTCGGCGTCCAGGGCCGCGGGGCCTTCTACGAGGAGGCCGGGGCGATCCGTGACGTCGTGCAGAACCACCTGATGCAGGTGGTCGGCTTCCTCGCGATGGAGCCGCCGGCGACGACCTACCACGAGTCGATCCGCGACGAGCTCGTCAAGGTGTTCCGCCAGGTCAAGCCGCTCAGCGCCCCGGACCTGGTGCGCGGCCAGTTCCGAGGGTACCGGGACGAGCCCGGGGTCGCGGCCGACTCGAACGTCGAGACCTACGCGGCGCTGCGGCTCGAGGTCGACTCGTGGCGGTGGACGGGCGTGCCCTTCTTCATCCGGGCGGGCAAGTGCCTGCCGGTCACGGCGACGGAGGTGCGGGTCGAGCTGAAGCGCCCGCCCGTCTCGAAGTTCGCCGCCGGCGATGAGAACTACCTGCGCCTGCGGCTCACGCCGGAGCTGAACATCGCGCTCGGGGCGAGCATCAAGAAACCCGGCGAGGCGATGGTGGGCGAGCTGAACGAGCTGTCGCTCGTCCACCACGAGACCGGCGACGAGATCGGCGCGTACGAGCGGCTCCTCGGGGACGCAATGGAAGGCGACGCGACCTTGTTCGCGCGGCAGGACGCCGTCGAGGCCGCCTGGGAGATCGTCGACCCGGTCCTCGACGCGCAGGCGCCGGTGTCCCCCTACGAGCCCGGGAGCTGGGGTCCGAAGGACGCCGCTCGGCTGACCGCCGACGTCGGCGGGTGGGCGGATCCGAAGGCGTCGTAGCGAGCGCCGCGAGGCGAGACAGGAGGCAGACCAATGCAACTCGGGATGATCGGCCTTGGGCGCATGGGCGCCAACATGGTGCGGCGGCTCATGCGCGCCGAGCACACCTGCGTGGTGTTCGATCGGTCGCAGGAGGCGATCGACCGGCTCGTCGAGGAGGGCGCGGTCGGCGCCTCGTCGGTGGAGGAGCTCGCGAAGAAGCTCGACGCGCCGCGCGCGGTCTGGCTGATGGTGCCGGCGGGCGCCGTCGACGCGACGATCGACGCGGTCGCGCAACACCTCGAGCCGGGCGACACCGTCATCGACGGCGGCAACTCGTACTACATCGACGACATCCGCCGCGCGAAGCAGCTCGCCGAGCGCGATCTCCACTACGTCGACGTCGGGACGAGCGGCGGCGTGTGGGGGCTCGAAGAGGGCTACTGCCAGATGATCGGCGGCGAGCGGGAGCCGATCGAGCGGCTCGACCCGATCTTCGCGGCGCTCGCCCCGCCGATGGAGGCGGCCGAGCGGACGCCTGGCCGGGAGGGGGGCGACAAGGGCGGGACGGCGGAGCGCGGCTACCTGCGCTGCGGCGGCGCGGGGGCGGGCCACTTCGTCAAGATGGTCCACAACGGGATCGAGTACGGGATCATGGCGGCGTACGCCGAGGGCCTGAACATCCTGCGACACGCGAACGTCGGCGCGACGAAGCAGGACCTCGACGCCGAGACGACGCCGCTGCGCGACCCGGAGCACTATCAGTACGACCTCGACCTCGCGGACATCGCGGAGGTGTGGCGTCGCGGGAGCGTCATCCGGTCGTGGCTGCTCGACCTCACCGCGGGCGCGCTGCTCGAGCAGCCGGACCTGTCGAGCTTCAAGGGCCGCGTCTCCGACTCCGGCGAGGGTCGCTGGACGCTCAAGGCGGCGATCGACGAGGCCGTCCCCGCGAACGTCCTCGCCGCCGCCCTCAGCCAGCGCTTCTCGTCGCGCGGGCAGGCCGACTACGCGGACAAGCTGCTGTCGGCGATGCGCTCGGCGTTCGGCGGACACGCGGAGAAGTCATGAGCGCGGCGCGCGCGGTGCGGGGCACCTCGGTGTTCCTCGATCGGGGCGGCCAGCAGGTCATCGCCTTCGATAGCCGCGAGGCGGTCATGGAGGCCGCGGCCGAGCAGGTGCTGGCGACGGCGCGCCTGTCGATCGCGAACCGCGGGAGGTTCACCTGGGCGCTGTCCGGCGGGAGCACGCCGGCCGGCGCGTACCAGCGCCTCGCGACCGACCGCTTCTCGAAGCGCATCGACTGGGAGCGCGTGTGGTTCTTCTGGGGAGACGAGCGCTGCGTGCCGCCCGATGACGAACAGAGCAACTACCGGATGGCGAAGCAGGCGCTGCTCGACGCCGTCGCCCCGCCGGTGGAGCACGTACACCGCATGCGCGGCGAAGACCCCCCGGCGCAGGGGGCGGCGCGCTACGAGGCGCTGCTGCGGGAGGCCTTCGAGCTCGAGGACGACGCGCCCCCGCCGCCGCTCGACCTCGTCTTCCTCGGGATGGGAGAGGACGGACACACCGCCTCGCTCTTCCCGGGGACCCCGGTCGTGCACGAGCGCGCGCGCTGGGTGTGCCCAAACCAGGCGCCGGACGGCACGTCGCGCCTCACGCTGACCCCGGCCGTCCTGAACGCGGCCGCGCAGGTCGTGTTCTTGGTGGTCGGGGCGGCGAAGGCGGCCCGGCTCGGGCAGGTGCTGCGCTCGCGCCCAGGCGCCAGCGACGTCGCCCCCGCCGGGCGCGTCGACCCGGCCCGCGGCGCGGTGCGCTGGCTCGTCGACGCCGAGGCGGCAGCGCAATTGAAAGGGAGATGATCATGAAGCGAGCCGAGCTCGACAACGCGTGCGTCAACGCGATCCGTTTTCTCGCGGTCGACATGATCGAGAAGGCGAAGTCCGGGCACCCCGGGCTGCCGATGGGGGCGGCGCCCGTGGCCTACGTCCTGTGGACGCGCTTTCTCCGGCACAACCCCGCGAACCCGGGCTGGTGGGATCGTGACCGCTTCATCCTCTCCGCCGGCCACGGCTCCGCGCTGCTCTACGCGCTCTTGCACCTGACCGGGTACGACCTCCCGCTCGACGAGCTACAGCGCTTTCGGCAGTGGGGGAGCAAGACCCCGGGACACCCGGAGAGCCACCTCACGGCGGGCGTCGAGGCGTCGACCGGGCCGCTCGGGCAGGGCGTCGGCAACGCGGTCGGGATGGCGATCGCGGAGGCGCACCTTGCCGCGCGCTACAACCGCCCGGGCCACGAGGTCTTCCACCACACCACGTACGCGCTCGCGAGCGACGGCGACATGATGGAGGGCGTCCAGAGCGAGGCGGCCTCCCTCGCAGGGCACCTCGGGCTCGGCCGGCTCATCGTCCTCTACGACGACAACCGGGTCACGCTGTCGGCGAGCACGGGCATCACCTTCACCGAGGACGTGCCCGCGCGCTACCGCGCGTACGGCTGGCACGTGGTCGAGGTGAGCGACGGCAACGACCTCGACGCGGTCACGCGGGCCATCACCGAGGCCAAGCAGGTCGACGACCGCCCGTCGCTCATCGTCACCAAGACGGTCCTCGGGTACGGAGCGCCGGACAAGCAGGGCACCTTCGCGGCGCACGGCAGCGCGCTCGGCGCCGAGGAGACGGCGAAGGCGAAGGCGCACCTCGGGTGGCCGCTCGAGCCGGCGTTCTACGTGCCGGACGAGGCGCTCGCCCACTTCCGCGAGGCCCTCGAGCGCGGCGGCGCGCTAGAAGCTGCCTGGCGCGAGAGGTTCGACGCATATGCATCTGATTTTCCGCAGCTCGCGCGTGAGGTTGAGCGACGCTTCGAGGGGCGCCTGCCCGAGGGCTGGAGCGACGGGCTGCCCGAGTTCCCGCCCGACGAAGAGGGGATGGCGACCCGCAAGGCGTCACAGGCGGTGATGCAGGCGATCGGGCGTGCGCTCCCGGAGCTCGTCGGTGGCTCCGGCGATCTCGACCCGTCGACCTACACCGCGCTCGACGAGGCGGGCGACTTCGAGGCGCCGGCGAAGCCGGAGCGCGGCGTGCAGGGCCGCGTCGGTGGGGTGTGGAGCTACGCCGGGCGCAACCTGCACTTCGGGGTCCGCGAGCACGCGATGGCCGCCGCGGTGAACGGGCTCGCCTACCACGGCGGGTTCTTGCCCTTCGGCGCGACCTTCCTCGTGTTCTCGGACTACATGCGGCCTTCGGTGCGGCTCGCCGCGCTGGCGCACCTGCGCGCGGTCTTCGTCTTCACCCACGACAGCATCGGCGTCGGCGAGGACGGCCCGACGCACGAGCCCGTCGAGCACCTCGCGTCGCTCCGCGCCATCCCGAACCTCGTCGTCTTGCGGCCGTGCGACGCGAACGAGACGCGCTGGGCGTGGCAGGTGGCGGTGCAGACCCGGGACCGGCCGGTCGCGCTCGTGCTGACGCGGCAGCACGTCCCGACCCTCGACCGCTCGAAGTACGCGCCGGCGTCGCAGCTCGCGCGCGGCGCGTACGTCCTGAACCCCGAGGTGACCACGCCGGACGTCATCCTCGTCGCGAGCGGGTCCGAGGTCGCGCTCATCGCCGAGGCCGAGCCCCGGCTCCGCTCATCGGGCGTAAAGGCGCGGCTCGTGTCGATGCCCTCGTGGCGCCTCTTCGCGGAGCAGCCCGAGGCCTACCGCGAGCAGGTGCTGCCCCGCGCCGTGAGCGCGCGCCTCGGCGCCGAGGCGGCCTCGTCGTTCGGGTGGGAGCGCTGGGTAGGGGGCCCGCCCGCGGGCGCGATGATCGGCGTCGATCGCTTCGGCGCGTCGGCACCCGGCGCGGTCGTCTTCGAGCACTACGGCTTCACCGTGGACCACGTCGTCGAGCGAGCGCTCGCCGTGGTCCGGGGCGGAAGCGACGGGAGGTAAGCGATGGACCTGAAGACGCTGCACCCACAGCACGGCCAGTCGATCTGGCTCGACTACATCCGCCGTCACCTGATCGAGAGCGGCGAGCTCCGGCGCCTCGTCGAGGAGGATGGTCTGCGCGGCGTCACGTCGAACCCGTCCATCTTCGCGAAGGCGATGGGCGGCAGCACCGACTACGACCGCGCGCTCGACGACATGGACGTAGACCACGACGCGACCCCGAAGGCGATCTACGAGTCGCTCGCCATCGAGGACATCCAGCACGCCGCGGACATCTTGCGGCCGGTGTACGACGAAGCGGCCCGCGAGGACGGCTACGTCAGCATGGAGGTGTCGCCCTACCTCGCGCACGACACCGCCGGCACGGTCGAGGAGGCGCGGCGGCTGTGGCGCACGCTAGACCGCCCGAACGTCATGATCAAGGTGCCGGCCACGACCGAAGGGCTCTCGGCCATCGAGCAGCTCACCGCCGAGGGCATCAACGTGAACGTCACGCTGCTCTTCTCGCGGGAGGTCTGGGCGCAGGTGGCGGACGCGTACATGAGCGGGCTCGAAGCGCTCGCGGAGCGCGGGGGCGACCTCTCTGAGGTCGCGAGCGTCGCGAGCCTCTTCGTCAGCCGCCTCGACGTGCTCGTCGCGCCCCGGCTCGAGGCGGACACCGAGCTGCGCCACCTCGACGGCAAGGTCGCCATCGCGAACGCCAAGCTCACCTACCGCGACTGGAAGGCGACCCGGGCGGGCGCGCGGTGGCGGGCGCTCGAGGCGCGCGGCGCGCACGTGCAGCGCCTGCTCTGGGCGAGCACGAGCACGAAGGACCCGCGCCTCAGCGACGTGCTCTATGTCGAGTCGCTCATCGGGCCAGACACGGTCGACACCATCCCGCCGGCGACGCTCGACGCGTTCCGAGACCACGGCGAGGCCGCGAACCGGGTCGAGGCGGATCTCGACGACGCCGAGGCGACCCTCGCGACGCTTGCTACGCACGGGGTGGACCTCGACGCGCTGACCGACGAGCTCCTCGTGCAGGGCGTAGACAAGTTCTCCGAGGCGTTCGACGGGCTCATGGCGTCGGTCGAGCAGAAGCGCGAGGGCGCGCTGCGGCCGGTGTTCGATCGGATGCGCTACCGGCTCCCGGCCCCGCTCGAAGACGACGTAAAGACCACGCTCTCGCAGTGGCACGAGCGCACGGGGTCCGCCGCCTCTGGGCGCGGGACGCGTCGCTGTGGACCGGCGAGGACGAGGGCCGGTGGCTCGACTGGCTCGGCGTCGCCGAGGACGAGCGCGACACCATCGAGGCGGCCGCGCCCTTCTTCAAAGACACGGGGCGCCGCTTTACGCACGCGGTCGTGCTCGGCATGGGCGGGTCGAGCCTGTGCCCGGACGTCCTGTCGCGCATCTTCGAGCCGGCGAGCGGCTGCCCGAGGCTCCTCGTCCTCGACTCGACCGATCCGGCGCAGGTCCGCGCGGTCGAGGCGCAGATCGACGTCGGCGAGACGCTCTTCATCGTCTCGAGCAAGTCCGGCTCGACCCTCGAGCCGAACATCTTGAAGGACTACTTCCTCGACCGCGTACGCAGCGCCGTCGGTGAGGGCGACGCCGGCGCGCGCTTCGTCTGCGTGACCGACCCCGGCTCTCCGCTCGAAGAGGTCGTCCGGTCTGAGGGGTTCGCGCGGACCTTCTTCGGCGTCCCCGGCATCGGCGGGCGCTACTCCGCCCTGTCGAGCTTCGGGATGGTGCCGGCGGCGATCATGGGGCTCGACGTCCCGGCGTTCCTCGACCGCACCGAGCTGATGGTGCACGCGTGCTCGGCGGTCGTCCCACCCGAGGAGAACCCGGGCGTGCTGCTCGGCGTCGTCCTCGGGACCCTCGCGCGCGCCGGCCGCGACAAGGTCACGCTCATCGCGTCGCCGGGCATCGAGCCGCTCGGCGCGTGGCTCGAGCAGCTCCTCGCCGAGTCCACCGGCAAGGAGGGCCGCGGCATCATCCCGGTCGACCGCGAGCCGCTCGGCCCGCCCGAGGCGTACGGCGCCGACCGCCTCTTCGCGTACCTGCGGCTCGACGGCGACGCGGACCCCGCGCAGGACGCGGCGGTCGAGGCGATCGAAGCGGCGGATCACCCGGTGGTGCGGATCGACGTCGCCGGCCGCGAAGATCTCGGCCAGGAGTTCTTCCGATGGGAGATCGCGACGGCGGTCGCCGGCTCGATCCTCGGCATCAACGCCTTCAACCAGCCGGACGTCGAGGGGAGCAAGGTCGCCGCGAAGGAGCTGACCGACCAGTACGAAGAGACGGGCGCGCTGCCCGACGAGGAGGCGTTCTGCGAGGCGGGCCCCTTCGCGTTCTTCGCGGACGACGACAACGCGCGGGCGCTCGCCCCGGCGCGCGGCGGCGAGCCGTCGGCGCGGGCCGTGCTGAAGGCCCACCTCGAGCGGCTCGGGGCAGGCGACTACTTCGCGATCCTCGCGTACATCGAGCGGAGCGACCCGCACGAGCGCACCCTCGAGGCGATGCGCCGGGCCGTTCGCGACGCGAAGCGTGTGGCCACGTGCGTCGGGTTCGGGCCGCGCTTTTTGCACTCGACCGGCCAGGCGTACAAGGGCGGGCCGCCGAGCGGCGTCTTCTTGCAGGTGACCTACGAGCCCGCGAGCGACCTCGCGATCCCGGGCCACGCGTTCAGCTTCGGCGTCGTCGAAGCGGCGCAGGCGCGCGGCGACCTCCGCGTGCTCGCCGAGCGCGGCCGCCGGCTGCTCCGGGCGCACATCCGCGGCGACCTCGAGGCGGGGCTCGCGGCGCTCAGGGACGCGATCGACGGAGCGCTCGGGTGACCGAGATCCGCCTCGTCATCGCCGACGTCGACGGCACGCTCGTGACCGACGACAAGGCGCTCACCGACCGGGCGCGCCGCGCCGTCCGCGCCCTGCGCGAGCGCGACATCGCGTTCACCATCACGAGCGGCCGACCGCCGAAGGGGCTGCGTATGCTCATCGAGCCGCTCGAGCTCGACGCGCCCGTCGCGGCGTTCAACGGCGGGATGCTCGTCGAGCCAGACCTCTCGGTCATCGAGGAGCAGACCGTCCCGAGCGACGTCGTCGGGGAGGTCATCGAGACGCTGCGATCGCACCAGCTCGATGTGTGGGTCTATCGGGGCGTCGACTGGCTGATCCTTCGCTCGGACGACTCGGGCCACGTCGACCGAGAGCAGCGCACCGTGCAGTTCGCGCCCGAAGTGGTCGACGACTTCGACGGCCTGCGCGAGCGGGTCGTGAAGATCGTGGGCGTGAGCGACGACCACGAGCGCGTCGCGCGCTGCGCCGAGGACGTGCGAGGCGCGCTCGGCGAGCACGTGTCCGCGACGCGATCCCAGCCCTACTACCTCGACGTCACGCACCCGGACGCCAACAAGGGCGCGGTGCTCGAGCGCCTCTCGTCCCTGCTCGACGTCCCCGCCGAGCAGATCGCGACCATCGGCGACATGCCGAGCGACGTCCCGATGTTCGAGCGGAGCGGGCTGAGCATCGCGATGGGGAACGCGAGCGAAGACGTGCAGCGCGCCGCCGATGAGCGCACGGCGTCGAACGGCGAGGAAGGCTTCGCGAAGGCGATGGAGCGCTACCTCCTCGGCGGCGGCTGACCGGAGGCTCAGGTGCGGGCCGCGGCGCGGATCGCGGCCTGCCGCGCGCCCAGCAGCCCGGCCTTTGGGTCGGTGACGACCACGACCTCGAAGCGCTCGAGGACCGAGCGCATCCGGCCCTTGTCGAGCATCGCCTCGATGAACCCGCCCGCCTTGATGCGCTCGATGAGCTTCGCGGCCACGCCGCCGCCGACGAAGAGGCCGGCCCCGGGGAGGCTCCGGAGCGCGACGTTGCCCGCCTCCGCGCCGTAGAGCGACACGAAACGATCGACCGCCATGACGCACGCCGCGTCGCGCTCGGCGAGCGCCGCCTCCCCGATCGTGGCGCCCGGGTCCGCCCCGCCTTCGATGGCGTCCCGGACGGCGTCGGTGGTCTCCGCGTGGCCGCGCGTGACCACGAAGTCGTAGAGGTCCGCGATGCCTTGCCCCGACACGACGCGCTCGGTGGAGACGCGCCCATGGCGCGCGCGCAAGAAGCGGAGCAGGTCGATCTCGAGGTCGTCCCGCGGCCCGAAGTCTGCGTGTCCGCCCTCGGTCGAGAAGACGCGCCGGCCGTCCGCGTCGGTCTCGGTCCCGATGAAGAGGGCCTCGCCGAGCCCGGTGCCCGCGCCGAGGAGCGCGCCCAGCGCGTGAGGATCGGTCTCGCCGCGCTGCAGGACGACGCGGTGCTCCGGCGCGACGAGCTCGATCCCGAGCGCCATCGCGTGGAAGTCGTTGATGAGCGTGACCGACTGGGCGCCGAGCGCGTCGCGCAGCGCGCCCGACTCGACCCGCCACGGCAGGTTCGTGAGCTTGGCCGTGTCGCCCTCGACGGGGCCGGCGAGCCCGAAGGCCGCGTGGTGGACTCGCTCGTCGCCGAGGAACGCGCGCGTGAGCTCCTCGAGCGAGCCGCACTGCGCGCTCGGGAGCTTCTCGTCCCGCAGCGCGCGACACGAGGGCGCCTCCCAGCGCGCCGTCCCGGCGGAGGGCTCGCTCACCTCGTACACCGCGAGCCAGGTCTTCGTCCCCCCAACGTCTGCAGCGAGCACGCGCATCCGCCGAGCCTCCGCGACACCGACGCTCCCCGTCAAGCACCGCCAACACCCGTTCCCGCCCCCGCCCCCGCCCCC